>JAEWSD010000187.1 GCA_023398615.1 Bacillota bacterium
TCTTGTTTAAACAAGGAAGAAATATCCAATTTCAGATCAACCGGAAATCTCTTGCTTCGCCTTTTCTCATACATGTTATAATCCTCCTCTTCATTTGCGCTTACTTCACTCATTATAAACGATAACCCTTCGTAAAGCAATCCCAACCTTTTCGGCTTGCATTTAGCCTGCTTGCCGTTCGTAACAGTTCAGCCTTACGACTGAACTATTACAAATGATGTGCAGAAATTATGCATAATGCATAATTTCGCACAGACATGTCTCGGGTTTTCTGTGACTTTCGCTTTGCTTCATTCACAAAAAACGCCTCGCGGTACCATAGGCTGAACTGTTACATAAATCCATTGGGAGCAGTTAGATATTATTGTTTCTCGGCGCTTCTGTTCCTGTCGCGCAGCAGATTATGAATAACAGCGATAATAAGCGCGGCCAGAAGGGAATTGAAGAAACCGTTCATATTGATTCCCGGTACGAAAAGATCCGCCAGCATAATAGTCCATGCGTTTACAATAAAGCTGAACAGTCCCAGGGTTATGAGGTTTAAAGGAAGCGTAACCAGTAACAGGATCGGCTTCAGCAGCAGATTAACCGCCAGAAGGATTAAGCCCATAAATAACAGGGACGGAAAACTGTCAACGGTGACCGAGCTGACCATCAGGGACAGCAGATAAATGGTTACTATGATCGAAAAATATTTTAAACTGAGTTTTGTCATTTTTACTCCCATTCTTATGAAAATAAGTTATTATCGCAATTTTATGGAAACATCTGCGTTATTGGTTTTTACTTCAACCAGGTCATAGGGTTCACCCTCCGGTAAAGCGGCAAACAGCTGCATTGTCGCAGCAATAACCGTCTTTAGTTGATATACGGTTGTTTCCGCCGGTGCCGGTAAAGAGGAAGACCCATATTGCCGGCGAGGTATAAACAGGCAGGCGAATTCCAGTAAATCAAGGATACTGTCAAGCAGTTCCTGAAAGATGTATAAGGGAATCGGGAAGGAAAGATAAAGGGGCTTTTTCTCATGTAAACAGATTTTTATCCAAAGAATTTGGGATCTTCTATTCAACATATATCTTTACCTTTACCATTGATTTGTGTTCTTCGTCCCAGGCCTCCACATCAATTATATTCGGATCGTCCTGTGTACCGTCAATGATCTCTCCGATTATTCTGCCGAAATCAATAGTTGTAATGTCAATTCCCTTATTCTCCATTTCCCTCCTGGCATCTGCCGGTATCAATGTAATCATCTTTCCTGCTAGTTCGCCGATGGTTGTGATCAGACGAAGGGGGATATTTACATTCACGTTGACCGACTGATTTTCAGACGTAACTTTTATTTTAAAATACTTATAGTTACGTTTTGGAGCCCTTTCTATTACCGCAGTGTTTTGGGCCGGCAGGGTATCGTCCGTCATGTTGAGGGCTTCCAGTAATTCCATGCCTTCTGCTGCGGTGATCTGCCCCTTTTCAATCATTTCTAATATTTTTAACCGCTCGTTCATTTTTTAGCCTCCATTCTTGCACGGTCTTCCGCGCATTTCAAATAATAGGGGAGAAGTACAAAATAAAATTTCTAAAACTTCATTTTGGATTTCTTCCAGGTGTGAAGACGGTTTTTCTTCACACTTATGATAGATTTTTGATCTTCTCCGCCGCTTCTTTTGCAGTAATTTCACCTTTGGATAATTGTTCGAGAATTTCTGTCTTTGCATTTTCCCTTGCTTCTTTATCCTTCATACTTTCCTTTACGGTAACCTCGTAACCAAGGTTTCGTATCACGCCGTCCAGCTTACCGCGTACTGTCGGATAGGAGATGCCTAAATCCTTTTCAACATCTTTTATATTGCCGCGGCATTTGATGAATACCTTGACGAATTCAAGATCCTCTTCCGGAAGCCGGCAGAATTCACAGGGCTGGAAATCGCCTTCGATTGCCGTGGAACATTTCGGGCAGCCAAGCTTTGTTATGGAGAGTTTTTCTCCGCATACGGGACATTTACCGGGAGCTTTATACCTCATTTTTCCTTCACACCTTCTTAGTATGTTTTATAGGTTCAATATACACCCGGATATTATTGATGTCAATAAGAATATTAATAAATTTAAGAAAGTAATTAAATATATTAATACAATAATTAAATATTTTAATTGTTGATAAAAATATGCTATCCGGGCTATATGATATAGTTAATAATATTACGGCGTTGCTGCAGTTATACTTGTCATTATATAAATCTCGAATTAAAATAATATAGGACAGATAAAAGCACGAAAAGACAGGAAGACTTTCCGGGAAAGCGCTACTATATATATGTCAGGAGGCGGTTATATGGATTGGGTAAGGGGATTGCAGAATGCGATCGATTATATGGAAGATCATCTTTCAGAAGAACTTTCTGTCTCAAAGGCGGCAGAAAAGGCTTATTCTTCGAGCTTTCATTTTCAGCGTACCTTTCACTTGCTGACAGGTATTACTGTCGGGGAATATATTCGGAACCGCAGGTTATCTCTTGCCGGCGATGAGTTATCCGTTTCGGAAGCCAAGGTAATTGACGTCGCTCTTAAGTATGGATATGATACCCCGGAGAGTTTTACCAAGGCCTTTATGCGATTTCACGGCATTACTCCAAGTCAGGCACGCCGGTCCGGAGCAAAGTTGAAGTTCTATAACCGCTTGTCGATAAAAATTATATTGGAAGGCGGTAATGTTATGGAATACAGGATTGAGAAGCGGGATAGCTTTAAAGTACTGGCAAAGGTAAAAGGTTTTAACATCGGTATAATCGGAGAGAGCGACAATCAGGAGATCCCCGGATTCTGGTCGGAATGCTGGAAGGACGGTACCATACAGAGGCTACACGGATATGGAAAAACAAAGGATCTGCTGGGCATATGCGAACCGGAGAAGCCGGGCGAGGATACCTTCCGGTACGGTATCGGTGTGGCATATACGGATACCGGGATAATTCCTATAATTCCTGAGGACTTTGAACTATGGACCATACCGGAACAGTTCTGGGCGGTGTTTAAATGCAAAGGTGCTTTGCCGGAGGCGATCCGGAATATGTGGAAAAGAGTTTACTCGGAGTTCTTTCCGCAGTCGGAATACGAGCATACCGGAGGGATTGATTTTGAGGTAGATCCGGATGGCGACAGCAGTAAAGACAATTATGAAAGCGAAATCTGGATTCCGGTCAGAAAGAAGGCGTAAAGTTACTGTTCACAGTCTGTATACGCGACGTGTTTTTTGTGAGTGCAGCGAAGCGAAAGTCACAGAAAACCGGAGAATTGTCGCACCAAAACGCCGTCTTTGCGTTTTGTGTGCATCGCGAAGCGTGTTATTGTTCACATCACTGCCGCTTTTGGCAGGGGTGCGAACAGTAACGGCATAACGGCTAGGGCAAAATAACAATTAAGAGACAGCTGCAATTGCGGTTGTCTTTTTTATATCATAGGTAAGCTGCTCCTATGATATATTAACATTTTTAAGGTAAGATAAATCACTTTGATATTAACATTATCCCAAAGTAATGCTATAATGGAAAACAATACGACTATACTAAAAGTAATATATTACTGAACTGAGGATATAACATATGGGAAAACTGCTGCATTTTTTAAAGCCTTACACAAAATTATTGATCATCGGACCTTTCTTCAAGCTTCTGGAAGCGATTCTTGAACTGTTTCTGCCGCTTCTGATGTCGAAAGTAGTGGATTACGGCGTGGCGAACAATGACCGGAGGTACATTCTGCTGATGGGAAGCCTGATGTTGGCGACAGCGGTTGTAGGCGTATGCTGCGCCCTGGTCTGCCAATACAGCGCATCCCTTGTATCACAAGGAACCGGTACCGATATACGGAATGCAATGTTTAAACATATCGGGACTTTTTCGAATACCGAGCTGGACCGGCTTGGCACTTCTTCCTTAATTAACCGGATTACGAATGATGTCAACCAGCTCCAGCTGGCGGTAGCCATGCTGATCCGTTTGGTAATACGTGCCCCCTTCCTGTGTATGGGTGGTTTGGTCATGGCTTTTTTTCTGGATGTGAAATTAGCCGTTATTATGATCATCGTTCTTCCTGTTTTTATTCTTATTCTTTTTCTGACAATGAAAAAGACCGTCCCCTTATACCGCAATGTGCAAAGGAAGCTGGATTCGATTGCCCTGATACTTCGGGAGAACCTGAACGGTGTCAGGGTTATCCGTGCATTTGCAAGAATCGGCCATGAGAAGGCAAGGTTTGAAGCCGGAAACCGTGAATACGCCGACAATGCGATTAAGGTCGGGAGAATATCCTCCTTGCTGAATCCACTGACAAGTCTGGTCATGAATTTTGCAATCTGCGCCATACTCTGGTTCGGCGGTGTGCGCGTTAATACCGGCAGCATGACTACCGGCGAGGTGATTGCCTTTACCGGCTATCTGGCACAGATACTGGCGGCCCTGATCGTTATTTCGAATCTGGTCGTTATTTTTACAAAAGCGTATGCCTCCGCCGGAAGGGTAATCGAGGTCTTTGAGACAAAGACAAGTATAGTAAGTCCTTCATATGATGCGGAGGACGGTATGGAATTCCGGGAGGAAGCAGTTCATGAAGACATAGTTTTGGAGTTCAGAGGGGTTTCGATGAGCTACAGGGAACAACGCGGCACGGAGCCGGCCTCCGAGACGGCAGGGGCGGAAGAAGCGGCGGATAGCCGGTATGATATCGAGGATATTTCGTTTCAGGTTAAGCGCGGTGAAACGATCGGCATTATCGGCGGTACGGGCTCCGGTAAATCCACAATTGTGAATCTTATTCCGAGATTCTATGATGTATCAAAGGGCAGCATATTTGTGAACGGAACGGACGTGAGGAGATATGATCTGTCAGTCCTTAGAAGCAAGATCGGCGTCGTACCCCAAAAAACGGTTTTATTCACGGGGACCATAGCAGAAAACATAAGATGGGGCAGGCCGGAGGCTTCGGAAGAGGAAGTAAGACTGGTTTGTGATATTGCTCAGGCCTCCGAGTTTATTGACAGAATGCCGGATCAATATGATACCGTAATATCCAGAGGCGGTGTTAATGTATCGGGAGGGCAAAGGCAGCGGCTTACCATTGCAAGGGCATTGATTCGCAAGCCGGAGCTGCTGCTGCTGGATGACTGCTTTAACGCGCTTGACCTGGCGACCGAAGCGGCTGTCCGCAAGGCAATCGGGGAGTATACCGAAGGGATGACGACACTTATTGTATCACAGAGGGTAAGTACCATACGCCATACGGACCGGATACTGGTATTAAATGAAGGCAGGATTGCCGGTTTCGGCAGGCATGACGAATTGATTGCCGGTTGTGAGGAATATAGGGAAATCTGTGAATCACAGGAGATAGGATAATATATATGAAGAAATCAACGTTAAAAAGGATATGGAATTATGTAGGCAGGTATAAACTGCAGCTGACCCTTGTCTTTATCTGTTCGTTATTAGGCAACAGTTTACTGATATTCAGTCCGCTGCTGACAGGAAAGGCAATCGACAGGATTGTCGGTGCGGGCAATGTGGATTTTGCCGGGCTGTTCCGGATCATTCTGCTGCTGTTACTCTTATTCCTGTTAAGCAGCTTATTCCAATGGCTTATGTCCGTAGTAAGCAATACGGCGGCAAATAATACGATCCATGATATTCGCAGGGAAGCCTTCGATAAATTGAATACGCTGCCTCTTAAATACTATGACGGGACGGCACACGGGGATATTATAAGCAGGTTGACCAATGATATTGATGCGATATCGGACGGATTGTTTCAGGGGATCACACAGGCGATGTCGGCGATTGTTATCATACTGGGCAGCTTTCTGTTTATGCTTACCATCAGCCCGGCCATCACGGCTGCGGTTGTCCTGATTACCCCCTTATGTTTTCTTATCGCATCCTTTATCGTGAAGCATTCCGGGAAAATGTTCCTGGAACAGTCAAAGGCAGTTGGGGAATTGAATGGCTATGTGGAAGAAATCATCGGGAGCCAGAAAATTGTGAAAGCCTTCGGTTATGAAAGTATTTCCCTGGAACATTTTGAAGAGATTAACCGGAAGCTTTATAAGGCAGGACAGAAGGCCCAATGGTATTCCTCCATGACGAACCCTACGACCCGCCTGGTAAACAATATCGCCTATGTATCGGTAACGGTACTCGGTGCCTTGCTTTCGGTTGCCGGACAATTGACCGTCGGAAATATAGCGAGCTTTTTAACCTACTCTAATCAGTTTGCCAAGCCGATCAATGAGATTACTTCCATAACCACACAGGTTCAGGCGGCCTTTGCATCGGCCGAAAGGATATTTGCCCTGCTGGATGAAGAACCGGAGACCGATATCATGAATACGGGAGCCGATCTGGCGGGCTGTGAAGGCAATGTGGCATTTCGAGATGTAAGCTTTTCTTACCGCCCGGAGGTACCGTTGATTAAGAAGCTGAATCTCGACGTCTCAAAGGGGAGCACGGTAGCGATTGTAGGACCGACCGGTTCCGGTAAAACCACACTGGTGAATCTCCTGATGCGTTATTATGATGTGAATTCGGGTGAAATAGAGGTTGACGGCATGAATATCTGTCAGGTCGGCCGCGACAGCTTAAGAAAATCAATCGGTATGGTCTTGCAGGACAGCTGGCTGTTTTCCGGTACCATAGCCGAGAATATCGCTTATGGAAAGCCGGATGCCGCAAGGGAAGAAATCATGGAAGCGGCAAAAGCCGTCAGAGCACATAATTTCATCATGCGCCTTCCCGAAGGCTATGATACATTGATAGATGAGGAAGGCGGAAATCTTTCACAGGGACAGAAACAGCTCTTAACGATTGCCAGGGTTATGCTTATTGATCCGCCGATGCTGGTTCTGGATGAAGCGACCAGCAGTATCGATACCAGGACCGAAATCATGGTACAAAAGGCTTTTACGCGGATGATGAAGGGCAGGACAAGCTTCGTAATCGCCCACAGGCTGTCGACGATTAAGGAAGCCGATACGATTCTTGTTATGCAGAACGGGGATATCGTAGAACAGGGAAACCATAAGCAGCTTTTAGAGGAAAAAGGTTTTTACTACAAACTGTATTACAGCCAGTCGTTGTAATAATGTTACAATTCAGCCGTAAGGTTGAACTGTAACGTAACAATATTGAAATACAATTGACACATGAATAACACATTCGTTTTATATGTTATTCTGGCATGGTAAAATATACAAGTAGTAGCAAGTAAGCTCAAATCTTAACAGTAAGGAGAGAGTATGACACGGATCTTAGAGAGATGTAAATTACAAATTATATTTTTAATTTGTTTCGGCTGCTTATTTCTTGGCCTTTCAACCGCAGACTTATCGGTATATGCGAAAGAAAAATCCCCCTATTATATCAAAATTAATAAACTACAGAACTGTGTTACAATTTACGAGCAGGATGAAGACGGAAACTATACGGTGCCTGTGAAAGCAATGACATGTTCAACCGGTACCGACACTCCGTTAGGCACCTTTAAAACTCTGGAGAAATATAGATGGAAGCTGTTGATGGGTGACGTATGGGGCCAGTATTCGACCCGGATCGTCAAAGGCGTATTGTTTCATTCGGTCTGGTATTATAAGATGGATGCCTCAACTTTATCGGCAACCCAGTATAATAAGCTGGGGAGTGCGGCTTCCCACGGATGCGTCAGGCTTACGGTTGCCGATGCCAAATGGATATACGATAACTGCAAGATCGGAACAACGGTGGAGATCTACAGTGATAAGGATCCGGGGCCTTTGGGCAAGCCGGATACAATAACGCTTCCGAGCGGTACGGGCTGGGATCCGACGGATCCAAGCAAGGAGAATCCGTTTAATGACGATGCCCCGGTTATTACGGGTGCGTCTAACAAATCCATAGAATGGGGAGCAAAGCTGAATCTTCTGAAAGGAGTAAAGGCTTCTTCAACTGCCGGTACGGATATTACCTCTAAGCTTAAGGTCTCCGGAAAGGTCGATGTCTATAAGGCAGGCAAGTATAAGGTTACATATTCTGCTACGGATGCAATTGGAAGATCAATTAAGAAGAGTGTTACCGTAACCGTTAAGAAATGCCTGGAGGAACCGAGATTTGAAGGTATTGCGGACCGCAGTATAAATATGGATACCGTTGTTGACCGCAGCTTTGCCTTAAAGGGTGTGGCGGCGTACCTGTCTACAAAGAAACTGCCGGCAAAGGATATTAAGGTTGATATCGTACAGAATAAGGACCATTCCTATTCCATAAATTATTCTGTTACCGGGGATAACGGGCTGACGGGGAATGCCTCTGCCATCGCTTATATCGACACTATGGCTCCGGTTATGGAAGGAATTGCCCATAGAGAAATTACCCCGAAACAACTGAAATCGGGCAGGACCGGAATCAGGGCGATCGCCTTACAGGGCGTTACCGTGAAGGATGACTTTGCAAGCTTGTCCACAGATGATGTTAAGGTATCCGTACAGGCGTTATCCGATTACGGATATATCCTCACCTACAGCCTGTCGGATGATGCGGGAAATACGACGACGGAGACGGTACAGTTTACCTGCTTTAAGGATACTAAGATTGCCGGTGTCAGAAACCATTATAATATTCCTTATGGCACTGAGATAACGGAAGAGTATGTGAGACAGGGTGTTACTGCTTCAAACAGCTCAGGAGACTGCACAGATGAACTCACAGTCGGCATAGGTAAAAAATCGAATGAGAAATACGAGGTAATATATTATATTAAGGATAAATCGGGTAATACGATATCGGTAGTCGCATACTACTTTGTGGCTCCTGAACCGGATAGTGCCGATAACACGGATGCGCTAGAGGATGAAACGGCGAATGTTGATACGGGAAATGCCGATACGACTGAAGATACCGGGTCGGAGACAGAAGAATAGACATGAATTTGAGGCTTTGCAGGTTTGACCTGCAGAGCCTCTGTTTGATAAACAGGCAATCAATAGAAACGCATGGATTTACTTCTTATAAGTCACGGTAATATGTCTGCCGAGTAATTTTCCGATATGATAAAACAGATATCCCAGCGGCTTTTTGCAGATCGGAAGCTTAGTGGATGCATCGTATAACCTGCCTGCCCTTGCAGGATCAGTCCAGTAGTTTCCGTCCGCCGTAGCATATTCGGTTCCCTCCACATAGGCAAGGCCTAGGCCACGAAACATATTATAGCCTATAATCTGCCCGTTTTTTGGCGGGTGCAGCCTGCCGGAAGACACATCCTTATAGAATTTATTTGATATTTTAGTGATTTTTTTTCTGTCACTTAAAGAAGGGCGGTATGCATTCCAGCTATATGCGGCGACAGGCAAGCCGTAGCAGCTGTTAAAGCCAAGTCCTCTTAATGTGGCAGTCAGGTATTTGACGTTTTTTTCGGCAAATACTCCGCCTGTCGTTGATACGGCAAGTGCTTTGCCATGAAAAAACTGAGGCCTGTGCATCTGATAAGACAGGTGGTCAATCAGATTCTTTGCAAGGGCATTCGGCGCCATATTAAAGGTACTTGCCCCGAAAATCAGTCCGTCGCTTTCTTCGATTTTGTTAAGTATCTCTTGCATCATGGAATAATGAGGGCAGAAGCTATGTCCCTTACGAAAACACAGGCTGCATCCAAGACATAGCGGCAAGTTCAGCTCATGTAAATGTATTTCTTCAAAGATGGCATCAGGATCTGTCTTGAGGATCGCATCGCGGACCGCACACATCAATATCCAGGTATTGCCTTTATGGGGACTGGCGTTAAGCAGTAATATTTTCATTTTAACCTCTATTCTTGCGCACGCTCTTTGCGCATATCAAGTTTGTGGTGCGCAAGCACAAACTTGTGGTTGAAAGTGTTTTTCTTTCAACTTAATTCTCCTTCGTATAGTCTTTCTATAATGAAATCGATAAAGATATCCCTGTCTTTTTTCCTGTTAAAATCAAAACCAACGGAATCCCCGGTGCTATCTTTCCTTAAAAATACTCCCTGTAAAATTAAGGTAAAGCAATATGTCAACAGTTTTATGTTCTCTGACCGGCCGTTTTTGCCGCTGCTTACCGTTGCCATGAAACCTGATACCGTTTTCATCGTATTATCTGTGAGCTTCGGCGCAACCATGTCGCCGAGGATAGAGATTTTTGATATCTCCGGATTTGCCATCAGAAAATCAACAACCTGTTTGGCAGTTTCCTTTAATTTTTCTTCTGCTGTCATGTCCCGGTCAATCCGGGGCCGGAAAGCGGAAATTACATTGCTGATTATCCGTTGAACGCAGAGCTCTATTAAATGATCCTTTGTTCCGAAATGATAATTGATAAGACCCGTACCGACGCCGGACAGAGCGGCAATATCCCGTATCGTAATAGTATTAATGTTACCGCCGCTTTTTTTTAATAATTCAATGGTAGTTTCCATGATGCTTTCTTTAACCTGATCTGCTTTACCCATAATCAATCGGACTCCATTCCTGAACACTGTTCAATTTTTATTATACTGATGTTTGGAAATTTGTCAACTGAAAATTTCAGGATTTTATTGAGATAGCCGTTACAGTGTAACAGTTCAGTCTTACACTGAACTATTACAAATGATGTGCAGAAATTATGCATAATACATAATTTCGCACAGACATGTCTCGGGTTTTCTGTGACTTTCGCTTTGCTTCACTCACAAAAAACGCCTCGCGGTACCATAGGCTGAACTGTAATAATAATTTTGACATCCGGCAGCCCCGCATGTTAGTATATGTTGTATGATATAAATTAACAGACAGGAAAGAGGTAGCACATGATAATTGAACCTAAAGTCAAAGGATTTATCTGTATAACCGCTCATCCGGAAGGATGCAAAGAAAATGTCGCAAGGCAGATTTCGTATATAAAGAAGCTGGGTAAAACGACAGGACCCAAAAAGGTACTGATAATAGGTGCTTCAACCGGTTACGGGCTAGCTTCAAGGATTGCCGTGACCTATGCATGCGATGCCGCTACGCTTGGAATTATGTTTGAAAAATCTGCTTCCGGGCGCAGAACTGCCACTCCGGGGTGGTATAACACGGCTGCCTTTGAAGAGCTTGCCGCGAAGGACGGCTACTACGCCGCTTCTATCAATGGTGACGCCTTTTCTGAAGAAATCAAAGCGCAGGTTATTGAACGGATCAGGAATGATCTGGGCAAGGTTGATATGGTTATTTACAGTCTGGCGGCACCCAGAAGGACTATGCAGGACGGAACGGTTTACGCCTCCGTGTTAAAAACAGTGGGATGTGAATTTACGGACAAATCCCTGAATCTAAATGACAATACGGTAACAGAGGTTACAATCGGGCCGGCTACGGAAGAAGAAATTAAGTCGACGGTAAAGGTTATGGGCGGCGAGGACTGGAAGGATTGGATTACTGCCCTGGCCGGGGCTGACGTACTATCGGACAACGCAATAACAATAGCCTATTCCTATATAGGTCCGGAGCTGACATATCCAATTTATTATAACGGAACGATTGGCTTGGCAAAGAAACATTTACATAGCACCTCTGTTGAGATTATGGAGGAATTTAATACAAAGGGAATAAAAGCATATGTCAGTATAAATAAAGCACTCGTTACGCAAGCCAGCTCCGCGATCCCTGTCGTACCTTTGTATTTTGCCATATTGTATAAAGTCATGAAGGAAAAAGAGAACCATGAAGGCTGCATAGAACAAATGGGCCGCCTGTTCCATGATAAACTGAAACCTTCCGGGGCCGTAGCAGACGAGGAAAACCGGATACGTCTGGATGATTATGAGATGCAGGAAGACGTGCAGGCAAGGGTAATGGAGATATGGAACCGGGTGAACACGGAAAACCTGAGCGAGCTGGCGGACTTGACCGGCTATTGGGAAGATTTCTTCCATATGTTTGGATTTCGTTTTGACAACATTGATTATTCAAAGGATGTGGAGATCTGAACCCAAAACCGCATTTGATGCCGGAAGCAGGGTTTGATAAGATGAGATTTTACTTTGGGGAGGAAATCCGTATGGGAAAAATAAAAAGTATTTTAAGGCTTAAGTCTGTATTAAAAGCCTACCGGATGATTATAGCTGCCGGAACTGCGGGAATTCTTCTGAGTTCTTTGCTTTCCGCTCCGATTCCTTACGTGATTGGGTATTCAATTGATAAGGTATTGATGGGCAGTAAAAGTTACCGGGAGTTCTATCTGTATATCGGCGTAATTGCACTGCTTTATTTGCTGCAATATATAATCTCCCTGATCTCTGAGAATTTATTTGTGCGGATTAATAATTCCGTTGTAAATGAGATGAGATATAAGGTGATGGAGAAAATCATAAACCTGCCCATGAGCTATCTCTCCGTAACGGAGAAAGGGTATGTCCAGGGGCGGTTGGCGGAATGTAATTCGATCGGAAGCCTGTTTTCACCGTCTATAATAAGCCTGTTTCTTGGGCTGCTGAATGCTTTCCTTGCTATTCTTTCGATGTTTCTCATTAATCTTAAACTAACCGTAATTGCCCTGGTGCTGACACCGATCTTCTTTTTT
This sequence comes from Bacillota bacterium, assembly GCA_023398615.1. Classification (GTDB taxonomy): domain Bacteria; phylum Bacillota; class Clostridia; order Lachnospirales; family Lachnospiraceae; genus Anaerocolumna. The sequence continues at coordinate 12,582 of JAEWSD010000187.1, forward strand.
GTATCGAAGGCATCCACTAAGGGGTTTATGAAGAATACGAAGGATATGATGGAATCCAATGCGATACTCAGCGGAGAATGCTTTGAAATACTGAACGGCATTGAAGATATCAAGGTTTTAAACGGCAAAGAAAAGCACCTGTCGAAATTTAAGAAAAAAATTGATGAGTTGGTTAAATTCAGCATGAAGCAAAGCAGATCGATGATTATGCTTCTTGAGAATATTGTTATCCTGAATGAAGCAGGCAGCCTTCTTATTCTGCTGATTTCAGGGATATTGATTTTAAAGGGGCAGTTCACGGTCGGACTGTATACCTCCTTTTCATTATACATAGCAAAGGTATTCGGCAGCACCCAGGGGCTGGCAACCTTAGGTACAACCTTAAAACCGGTTTTCTTAAGTATCGAAAGAATTTTTGAGCTTCTGGACAGAGAGGATGAGAATTACGGCAGGGAGCTTATGCTGGAAGGCCGGGTTGACGAGCTTGAATTCAGACATGTGGGATTTCGTTATAAGGAAGAGCTGGCAGATGTGTTTAAGGATGTGAATTTCAGTCTTCAAAGAGGCGGCAAGGTACTTCTTCAAGGCGATAACGGTTCGGGCAAGACCACCCTGATCAAACTGCTGCTTGGTTTATATCAGCCGACTTTCGGACAGATATTGCTTAACGGCGGCGATGCGTCCGGAATCAATTGTGACAGTATACGGCGGCATTTTGGAATCGTATCACAAAGTATCTTTTTATTCCGGGGGACCGTACTGGACAATATACTGTACGGACAGCGGGAGAAGGGCCGCAGGGATGTTGAAGGCTTAATCCGGTCCCTGGGATTGGAAAATTATATTGGGAGATTGCCCAAGGGACTCGATACGGATATCAGTCAGAATACATCCGGTATCTCAGGAGGACAGGCGCAGATCATCGCATTTATCAGAGCGATGCTGTCCGGTAAAGATGTTATTATTCTGGACGAGCCGGTTTCGAATGTGGATGCGGAAACCCGTAACGTGATAATCAATATCTTAAAGGACGGAACATTTCATGGGATTCTTATTGTTATTTCACATCAGACGGAAGGACTTGATTTCTTTACGAGGGTAATCGATATTACGGAAACAGCATAACGCACAGGGATAAGCAGCCATGAATATCTTGTTGTGAAAACATCATAACGAGGTGTTATGTCATGATACCAATGTATTCTTATTACGGCTATGAGACGGTTTGCAGGGAACAGCCGGTTACCTTCCCGCCCCAGCACCAGCCGATACAGCCCGGGTTGGAATACCTGATGAATCCTATTCCGATATCCGATAACCCCGGTTACCGGGGCAGCGGGAAATTAGATGGCAAGGTAGCCATTATCACCGGCGGAGACAGCGGAATCGGGCGTGCGGTTGCCATTGGCTTTGCGAAGGAAGGCGCAAAGCTTGTTATCGTATATATGCCGCATGAAGAAGAGGATGCCCAGGACACCGTAAAAATGGTAAAGAAATATGGACAAAATATTTTGCTCATTTCAGGCGATTTAAGAATACCGGAATTTTCAAAGAAAATCATAAAGGAAACAATAGATTGCTATGGCAAATTAGATATATTGGTTATCAACCAGGGTGTCCAGTTTCCACAGGCGAGCATTCTGGATATCTCCGACGAACAGCTTGAAGCTACATTCCGGACCAATATATTTCCTCATTTTTATTTGACGAAGGCCGCTTTGCCTTATCTGAAGGCAGGCAGCAGCATAATTTCGACGGCGTCTGTGACCGCTTATGCCGGTGCTCCTCTTTTGATCGATTATTCCTCGACAAAGGGTGCAGTCGTTTCCTTTACCCGTTCTTTATCCCTACAGCTCGCCGAGTGCGGC
>JAEWSD010000191.1 GCA_023398615.1 Bacillota bacterium
TTAAAATGTGCCTTCAGGGAATTCTCAAACTCCTTCCTGCCGACACTCCCGTCTGTTTCCACAAAAAGGGTAAGGATATCCTTGCCGTTCAGGTGATCAATCATAATCTGGTATTCACTGCTGGCACCCTCCACCTCATGCAGGAGCGAGTCAATCTGTCCGGGATATATGTTAACCCCTTTTACCTTTACCATGTCATCCGTACGTCCGAGAATGGTATCAATCCTTGGATAATCCAGCCCGCAGGAGCATGCTCCGGGAAGAATCCTGGTCAGGTCATGGGTGCGGTAGCGGATGAGAGGAGCGCCTTCCTTGCGCAGCGTGGTAATTACCAATTCGCCGATCTCACCGTCCGGAAGAACCTCCCCGGTATTCGGGTTGATAATTTCAAAGTACAGGTAATCGTCCCAGTAATGCATTCCGCATTCATAATCGCAGCTCATGCCGATTCCCGGGCCGTATATCTCCGTAAGTCCATAGATATCATATAACTGAACGCCTAATTCCTCGGCGATTCTCTTACGCATCTTTGCGCCCCAGCGTTCGGAACCGATTACCCCTTTTTTCAGGTGGATTTTATCCCTGATGCCTTGCTTTGCGATTTCTTCGGCAAGCAGCAGGGCGTAGGAGGAAGTTGCGCACAAAACGGTGCTTTTCATATCCATCATCATTTTCAGCTGTTTCTCGGTATTGCCCGGTCCCATAGGAATTACCATTGCGCCCAGCAGCTCCGCGCCGCTCTGGAATCCGATCCCCGCGGTCCACAAGCCGTAGCCCGGTGTGATATGTATTCTGTCCGAATCCGTGATGCCGGCGGTTTCATAGCAGCGCTTAAACAGTTCCGCCCAGTCATTCACGTCCTTTCTGGTATACGGAATAATGATCGGGACGCCGGTAGTACCGGAAGAAGAATGGATACGCACGATCTCTTTGTCCGGAACCGCCTGTAAGCCAAGAGGGTATATTTCGCGGAGCTCTTCCTTATTCGTAAACGGAAGTGTCTCAAAATCTTCCTTGCAGCAGAAGCCGTTCACATCAATTCCCTTCAGTTTATTCTGATAAAAGCTTCCTTCATAATTTGTCAAATACTTTAACTGCTCCTTAATTCTTTGCAATTGCATATCCTTCATTTGTTTTTCCCTCCTGCGGCACCCAGGTTCAGAGCCTTTAGATTCATCTCAATAAATTTGCCGGGCAGCAATCTGTTAATCGTATCTTCAAAATCCTTGCGGGTGATATCCAGAACCTTTGCTTCTCCTGCGGCGCCAAGCAGGGCCACATTGGCAACCTTGCTGCTGCCGCATTGGTTACAGATATCTTCCGTGTCAATGATTACAAGGTTTTTTACTTTGTCTTTCAGAAAAGCAAGCATTTCCCTGCTCTCGTATGTGTTGCCGGACAGGGCGGAGGTAACCGGCATGACGGCCTTGCTGCTTACGATCAGCATACCGTTATCCTTCAAAAAGGGCAGTGCCCTTACCGCTTCGGCGGGCTCAAAGCCGATGATAAGATCGGCAGTTCGATAAGGTATGAGAGGAGAATAGATTCCCTTGCCGATACGGACATGACTTACGACACTCCCGCCGCGTTGTGCCATTCCTATTGTTTCTGTAGTGAGTGCGTGGAGGCCTTTATCCATAGCCGCCTGTGCGATCAGCTTCGAGGCAAGGATGGTTCCCTGACCGCCTACTCCGATTAATAAACAGTTTTTCATTGTGCGGAACCTCCTATCGCATGAAACGGACAGACCTGTACACAGAGAGAACAGCCGTTGCATAATGCCGTATCAATCGTTATATATCCGTTGTCAGGGACAATTGCGGGGCAGCCGAGCTCCTTTATACAGCGTTTGCAGTTTGTACATTTCTCTTCATTAATCTGACAGGCTGCTTCCGGGTTGGTAATCTGGATACAGGGCGCTTCAAAAATAACGGCCGATACTCCCTTCACTTCGGCCGCCCTGGTAACGGCATCTTCGGCAGAATTTAAATAAAGCGGGTTCACCCTTTCGATATGCTTCACTCCGATTGCTGTGAGTATATCAGGAATGCTGATCTTTTCAGTAAGATTACCCATCATTGTCCTGCCGGTACCGGGATGCGGCTGGTTGCCTGTCATGGCGGTAGTTGAGTTATCCAGCACGATCAGGACGATATCCGTATTATTATAGACGGCATTGATAACGCCGGGAATTCCGGTATGGAAGAAGGTAGAGTCACCGATAAAGGCGAAATTTACCGTGTCCGGCTCTGCTCTGTGAAGCCCTTGTGCGATCGTAATGCCGGCTCCCATGCAAAGGCAGGTATCTACCATATCCAGCGGCTTTGCATTACCGAGGGTATAACAGCCGATATCTCCCGAGAATACGCATTTTTTTCCTTTCATTGCCTGTTTTACCGCATAGAAGGAAGCCCGGTGGGGACATCCGGCACAAAGGACGGGAGGACGAACGGGCAGAGGCAGGGGACATTCCTCAGGCGCCTGTTTTTCGTAAGGCAGCTGCAGGAATTCACCGATCGCATTTGTCACTGCGGAAACCGTATTTTCTCCTGCAGAAGGCATATCTTTGGTAAGCTTTCCCCTGATCTTCACAGAAAGTCCATACTTGCCGCACAGATATATCAATTCCTTTTCTATGTACGGAGACAGCTCCTCAATAACAAGAACCTCGTCCAGGCCATTCAGGAATTCCAGTGCAAGCTTTTCGGGAAACGGATAAGGTGTGGCCGTCTTCATTAACCTGCAGGAACCGTTTAACAGGGAAAGTGCTTCCCTGGTGTAGGCATAGCTGACTCCGCCGGCTGCAATACCTTTCTTTCCGGTTCCGGTCACCACATTTAACGGATAGGATGAAAAGTCCTCGGAAACGACAGGGTCACGATCCTCAATTTCCTTATGACGCTGATAGGAAAGGCGCGGAAAGATAACCCATTTGGAATCTTTTACGAAGCCTTCCGCCTTACTGTCACGGCGGTTTTCCTTAAGCGGAATGGATTCATTGGCATGGCATACCCTGGTAGTGGGGCGGAAGATTACCGGCGTATGATATTTTTCGGAATAATCGAAAGCATCATGGATCATCTCATAGGCTTCCATCGGGGAGGAGGGATCGAAAACCGGTATTTTTGAGAATATGCCGAACTGCCTGGTATCCTGCTCCGTTTGCGAGGATATCGGGCCAGGATCGTCGGCGACAACGACTACCATTCCTCCCTTTATTCCTATATAGGAAAGGCTCATGATCGGGTCGGATGCAACATTTAGTCCCACCTGTTTCATGGTAACCATAGTCCGGATTCCGGCATAGGCCGCCCCGGCAGCCACCTCCAGGGCCGATTTCTCATTTACCGACCATTCGACATAGATATCTCCCGGATTTCTCTTTGCTACCGTTTCCAGAATCTCAGATGAGGGAGTTCCGGGATATCCGGTAACAACGCCGACGCCTGCCTGTATGGCGCCCAGTGCGATTGCCTGGTTGCCCATTAATAATTCCTGTGTCATATCTGTTAACCTCGTATTTCGTGGAATAATGCCATTTACCAGGATTTTAGACTGTTGAATGACAAATTATGATAATTACAAAAATTATATAACTCGGCACAGGCACTGTCAAGAAATAAGGGATAATTTGATGTTACAGTTCAGATATGGTACCGCGACGTGTTTTTTGTGAGTGGAGCGAAGCGGAAGTTACAGAAAACCCGAGACATGTGTGCGCGAAATTAATTTCTGCGCATAATCGTTACAGTTTAGCCGCAAGGCTGAGCTGTAACAATTTGATGTTATGTTCAGGGCTGAGATAAAAATTTTTTTGCCAAAAGGTTTTTTTAATTATTTAAAAAATAATATGTTAATTGTTAGTGAAATGTGTTAAAATATTCTGAAGAGTATATGTTAAGGAGACATTAATTTGGACAAGGATAAATCAATAAATAATCCGGATTCCCTTACAGCCAGGCGAAAACGCATAAAACGGATGAAGATATGCATTGTTGCATTGGTTTTAGCCTTGCTGATTCTGCCTGTTATATTATGTATTATTTTGTTTTTTAAGATGAATTCCCTGCAAAAGCAAGTTGATATATTGATGATAGCTCACTATGACGTAACCTATGATGAAATGAGCCGTAAGAATGATGACAGTGTTGTCTATGCCGCCGTCACGGACGATTACGGAACTTTAGAATCTGCCGAAGATAATCCGGGGAAGGAAGACGGACGGGCAAAAGAGGATATTTCGGCTTCAGCCGGTGATCATGAGACGGAAGATACAAAGGACGGTACCGCTTTAACAGATACGGAGAGCACGGATGGAGCGGCAGATAAGCTTCCCGGGGTCAAAACCGGCAATAAGCAGAGATTTTTGAACAAAAAGGTTTACCTCACCTTTGATGACGGACCCAGTAATTATACGGATGATATATTGGATATATTGGCGGAATATAATGTGAAGGCTACTTTTTTTGTAATCGGTAAGACGGATGATTTTTCAAAAGAAATGTATAAAAGAATAGTTGAGGAAGGACATACCCTGGGAATGCATTCCTATTCGCATAAGTATGATTACATATATAATTCTTTGGAAGATTTCGATAAAGACTTTACAAAGCTCAGGGATTTGTTATATGATACTACTGGATACCTGCCTACCCTGTACCGTTTTCCGGGAGGCAGCTGCAATAATGTAAGTAATGTGGATATATCTTCTTTAATAAAGTATTTAAACGATAAATCCGTTACATATTTTGACTGGAACGTTGATAACGGCGATGCGACAGGTAAAAACCTGACTCAAAAGACATTATATGATAACGTTATTGATGGTGTGGAGAAACACACAACTTCGGTCGTTTTAATGCATGATACGGACAGAAAGGTGAATACGGTAAAGGTTTTAAAGCGCGTATTGCGGACCTTGACAGAGGAAGGCGCTTCCGTATTGCCTATAAGCGAGGATACTACTCCGGTACAACAAGTAAAGTTTGATTCTTTTGGACAAAAATAAAAAATTAGGAATAATACAGGAGGATAACAAATGGGTTTTTTTAAGGAATTCAAGGATGATTTATCACAGGCAGTGAATGAATTACTTCCGGAAGATACGTTAGATGACAATCTGGTTGTTAATACTTTAGAGGACAGGTCCGAGGATGAAAATACCGAAAATGAGGAGGAAGAAACTATGACTGTAGAATTTGAAGATGATAATGTGGATATGGATATCCTTGATGCTATCCTGAATCCGGAGGAGGATGCCGGAACGGATGAAGAGGATGCCGTTGATATTGTCACGGAGGCGGACGAGGAAGCTGCGGCAGGCGATGAAGAGGCTGCGGATGAGAAGGTTGCGGATGAAGCCGCTGAAAACGAAGAGGAGCCGGCTGCGGCACTTGCGACGAACAAGGCGGATGAAGTCACGGTGATTACAAAAGGTACCGTAATTAACGGTAGTATCAGTGCGGATGGTTCTTTGGAGGTAATGGGAACAATTAACGGCGATGTCGTATGCCAGGGCAAGCTTTCCATCATAGGAAAGGTTACCGGCAACAGTATGGCGTCCGAAGTATATGTGGGCACGAAACGTTTGGAAGGAAGCATAAGCAGTGAAGGCAGTGTTAAAATCGGTTTAGGCTCCGTAGTGATCGGTGATGTTACCGCTTCCTCGGCCGTAATAGCAGGTGCGGTAAAGGGAGAAATTGATGTCAACGGACCGATCGTTATCGATTCATCTGCGGTAATAAAGGGGAATATCAAAGCCCAGTCGATTCAGATCAATAACGGTGCGGTAATCGAAGGCTTTTGCTCTCTGTCCTATGCATCAATAGATATCGATAATATATTTGAATAATCGGAGGCTTTAAGTTAAATGAATTGTTATAAGAGAGTACTGTTAAAGCTCAGTGGGGAAGCTCTGGCGGGTGAAAAAAAAACCGGTTTTGATGAGGCTACCTGTATTTCTGTTGCAAAGCAGGTAAAGCAGTTGGTGGAGGATGGAATTGAGGTCGGCGTGGTAATCGGGGGCGGAAACTTTTGGAGAGGCAGGACCAGCGAAACCATTGACCGGACAAAAGCGGATCAGATCGGAATGCTTGCTACGGTCATGAACTGCATCTATGTATCGGAGATATTTCGGTTCGCGGGTATGGACACCCAGGTACTTACTCCCTTTGAATGCGGCAGTATGACAAAGCTCTTCTCAAAGGACCGTGCAAATAAGTACTTTAAAAAAGGAATAGTCGTATTCCTGGCAGGGGGTACCGGACATCCTTATTTTTCTACCGATACCGGAGTGGTTCTTCGTGCCGTGGAGCTGGATGCGGACGTAATTCTTATGGCAAAGGCGGTTGACGGAGTTTATGACAGTGATCCGAAAAAAAATCCGGAGGCAAGGAAGTTTGATGAGATTACCCTGCAGGAAGCTTTGGACCGCAAGCTGTCCGTAATGGATCTCTCGGCCACGGTACTTAGCATGGAGAATAAAATGCCGATACTGGTATTTGCGCTTGAGGAAGAAAGCAGTATTGTAAAAGCGGTTAGCGGCAGCTTTAACGGCACCAGGGTAACCGTTTAATAATAGATAATTGGAGGAAGATAATATGGATGAAAGAATTACACCATACGAAAGTAAAATGGAAAAATCACTTAATAATTTAAAGGAAGAATTTATATCCATCCGTGCCGGAAGAGCAAACCCCCATCTGTTGGATAAACTTAAAGTTGATTATTACGGAACTCCTTCTCCTCTGCAGTCGGTAGCCAATATTTCCGTGCCGGAACCAAGAGTAATTCAGATTCAGCCCTGGGAAAGCAAGCTGATTAAGGATATCGAGAAGGTTATATTAGCCTCCGATTTAGGCCTGAATCCAAGCAATGACGGTAAAGTTATACGCCTGGTATTTCCGGAATTAACGGAAGAAAGAAGAAAAGAACTTGTAAAAGATGTTAAGAAGAAAGCTGAAAATGCAAAGGTTGCAATACGCAATATCAGAAGGGATGCCAATGATGCTTTCAAGAAATTAGGCAAGAGCAGCGACGTATCCGAGGATGAACTTAAGCTGTTGGAGGATAACATTCAAAAGCTTACGGATAAATATATAGATGAAGTCGATAAAGTTACGGAAGCTAAATCAAAGGAAATCCTTACTGTATAAAATGGGAAAAATGAGGACGTGTTTTGCCGATGAGCCAAAATACGTCCTATTTAGTAATTAATAAATTTGGAGGCCGCTATGGAAGATGGAGAATTGGCCGGTATGAATATACCGCGGCATGTTGCGATAATAATGGACGGCAACGGCCGATGGGCAAAGAAAAGAATGATGCCGAGAAATTTCGGTCATGCCCAGGGAAGCAAAACGGTTGAAAAAATTTGTGAGGAAGCGTATAACCTGGGAATAAGATACCTGACGGTATATGCTTTTTCCACGGAAAACTGGAGCAGGCCGAAAGAAGAGGTTGATGCTCTTATGAAGCTGCTTCAAAGCTATATGAAGGACTGCTTAAAGACAAGCAGCAAGAATAATATGAAGGTTCGGGTTTTAGGTGACCGGTCCGGGCTTGATGCGGACTTACAGAAAAGTATCATAGAATTGGAAAGAGTTTCGGCAGGAAATACAGGGTTAAACTTACAGGTGGCTTTAAATTACGGCGGCAGGGATGAAATTTTGCGCAGTATTAAAAAACTGGCGGATGATTATAAAGCGGACAGGATAAGCTTAGATGATATAGATGACCGAAGGTTTGCAAGCTATCTTGACACGGCGGGGATTCCGGACCCGGATCTGCTTATCAGGACAAGCGGAGAGCTGCGTCTGTCTAATTTCCTTTTATGGCAGATGGCATATACGGAATTTTATTTTACGGATCTTCTGTGGCCGGATTTCGATAAAAATGAATTAATCAAAGCTGTGGAATACTATAATAGCAGAAACAGAAGATACGGAGCATTGTAAATGGAGGGAAGGATATGTTTTGGATAAGGCTTCGAAGCTCTGTTATCCTGATGATAGCAACAATAACCTGTATTGTGTTAGGCGGCAGGGTATTGTTTGGGGCTATTTTGGCAATATCTTTAATAGGGATGATGGAGCTCTACCGTACCGTTAAGCTGGATAAATCGCTGCCTGCGGCATTTGGTTACGCAGCATGTATTATTTTTGATTTTTTGATCTATTATAATGCGGAGCAGTATAATATGCTTCTGATTATCACTTTTCTTTTGCTGCTTCTTTTAATCTATGTATTTTCTTATCCGAAATACAGAACGGAAGAAGTATCCATGATATTCTACGGCCTGTTTTATGTTGCGGTTATGTTAAGCTTCATATATAAAGTAAGGGTCTATGAGGAAGGTGCCAGACTGGTATGGCTGATTTTTATCGGGGCTTGGGGTTCCGATACCTGTGCATATTGCGTCGGCATGCTGATCGGGAAGCATAAAATTGTGCCGAAGCTTAGCCCTAAGAAATCCCTGGAAGGATGTATCGGCGGAATAGCCGGAGCCGCCTTGCTTGGATTCCTTTATGCTACTGTTCTTAAGGGAGATATCGGTGAGGTCAGGAATCCGCAGGCAGCCTATGCCATAATATGCGGCGCTTCCAGTATTATCTCACAGTTAGGAGACCTTGCCGCTTCCGCTATTAAGAGAAACCATGATATCAAGGACTACGGGAAGCTTTTACCCGGTCACGGCGGTATACTGGACCGGTTTGACAGTATTATTTTTGTGGCGCCGGTGGTTTATTTCTTTATAGGAATATTATGATTCTATCTGTTGAAAAGGGGCATTATAATGAAGTGTATCTCAATTCTCGGTTCAACGGGTTCTGTCGGAACCCAGACACTGGAGGTTGTTCGAAATAATAGAGATTTGAAAGTATGCGCGCTGGCGGCCGGCAGTAATATTGATCTGCTCGAAAAGCAAATCCGGGAATTCAGACCCGGAACGGTCTGTGTCTGGGACGATAAAAAAGCGGCTGAATTAAAGCTTAAGGTAAGTGATCTGCCGGTAACCGTTACATCCGGCATGGACGGACTGGTAGCCTGTGCGACGAAGAATGAAGCCCGGACGGTATTGACTGCCGTTGTCGGAATGATTGGAATTGTACCCACTCTGGAGGCTATCCGTGCCGGTAAGGATATTGCGTTGGCAAATAAGGAGACTCTGGTAACCGCCGGGCATCTTATCATACCGTTGGCCAAGGAATACGGAGTAAAGCTGCTTCCCGTCGACAGTGAACATTCCGCAATATTTCAGGCCTTAAACGGTGAACGGGATAACCGTATCAGCCGGATTATATTAACTGCTTCCGGAGGGCCGTTCCGTGGTAAAAAGAGAAGTGACCTGGTGAATATTGAAGTGGAAGATGCGTTGAAGCATCCGAACTGGTCGATGGGACGTAAGATCACAATAGATTCCTCAACTATGGTAAATAAGGGGCTTGAGGTCATAGAAGCGAAGTGGCTGTTTCAGGTAGAACCGGACAGGATACAGGTAGTTATCCAGCCGCAGAGTGTAATTCATTCCGCAGTCGAGTTTGAGGACGGCGGAATCATGGCACAGATGGGCACTCCGGATATGAAGCTTCCCATCCAATATGCCTTATTTTATCCAGAAAGAAGGGTACTTAAGGGAAGCCGCCTGAATCTGTTTGAACTTGGTAAGCTTACCTTCGAGGAACCTGACCTTGAGACATTCAAGGGTTTAAAGCTGGCTTACGAGGCTGCCGCTTTAGGCGGAAGTATGCCGACGGTTTATAATGCCGCCAATGAATTGGCCGTATCAAAATTCCTGAACAGGGAAATAAAATATTTGGAAATTACGGAATTAATAGAAGCCGCGGTCAGAAATCATAATTTAGTACAAAACCCTACGGTTTCGGAAATTCTTAATATAGAAAAAGAAACATATGATTTTATAGAAAGTGCTTTGCACGCAGACGGGAGCCGATTATGAATATTATTATATCAATACTTATATTTAGTTTAATTATCATTATCCATGAATTGGGGCATTTTCTGCTGGCAATGAAAAATGGCGTCTTTGTAACGGAATTTTCAATCGGAATGGGCCCCAGGGTAATTACGCTGGTTAAGACGAGGAAAGGCTATCGTCCGAAATTTTTCCTTAACCAGCATGATTTCGAGACGACACCGGAATGGAAGGAGCATACGAAATACTCCTGGAAGATACTTCCTATCGGCGGTTCCTGCATTATGATGGGCGAGGATGAAATTCTGGAGGACGAAAGGGCGTTTAACAAGAAGGGTGTTTGGGCCAGAATTTCAGTTATTTTTGCCGGCCCGTTATTTAACTTTATCCTTGCATTTCTCCTTGCTATGATTCTGACCGGGGTTGTAGGCTATGATCCGGCAAGGGTCCTTAGCCTGGAAGAGGATTCTCCCGCAAAAGAAGCGGGCTTGTCACAGGGTGATATAATAACCAACTTTAACGGGGAACATATCGACATCGGACGGGAAGTGGATACCTATTTACAGATGTATCCTCTTAACGGCGAGGAAGTAACCATATCCTATAAGCGTGAGGGGGTAAAAGGGATTCAGCAGGTCAGCTTTCTGCCCGATAAGATGGATACCTACCGGTTGGGCTTTGGATATACCGGGGATGCGACGGAAGCCGACATATCTTCGGTGGAGGAAGGACTTCCTTTTGACCAGGCCGGTATTGAAAGAGGCGATATTATCGTAGCGATTAACGGTACGGCTATAGCAAGCGGCATGGAATTAAGTCAGTACTTCGAGAAGACCCCTTTATCCGAAACACCGATAAAAGTGACCTTTTCTCATGGGGGACAGAAACAGACGGTTACGGTTACGCCGGTTTCATACAGCTATTATACCGCAGGTTTAACGGTAAATACATTCAGGGAAAAAACGAATATCTTTGGCATGATTAAATACAGTGCAGTGGAGGTAAAGTATTGGATCGTTACCACGATACAAAGCCTGGGACAGCTGATCGGCGGCAGAATCAGTACGAAGGATATGGCCGGACCGGTGGGGATTGTGAGTATGATCGGTGACACCTATGAAGCAAGCAAAAGTGATGGTGTCTTGTATATCTTTTTAAATATGGCTTACCTGAGCATACTGTTAAGCGCGAACCTCGGAGTTATGAATCTGCTGCCGATTCCCGCGCTGGACGGAGGGCGCTTGGTATTTTTAATACTTGAATTGTTCCGCGGCAAGCCGATCGATCAGAACAAGGAAGGCCTGGTTCATATGATTGGCCTGATCGCTTTAATGATACTGATGGCCTTTGTAATGTTTAATGATATCAGCAGATTGTTCTGACGGAATGAATCATTTAGAGGAGATAAAATAATGAGTCATGTTTTTAAATTCAGTCCGGCTGTGATTGCCTATACTTTCTTTATAATAGTTTTTGACTGGATATTGGGAATTGGTATCAGTGACAGGTGGGATAAACTTATTTTTGCTGGTGCCGCAAAACGGCAATAACAGGATCGGAGTTTGATTTATGAGAGAGAATACCAGAATCATTCATATCGGTGACAGAGTAATCGGCGGGAATAATCCGATACTGATTCAGTCCATGACGAATACGAGAACAGAAGACGCGGAGGCTACCGTCCGTCAGATCTCGGAGCTGGAGGCAGCCGGTTGTGATATCATAAGATGTGCCGTTCCGAACAAGGAAGCGGCGTCTGCCTTACGTGAAATTAAGAGACAGATTCATATCCCGCTGGTAGCGGATATACATTTCGATTACCGGCTGGCGATTGCCGCAATTGAGAACGGGGCGGATAAAATACGTATTAATCCCGGCAACATCGGGGGCACCGACAAGGTAAAGGCAGTTGTTGAAGCTGCCGGGGAAAGGAATATCCCGATCCGTGTCGGTGTTAACAGTGGTTCCCTGGAAAAGGAACTTCTTGACCGGTATCATGGCGTAACTGCCGAAGGATTGGTAGAGAGCGCGCTGGATAAGGTGCGAATCATAGAAGAGCTGGACTACGATAATCTTGTAATCAGTATAAAATCCTCCGATGTATTAATGTGCATCAGGGCTCATGAGATGATAGCAAAGCAGACGAGGTATCCGCTGCATGTCGGAATAACGGAAGCGGGAACCGTGTTGTCGGGCAACATAAAATCCGCTGTCGGTCTTGGTATTATTCTCTACGAAGGGATTGGGGATACGATTCGGGTATCGTTAACCGGCAATCCGTTGGAGGAAATCAAGTCTGCGAAGCTGATACTGAAAACCTTGGGACTTCGTAGAGGCGGCGTCGAGCTGGTATCCTGTCCGACCTGCGGCAGGACGCAGATTGATCTGATTAAGCTTGCAGGGGAAGTCGAGAATATGGTGCAGGATATTCATTCCGATATTAAGGTAGCGGTTATGGGCTGTGTGGTGAACGGCCCGGGCGAGGCAAGGGAAGCGGACATCGGAATTGCCGGAGGCAAGGGTGAAGGTGTAATCATCAGAAAGGGAGAAATCATCAGAAAGGTACCTGAGAATGAATTACTGTCCGCCCTGCGCGAGGAAATTATCAGGATGGATAAGACCGGTATTTAATACTTGTAAATAGTACCGGATAAACTTTAGAAACGGGGCATGATCATGGGAATGCTGTTTTTTGAAGTATTTGATCAATTATCAAATCTGCCGAAGGACCTGGAAGGGCTTTTTAAAGAGGTCTCGGTGGAGCGGGTGACAGTCTCTAAGTCAAAGTCGGAATTCAGGGTATACATGAAGAGCAGCAGGCTGATTCACAGGAAAAGTATCAAGAAAATGGAATATCAGCTTTACCGGCAGCTTTTTTCTTCTGCTTCGAATTCCGTAGTAATCTATGAGAACTACATTCTGTCCGAACAGTATACTCCGGAAAAGCTGTTTCATATCTACAAAGACAGTATTCTGGAGGAATTCAAAGAAAAGAGTATCTTGGAATATAACGTATTTGAAATGGCAGAAATACGTTTTGAAGAGAATGTACTGATATTTGGCTGCGAAGAGAATTTCCTGGTAAGAAAGATGTCGGGGAATATATCACAGCAGCTTACGGAAATATTCCGGGACCGTTTCAACTATGAAATCTATGTCCGGTTCGAATTCCATGAGGCAGAGAAAAAGGATGAGGCCCCGGAGTATGAATACGAACCGGTCAGGCATGACTGCGGGCCGGAAAGGCCAAGTGATCCAGCAGGCGTGCCGGACGGACAGGAACGTACTTCGGACGAGCCTTTGGGGGCAGCCTTAGAGGAGCGGCATGCCAGGCAGGAGCTTGCGGCCGCAAGGGATGCCGGAAACGAAACGAAACCTTCAAAGGCCAGGAATACGGCTGAAAAAGGCAAATATTCATATAGAAAGACTGCCGCCGATCCCGATACGATATATGGGAAGAGCTTTGAAGGGGAAGCAATTCCGATTGCGGATGTCCAGGATGAGATCGGTGAGGTTGTAATCCGCGGCAAGATCCTTAATGTGGAGCCGAGGGAGCTGCGGAACGAGAAAACTATTATTATTTTTTCTGTAACGGATTTTACCGATTCTATCCAGGGCAAGATTTTTACAAAAACGGAGGAAGCGGAGGAACTTTTAAATACCTTAAGGAAGGGCCGGTTTATTAAGTTTAAGGGAATGGCCCTAATGGATAAATACGACCGCGAGGTAACGATAGGTTCCATAGTAGGTATTAAGTCAATTCCGGATTTTACCACCACGAGAAGGGATAACAGTCTCGTAAAACGTGTTGAACTCCATGCACATACCATGATGAGCGATATGGATGCGGTCGTGGATGTGAAGGACCTGGTGAAACGTGCCTTTGAATGGGGACACAAGGCAATTGCCATAACGGATCACGGGGTGGTGCAGTCTTTCCCGGAAGCCAATCATGCCTTAAATAAGAAGGATTATCCCGAATCCGAATGGGAACGCCTGAAAGAGTTTAAGATTTTGTACGGTGTGGAAGCTTATTTGGTGGATGACTTGAAAGAGGTTGTGATCAATGGCAAAGGGCAGACCTTTGAGGATTCCTATGTCGTATTTGACATAGAAACCACAGGGTTCGGGCCGGCCAAGGACCGGATCATAGAGATAGGAGCCGTTAAAATTACCGGCGGGGAGGTCGTTGACCGATTCAGTACTTTTATTAACCCTGACGTCCCGATCCCGTTTGAGATTGAACAATTGACCGGAATCAACGATGGGATGGTTTTGGAGTATCCGATGATTGATGCGATTCTCCCGCAATTCCTGAATTTCTGCAGTGATTGCGCCCTGGTTGCTCATAATGCTTCCTTTGATGTGAGCTTTATTGCAAAAAAAGCGGAGGACCTGGGATATCCGATTGATTTTACCGTGATAGACACCGTAGGCCTGGCAAGGATCCTTCTGCCGGATTTAAGCAAATACAAGCTGAACCATGTTGCAAAGGCATTAAACGTCTCCCTTGAAAACCATCACAGGGCAGTGGATGATGCCGGTGCTACCGCCGAGATCTTTCTTAAATTTATAGGCATGCTGAAGGAAAAAGGAATTTCCTGTATCGATGAGATCCATTCACTGGGGAAAATGCCGGCCGATGCAATCAAGAAGATGCCGACCTATCACGCCATCATACTGGCGCAAAATGAAATCGGCCGGATAAACCTGTACAAGCTGATTTCCCTTTCACATATTGATTACTATAGTAAGAGGCCGAGAATACCGAAAAGCGTTTTTCTGGAAAACCGCGAAGGGCTGCTGATCGGCTCGGCATGTGAGGCCGGGGAGTTGTACCAGGCAATCCTGCGGGAACAGCCGCCGGAGGAAATCCACCGGCTGGTTAATTTCTATGATTATTTGGAGATCCAGCCCTTGGGCAATAATGAATTCATGATACATAGCGATCGGGTTAACATAAGTACGGAAGAGGAATTAATGGAGATCAACCGCAGGATCGTCCGTCTTGGAGAGGAATTCAATAAGCCTGTGGTTGCAACCTGTGACGTACATTTTATGGACCCGGAGGATGAGATATATCGCAGGATCATTATGGCCGGCAAAGGATTTAAGGATGCCGATAACCAGGCACCTCTTTATCTGCGCACGACCGAGGAAATGCTGGATGAATTCATGTATCTGGGTAAGGATAAGGCTACGGAACTTGTAATTACCAATACGAATAAGATTGCGGATATGATTGAAAAGATATCTCCGGTACGTCCGGATAAATGTCCGCCGGTCATTGAAAATTCGGACAATGATCTTCGGAGTATCTGCTACAATAAAGCGCATTCCATGTACGGCCCCAAGCTTCCGAAGCAGGTTGAGGAACGTCTGGAGCATGAGCTGCACTCCATAATAACAAATGGATTTGCCGTTATGTATATTATTGCGCAAAAGCTGGTATGGAAGTCCAATGAAGACGGCTATCTGGTTGGCTCCCGGGGTTCTGTCGGCTCCTCCTTTGTTGCGACGATGTCCGGTATCACCGAAGTAAACCCTTTGCCGGCACATTATTACTGTACCAATTGCTTTTATTCCGATTTCGATTCGGAGGAGGTCAGGAAATATGCCGGCAGCTCCGGCTGTGACATGCCGGATAAGGTCTGCCCGGTCTGCGGGAAGCCGTTAAGCAAGGACGGACATGATATTCCTTTTGAGACCTTTCTTGGCTTTAACGGGGATAAGGAACCGGATATCGATCTTAACTTCTCGGGAGAATATCAGAGCCATGCCCACGATTATACCGAGGTTATCTTCGGTGAGGGACAAACCTTCCGCGCAGGAACAATCGGTACCCTGGCGGATAAAACGGCTTTTGGCTATGTACTGAAATACTACGAGGAAAGAGATCAGCACAAAAGAAGGGCTGAGATTGAAAGAATTGTTACCGGTTGTGTCGGAGTCAGAAGAACCACCGGCCAGCATCCGGGAGGTATTATCGTATTGCCGCACGGCGAGAAGATCTATTCATTTACCCCGGTGCAGCGCCCGGCAAACGATATGAGCACCAAGACGATTACGACCCATTTTGATTACCATTCCATCGACCACAACCTGTTAAAGCTTGATATACTCGGACATGATGATCCTACCATGATCCGCATGCTGGAGGACTTGACGAGTGTGGATGCGAAATTGATACGGCTCGACGATGAAAAGGTACTGTCACTGTTTGACAATCTGAGCGCCTTAGGCTTAAAGCCGGAAGTTCTCGGCGGATGTGATCTCGGATGTCTTGGGGTACCGGAGTTCGGTACGGATTTCGTCATGCAGATGCTTCGGGATACCAGACCTAAGACCTTCTCGGATCTGGTACGTATCTCCGGTCTGTCCCACGGTACCGATGTATGGCTGAATAATGCCCAGACCTTGATTGCGGAAGGGAAATGTACACTATCAACTGCAATCTGTACCCGTGACGATATCATGACTTATCTGATCGGTATGGGAGTAGACAGCGGGCATTCTTTTAAGATTATGGAGAGTGTCCGTAAGGGGAAAGGCTTAACCCCTGAGATGGAGGAAGAGATGCTTGCTTCCAATGTTCCGGAATGGTATATCTGGTCCTGCAAACGAATCAAATACATGTTCCCGAAAGCCCATGCCGCCGCTTATGTCATGATGGCTTTTCGGATTGCGTATTTTAAGGTATACTATCCGCTGGCCTACTATGCGGCATATTTCAGCATCCGTGCTTCGGCGTTTAACTATGAATTGATGTGTCTCGGAAAGGAACGTCTGGAACGTTATATGGCTGATTATAAAAGACGCGGGAATGACCTGTCGAAAAAGGAGCAGGACAGCCTGAAGGATATGAAGATTGTACAGGAGATGTATGCAAGGGGCTACGAATTTGTGCCGATAGACATATATACCGCAAAAGCTCACCACTTCCAGATCGTTGACGGCAAACTGATGCCGTCCTTAAGTACGATAGACGGGCTGGGTGATAAGGCGGCCGATGCCGTAGTGGAAGCGGTGGCGGACGGTAAATTCCTGTCCCAGGACGATTTCAGAAGCCGCTGCAAAGTAAGCTCGACGGTAGTCGATCTTATGGTGGATTTGGAGCTGCTTAAGGATCTTCCGATTTCGAACCAGATTTCTTTAATGGATTTTTTACAATAAAATAATTGAAAATAATTCTTGCTTTTTGAACTGATATGTTGTACAATACACATTGTTGTGAGGCTCGTTGGTCAAGCGGCTAAGACGCCGCCCTCTCAAGGCGGAAACAGGGGTTCGATTCCCCTACGAGCTGTTGTAAATCTAAATCTTCTTTTACAAAGAAGGTTTTAAGAGTAGATAATAATACAGGTTATGAAACAGAGCAGCATGAGATAATAACTCTAGCTGTTTTTTTATATTATTAATAATTGAATAATTAAATCTCTCTTAAAGAGCATCTGTTATCCTCTCCCAACCCTCACCGGAATGCCGGAACGAAAATAATTCATGCATATACATATTGAAATAATTCCCAGTAAAGAGTAAAATAAATACAAGGATTTTGAATTTCATTTTTGACATTAATGAGAATCTTAATGATATTACATGAATAGATTATTTCGACCGGCTGTTTGAAATTATTGGTGTAATAAATTATAATTTTCATTTTTTTACAGTTTTTTCCCTTAAAAATTACATAATATGAAAAATTATTACATTATTGTTGCTTTTTGGCAAATTATAGAATATGATATAATCAGATTAACCAAATAATACCGTTTTTTTGTACACATGGGGGGATAAGGCTATGAGGTTGAATGAGATTCCGGAAAAGGAAGACTTAGAGTTTCGCTTTAAGTATCAGAAAAATGATTACTGTATGAATGTAATACTGCAAATTAAATTGGAAGACATGATTTTCATTTCGGCGGTATGCAGTAACGGCAAGCCTATCGATGCTAATAAAAT
This sequence comes from Bacillota bacterium, assembly GCA_023398615.1. Classification (GTDB taxonomy): domain Bacteria; phylum Bacillota; class Clostridia; order Lachnospirales; family Lachnospiraceae; genus Anaerocolumna. The sequence continues at coordinate 17,897 of JAEWSD010000191.1, forward strand.
AAGTGAAGCAATGCTTTTATATAAGACGGAAGGCGGAATTTATAATTTTATCGATCTTACTCTTAAACTGGTTTCTTATCAGGGAAAATATCTGTATGGTATTTCAACTTCTAATGAGCCGAAGCGGATGAACAGGCGGGAGGCTTACCGTGCCTTTGTAGGTGAAGCCCACAATTTGAAGCTGATAAAAGATGACGGCAGTATGGTTGAATTTTCCGGAATATTAAAGGATATCAGTTTGACAGGCATTGGTTTTATCATGAACCGTAAGATTGAAGATATTGCATACATTAAGGTAGTGCTTGACATATCCAAGAATTGCAAGCTGCCTTTACTGGGCGAGATCATCAGAGTTACAGAACTGCCGAAGCATAAAGGTTATCTGTATGGCTGCAAGTTAAATATGCACAGTGATATATTGAACCGGTATGTTTTGAAATGCCAGCTGAAGAACAGGCCCGCAAGAGAGGAATGACAATAAAGAGCGTCCTTTGCAATAGTACGGATAATTTCACAGGTTAAGAATAAAGAAACCATAGTTTACATTTCACATGTGCTATGGTTTTTCATTGTATAGGAGTAGGGTGTCAACTGTATATTTTAAGAAAATGTTTTCGTGAACATAAGAAAGGTTTTGAAGAAACCACATTTGATTGACAAAAATATGTTTAGTACTTATAATAAATTACTAGAATAGTACGCAGGAGGCAATTACAGTGAAAGCATACGGAGTGAACGAACTTAGAAAGATGTACCTTGATTTCTTTGAAAGCAAAGGACATTTAAAGATGAACAGTTTTTCTCTTGTCCCTCATAACGACAAGAGTTTATTATTAATTAATGCAGGAATGGCACCCTTGAAGCCATATTTTACAGGTCAGGAGGTACCCCCCTGCAAGAGGGTTACTACCTGTCAGAAATGCATACGTACCGGTGATATTGAGAATGTAGGAAAGACGGCAAGACATGGTACCTTTTTTGAAATGCTCGGAAATTTCTCCTTTGGTGATTACTTCAAGCATGAAGCAATAGCCTGGTCCTGGGAATTCTTGACCGAGGTAGTCGGTCTGTCGGCGGACAGACTGTATCCTTCCGTTTATCTGGAGGATGACGAGGCATTTGATATATGGAATAAAGAGATTGGAATCCCTGTGGAAAGGATCTTTCGTTTCGGAAAGGAAGATAATTTCTGGGAGCACGGCGCGGGGCCTTGCGGGCCATGTTCCGAAATATACTATGACCGGGGAGAAAAGTATGGCTGCGGTAAGCCGGACTGTACCGTCGGCTGTGACTGTGACCGTTATATTGAGGTATGGAACAACGTGTTTACACAGTTTGACAGTGACGGAAACGGGCACTATGAGGAATTAAGCAATAAAAATATTGATACCGGCATGGGCTTGGAAAGGCTTGCGACGGTGGTTCAGGATGTGGATTCCATCTTTGATATCGATACCATGAAGGCTCTCAGGGATAAAGTATGTGAGGTTGCCGGGGTTTCCTATAAGAAGGACCCCAAGGCCGATGTATCCATCCGTCTGATAACCGACCATATCCGTTCCGTTACCTTTATGATTTCCGACGGTATCATTCCTTCCAATGAAGGAAGAGGCTATGTGCTAAGAAGGCTGTTAAGGCGCGCGGCGCGTCACGGCAGGCTGCTTGGAATTAAGGACCGTTTTCTTGCAACCTTGAGTAAGACGGTTATCCGGGAATCAAAGGACGGATACCCGGAACTCGAAGAAAAGAAGGATTATATCCTTAAACTGTTAACCATAGAAGAAGATAATTTCTATAAAACAATAGATCAGGGCTTAAGTATACTGTCGGAACTGGAAGAAAGCCTCGTTAAGGCAGGACGGAAGACCCTGTCCGGTGAGGATGCCTTCAAGCTTTATGATACCTATGGGTTCCCATTGGATTTAACCAGGGAAATCCTGGAGGAAAAAGGCTTTGCGATTGATGAGGACGGTTTCCGCAAAGCAATGGAGGTTCAGAGGGAAACGGCCAGAAACGCACGTGTGGTAACGAATTATATGGGCGCCGATGTGACGGTATACCAGCAGCTGAATGCAAGCCTGACCTCCGCATTTGTCGGCTATGATAAGCTTACTCATATTTCAGAGATCACGGCCCTGACGACGGATACGGAGCTTGCAGGGGAGCTGGTAGCAGGACAGACCGGCACCGTATTTGTAAACGAAACACCTTTCTATGCGACAAGCGGCGGACAGACGGCCGATACCGGTGTGATTACAACGGCCGGCGCCGAATTCGAGGTGGAAGATACCATTAAGCTTCAGGGAGGTAAAATCGGACATGTCGGAAAGGTGACAAAAGGAATGTTAAAGACCGGTGAAAGGGTAACCCTTGCTATTGATACGGAGAGAAGGACTGCCACGGCTAAAAACCACAGTGCCACCCATTTGCTGCAGAAGGCCTTAAGGACTGTTTTAGGCTCTCATGTTGAGCAGGCGGGTTCCTATGTGTCCAATGACCGGCTGCGTTTTGACTTTACGCATTTTTCTGCTTTGACAAAAGAGGAGATTAGCAGGGTGGAGGCAATTGTTAACCGGGAGATTGCGGCAGGCCTGTCTGTGCAGACGGATATCATGTCGGTTGAAGAGGCGAAGAAGACAGGGGCTATGGCCTTATTTGGCGAGAAATACGGCGAGAAGGTCCGTGTGGTTTCTATGAGTGATTTCAGTATAGAACTATGCGGTGGTACCCATGTGGCAAATACGGGAAATATTACCGCCTTTAAGATTTTGTCCGAAACAGGTGTGGCAGCCGGTGTGAGAAGAATAGAAGCCTTAACGGCTGACGGAGTATTCTCCTATTATAATGGGGTCGAACAGGAATTAAATACGGCTGCAAAGGCTGCAAAGACGGAACCGGCAATGCTTACGAAGCGGATTGAAGCCTTGCAGGACGAGATAAAGCTGTTACAGTCCGAGAATGAGAAGCTGAAGAATAAGCTGGCCAAGGATGCCCTTGGTGATGTCATGAACCAGGTTGTCGAAGTAAAGGGAGTCAAGCTCCTTGCTGCGAAGGTCCCTGATGTTGATATGAACGGACTCCGTAATCTGGGAGACCAGTTAAAGGAAAAACTGGGGGACGGCGTTATTATTCTTGCATCTGCTATGGGCGGCGACAAGGTTAACTTAATTGCCATGTCCTCCGACGCGGCAATGGCAAAAGGAGCACATGCAGGCAATCTGATAAAGGAACTGGCCGTATTGGTAGGCGGAGGCGGAGGCGGACGTCCGAATATGGCACAGGCCGGAGGCAAAAATCCTTCCGGTATCGGCGCAGTAATTGCAGGCGCTGCAAAGGCTTTGGAGGGACAGCTAAAATAATTATGTTACAGATTATATGCATAGATATTCAAAAAATAGTTGACGAAAATAAATTTTATGCTATAATCATAGTAGTGCTATAAAAATATACCCAAACAGTTGTATAGGCACAATACACAACTGGAGGGAGGTTAGGTGTGAGACTATGTCGAATGTTATTGTAAAAGATAATGAGACCTTGGATAGTGCTCTACGTCGATTCAAGAGAAACTGTGCGAAGGCAGGTATTCAGCAGGAAATCCGTAAGAGAGAGCATTATGAGAAGCCGAGTGTAAGACGTAAGAAAAAGTCGGAAGCGGCTCGTAAACGCAAATTCAAATAATGTGTGGTTTTACAAAGATAAGCCCTTGAGTCATTGGATTCAGGGGTTTTTATTTCTTTAAAGCAAGCACCCGCAAACCAATTCAGAAATCAGAAGCATAGGACATGATTTTCTACCATATATTCTATAATAGTACCTGAATTATGCGGAGCGGTATGAATGAACAGGAAAATAAAATCGAATCATAAGAAATTCAAAAAAAAATCCAACAAAGAGTTATATGATAATATTAATAATGAGAAGAAACGTGAAGATGCCGGCAGAGCGACCTATCTCGAAATGCTGTCAAGCCAGTTAAAGCTGCCTTCCGATATTCTTGCAGGTGCCCCAATCATAACAGCGATCGGCAGAAATGAGGTATGTATCGAAAACTATAAAGGTATACTGGAATATAACAACTGCAGTATCAAGATTATTACCAAGATCGGCAGAGTTGTGGTTGAAGGGAATAATCTTATTATTTCTTATTTCACTACCGACGAAATGAAGATAACGGGTATGATTCATACAATTGGATTCTATTAAAATGATCGAATGGAGGCTTTCGTATGCTGATAAAGCTTTACCGCTGGTTACGCGGCTATCTTCTCGTAAGATTGAAGGGCCAGTCTCCGGAACGCTTTATAAATCTATGCAGCAATCGGAAAATATATCTTTGGAACCTGAAAAATGTGGAAGGTGTTTATGAATTCAACATAATGCTGCGGGATTACGTAAAGATGAGACCCATCGTAAAAAAGACCGGAACACTTCCTTATATCAAAAGAAAAACCGGGCTGCCGTTCCTGATTCACAGGTATAGAAAGCGGAAGGGCTTTATTGCCGGGATACTCATATTTTGCACAATCGTTTACATACTGTCCCTTTATATCTGGAATATCAGCTTATTGGGCGGACATTACCATACACAGGAAGCAATGACTAAATTCCTGAAACAAAACCAAATCTACGCGGGTTTGCAAAAGAAGAAGATAAACTGCCAGGAAATCGAGGAATTAATACGGGGTACCTATAAGGATATCGGCTGGGTATCGGCGGAAATCAAGGGTACAAGGCTAATCATTAAAATCACCGAAACCAAGATGCCATCCCCGGCGGTAACCGCTACGAAACCCTGCCATATCGTTGCAAAGAAAGACTGCATCATTACGGAAATCGTTACAAGAACAGGGACACCGAAAACGGAAGTAGGCTCGGTGGTAAAAAAAGGTGATATCCTGGTTTCCGGTATTGTGGATATCGTGGGGGATTATGAGGAGGAGGTAGTGAAGGAACCCGTAATAGCGGATGCCGATATTATAGGGAAAACCTACTATGACTACAAGGATGCTTTTCCGCTGAACTATGTAAAAAAGGTCTATACAGGCAAAAGCAAAAAAGGTTATGACTTTTCCCTCCTGTTAAAAAAAATAAATTTATATAATCCTAGAAATCCGTATGGCAAGTATGATATAATTGTAAACAGGTATATGCTTCATTTAAATGAAAATTTTTACCTTCCGATAGAATACTCTGTCACAGACTATATGGAATATAACGAGGTTAAGAAAAAATACTCTGAAGCAGAGGCGAAAGCAATTGCAGAGGAAAAATTACAAAGATACCTTGATGATTTATCGGAAAATGATGTTATAATAATACAGAATAATGTAAAAATAACTATAGGCAAGAATTCCTGCACGGCACAGGGGAGAATCATTGTTCTTGAACCGGTGAAGGAATTCAGGGCTGTAGATGACAGCGAGTGGAGGATTATAGATACGGATGAGTCTGATGGAAACAATAATTGATGTGCCTGTCAACCATGAGAAGAATATATTCGGACAGTTTGATGCACATGTGAAAACGATTGAGAAAACCTTAAACGTTACCGTAATTTTAAGAAACGGTGAGATTAAACTGATTGGTGAAAATGATAACGTAGTAAAAGCAAAAAGTGTATTTATGCAGTTGATCGAACTTTCGAAAAGAGGCAATACAATATCGGAACAGAATGTGAATTATGCTTTATCGTTATGTTTTGAGAATAAGGAAGCGGCAATAGTAGAGATAGATCAGGATTTAATCTGCCATACTATGGCTGGAAAACCGATAAAGCCTAAGACACTCGGTCAGAAAACTTATGTGGATCTGATCCGTAAAAGAATGATTACTTTTGGGGTCGGCCCTGCCGGAACCGGTAAGACTTATCTGGCTATGGCTATGGCCGTGACCGCTTTTAAAAATGATGAGGTAAGCAAAATCATATTAACGAGACCGGCAATTGAAGCCGGTGAAAAACTTGGGTTCCTGCCGGGTGATCTCCAGAGCAAGGTAGATCCTTATCTCAGGCCGCTTTATGACGCTCTGTATCAGATCATGGGTGCGGAAGCCTATTTAAAGAATACGGAGAAGGGTCTTATTGAGGTTGCGCCTTTGGCTTATATGCGGGGCAGAACACTGGAAAATGCTTTTATTATACTTGATGAAGCCCAGAATACCACACCTGCTCAGATGAAGATGTTCCTGACCCGTATCGGGTTTGGCTCAAAGGTAATCATAACCGGGGATTTATCCCAGAAAGACCTGCCTTCCGGAACGGAATCCGGTCTTGAAGTTGCAATAAAAGTACTGGGAAAGATTGATGATATCGGCTTTGCCTACCTGACCGGCCAGGATGTAGTAAGGCATCCGCTGGTGCAAAAGATTGTGGTTGCATACGAAGCATACGAGACCAAGGTAAAAAAGACAGAAGTAAAAAACAGCGGGTCCAGGGTACAAAGGAAATATCTGGTCGGTACAAAAAACAATACCATAAAGGGAAACAGCGGCAGAAATTATAAACGGAAAAAGCCGTGACCGAAATATCATTTACTAAAGGATAACCTGCTTTTTATGAATCTCTTGAAAAACAGGTAGAATGGAGTATACGTTGAAAAACAGAGGTTTATTGCATTTCAGGGTGCCGGTTCGGTTTTTGTGGGGAATTTTAGGCATCCTGTCTGTACTGATGATTATATATTACGGATATCAAAAGGGAACGGAGCCGTCTTATACATTAAGGCTATGTGTATTGTCGTTAATCCTTATATCCATAGTGGTATTTTATATCATGACACAGCAAAAGGTACTGAAGGAATTTCCGTTTTTTAATTCCGTTTTTATTATAACATTCATAACTTCTTTATTATTGATAATACTAACGGATGGAAAAGCAGAATTACATTTATGGCTGGTGGGCGGTTTACTGGTTGCGATGCTTTTCGATGTATCCCTGGGATATATCGTTACCTATAACCTGATTTTTTTTGCCAGCTTTGTAGGCGGGCTGGGCATTGAAGCTATCGTCTATCTTCTGGTTGCGGGTACGTTGTTCTGCCTGCTGTCCGGTTATTTAAAGAATCCGGAAACCATATTTTATGCTCTTATCATTATTTTGTCATTGCAGATTGTTATGCTGTTTATAATTAACAGCTTTATCCTGAAGGATACCATTACCGTGGATGCCGTATACTCGGTAGTTTCGAGCCTGATGGCGATAATCGGATCATTGGGTGCCTGTCATATTTATAAGAGTATAACGGGACGACACGGGAATCAGCCAATACAGCAGGAGGATGGTGTGTCGGACACGCCGGCGGAGGAAGACAGGGACGGTACGCATACCCTGGAGGAAATAACGGATGTAAATTTTCCGCTGATGGAACGGCTGAAACAGCATTCTGAGAATTTGTACAGGCATTCCCTGTTAATCGGTGAAATTTCCGGCAATGCCGCACAGACCATCGGTGCGGACGAACGGAAGGCAAGAGCCGGAGGAATGTATCATGAGATAGGGAGGCTTATTGGCAGGCAATATATTGAGGAAGGTATCAAGCTTGCGGAGGAATACCACCTTCCCGGGAGCATAAAGGATATCATCAGGCAGCATAACTTAAAATATGAGAAGCCGAAATCTCCGGAAGCCGCCATAGTAATGATGACAGTAAGCTTCATTGCAACCAGGGAATATCTGGAGAAGACGATGAAGGACGGCAATGGGAATCCGGGAGACAAAACTGTCCCTTCCGATAAAATTGTCGATAATTTGTTCCAGCTTCGATTGACAAAAGGCAGCCTGGATGAGTCCGGTCTGACCGTTCAGGAGTTTAACCAATTAAAAGAATTTTATCTACATATGTAGAATTACTATATTTATTGACCTGGCATGCAGGTTTTGCGTATTTGAAAAGGCTGTGCGGGAATGGAGGAAACTATGACATTGAACATAGAGTATGAAACCGATGTCAAGCTGGAACTGGATTACCGGACTATTATTACTACCGTAGTAGAAAAGGCAATAGAGCTGGAGAATTGTCCGTATGAGACAGAGCTGAATGTTATCCTGACCGATGACATGGCGATCCGTGAGATTAATCGTAATTATCGCGATCTGGATGAGGTTACGGACGTATTGTCCTTTCCGCTGATCGATTATACGGCAGCGGCAGATTTTTCACACCTGGAGGAGAAGGAGGAGGATTACTTTAATCCTGAAACCGGGGAGCTGCTTCTGGGTGATATTATCATATCGGTCGAAAAGGTAACGGACCAGGCAAAGGAATATGGGCATTCGAAAGAGCGGGAGCTTGCTTTTCTGACGGCACACAGCATGATGCATTTATTCGGTTATGATCACATGGAAGAGGATGAGCGGCGGCTTATGGAAGAAAGGCAGCGAAAGGTTCTGGAAGAGCTTAATATAGCAAGATAGGGTTATAATCAATTTTTATAGATGAGAGGGTAAGTTTGAAATGAAGAAAAGTATAATAGTGATCCTACTAATGATTATGATATTTTCTTTATCGGGCTGCAGGAAAAAAAATACGGAGGATTCACAGGATGTGACTCCGGCGCCTACCGAAGCGGCTACACCGACTCCGATGCCCGCCATACCGACAGAGGAACCGGAGAATCATGACGGTGAGATAAGGAGCAGGCTGACCGGTCTTTGGGTTCCGGAAGAGGTTGGGAATAAAAGGCCATATGCGATTATGTTTAACAATATTGAATATGCATCGCCGCAAAGCGGTACCTCGGAAGCTTCCATTCTGTATGAAGCTTTGGCGGAGGGCGGTATTACAAGGCTGATGGGGATTTTCGAAGAATTAAACGAATCCCGCATCGGCTCGGTAAGAAGTGCAAGACATTACTTTGTCAGTATTGCGGACGAGTATGATGCGATCTATGTGCATTATGGCGAGACCACCTATGCAACCAAGAAAATAAAGGCTTTAGGTATAAATAACCTGAGCGGGTTAACAGGTCTGGGCGAGACGGTTTTCTATCGGGATAAATCCATCAAGGCGCCTCATAATGCATTTGCCAGCAGGGAAGGAATTCTTAAGGGAACTGAAATAAAGGGCTATGATACCGAATATGACGAAGACTATGAAGGGCACTTTCGTTTCTATGAGGAAGACACGGAGCTTGATTCGGGCCAGACGGTTAATATGGTTACCCTTGCCTTTTCCAATTCCGCCAGTCCGTATTTTGAATATAACAGTGAGGATAAGCTGTATTACCGTTATCAGTTTGAAAAAGAGCATATTGATAAAAATACCGGAAAGCAGCTGGCTTTTAAAAATATCCTTGTCCAGTTTGTCAGGGAATGGGATATTGACAAGAACGGGTATCAGACTATGGATATCGAGGACTCCTCGGGAACTGGTTATTATATAACGGACGGCAGGAAAGCAGACATTACCTGGACGAAGAATGAGGCATCCAGGAAGATGCGTTACTATGACGAGCAGGGCAATGAATTGACGGTTAATCCAGGGAAGACTTATATCGCTGTTTTTCCTGACCGGAGGATAGAGGATGTCGTTTTGTCGGATGTACAATAACATATAGTCAGGAATAAAGTACAAAAGATACGGATCGGGTTATTACAAAAACCGGACGAAAGATACATTGCAATATTCAGCCTGCTCGCAGGCTGAATGGCGGAAGAGAGGATAGTATGGGAACAAACAGGAAAAGCAGTAATTTCTTAGTGCAGGGAAGCATATTGGCGGCCGCCTCCATAATAGGCCGGATAATAGGGCTTTTATACCGCATACCTTTAACCAATATAATCGGAGATGAAGGAATGGGGTATTATTCCAATGCATTTGCTATTTATAATGTAGCCCTGATCCTGTCTTCTTACAGTTTGCCGCTTGCCGTGTCAAAGCTTGTTGCGGCACGTGTGGTAAGGAAGGAGTACCGGAATTCCTATCGTATTTTTCTGTGTGCTATGGGATTTGCCTTAATGACAGGTATAATTGCAACACTGGCGGTTTTTTTCGGGGCGGATTTCCTGGCGGTTACACTGTATAATGCCGAGCCGATGGCAATACCGCTCAAGGTGCTGGCACCGACCATCTTCGTATTTGCCGTAATGGGGGTCTTAAGAGGTTATTTCCAGGGGAAAAATACGATGCTTCCTACCTCGATATCGCAGATTCTGGAGCAAATCATAAACGCAATTGTGAGTATTGCAGCCGCTTACTATTTAATGAAGGCTCACAGTGCCTCCGTCAATATAGCCGGATACGGCGCCGCGGGCAGCACCTTTGGAACCTTTGCCGGTGCTGCGGTGTCACTGCTGTTTCTTTTGTTTATATTTACCCTGTATAAACCGATTATAAAGCGACAGTTAAGGAAGGATACGGGTAACTCCAAAGAATCCTGGCGGCAGATATTCGGGCTGCTTCTCATTACTATTGTACCTGTTATACTGAGTCAGACCGTATATCAGGTCAGTTCGGTCATCGACGGTTCCCTGTTCGGACATATCATGGAAGAAAAAGGGCTGGATACGGAAGCAAGAAACACCTTATGGGGAATCTATGCGAATAAATATAATACGTTAATCAATATTCCGGTTTCCATTGCTTCTGCAATGGCGGTGGCTATCATACCGAGTATCGTGGCTTCAAGGGCAGACGGAAGGAATCTGGAGGTAAACAATAAGATACAGCAGGCCGTTAAGCTGAACATGATCATAGCGATTCCTTCGGCGGTCGGTATGGGGGTGCTTGCCTCACCGATACTTAAACTTTTGTTTGGAGACGGTTCGGCGATGCCGGCCAATCTGCTGCGGCTCGGTTCCGTAGCTATCGTATTTTTTGCTCTTTCCACCATAACAAATGCCGTATTGCAGGGGATTAACAGGATGCGGGTACCGGTTATCCATTCGGCAATCTCATTGGTTGTCCATATCGCTTTGGTATTTGTTTTACTTAAAGTCTTTAATCTTGGTACATATGGGATGGTAATCGGCAACATATCGTTTGCCCTACTGGTCTGCATTCTGAACTGGATCTCCGTAGGAAGGCATCTCAACTATAAACAAGAGGTTTTCCGAACCTTTATTATTCCGACCTCTTGCTCCGTATTTATGGGAGTTTTTGCATTCCTTACATATGAAGGGGTTTACCTTCTGGTCCACAGGAATTCCATAAGCACGTTGGCGGCTATCCTTGTAGCAGTGGCGGTATATTTCTGCTCATTACTCCTTTTCAAAGGGGTTACCCGGAATGAACTAAGCGATATGCCTTTGGGAAGAACCCTGGTGCGTGTTGCGGATAAGCTGCATCTTTTATAAATCAATAATTTCTATGTATAAATATTTAAAAACTAGTGAATACTATATGCCAAAGGAGTGATTTCGGTGAAAATCAAGAAGGCATGTGTCTATCTCATTAGTTTTTTTTCAATAGCGCTCATGTTCTCGGTGTGCTATTATTTAAGCTATAAGAATGCATTGAAACAATTTAACGAAGATGCGGTGGAGAGGAATAATGAATTAATCTTATCTTTGGAAAATAACGGTTTACTGCAGAACGCACAGATTACCCAGGCTCCCGAACCTGGTTCGGAGACGCAGGAAACAGTACAAAATGATGAATACAATACGGATAGCAACACTGACAGTTCAAGCATTGCCGTCGATACGGTGACGGAAGATACCATCCTTCCGGCCACACAATATACATTGCAGACCTATGACATAAAAACCGATAAGATGGAGGAAGAAGTACTGCCGACTCCAAGCTATCTTGTGGGACTTACCCGTAATGAGGTGATTAAATACCTGTATGATTATATGGATGATTTATCCTGGAACGAGTATGAAAAGGGACTTACAGCCTTTGAACTGATGCAGTTTTCAAAACAGAAGGTTATTCTCCGGAAGACTTATAATACCGACCTGGTTGTAAACAAATATTATTTAAAGTCGCAAAACGGTTATATCGTAGTTTACTATGGGGATAAGAAGACGGTATATGACTATACGTCCGTATCCGTCGAAGATTTATCCCAGTATGAGCAGCTTCAGCTTGAAGAAGGAATTTTTGTAAAGGATCTTGACGAACTGTACGCCTTACTGGAAAATTATTCGAGCTGAAAAAAAGAATTGACATTTTAAAATATTCGTTTATAATAAATTATTGAGTCGAAGGCGATTACTCTTAAAAAAGAGTAATGGCCTTTTTTGCTGCCCTAAATATATATTTAAGGAAGTATTAGCTTACTTACCTGGTAATTCCATATGCTCTTGCGACGGCTGCGGGATTGCCCCCATGTCGCAAACGTGAAAGGTATTTTTTTACAATCTAAATAAAATGCCCATAGGCGGGCAGATTGGAGCCAGTTATGAATATTAATTTAGCTAACAGCGCATTTGTTCTCGTATGTACTACTTTAGTTTTTTTGATGACACCGGGGCTTGCATTTTTTTACTCAGGGATGGAAAGAAGAAAAAATACATTAAATACATTAATGTCCTGCTTCTTTATATGCGGAGTGGGATCCGTTCTGTGGGTTGTAATTGGATATTCCCTGTCTTTCGGAGCTGACCATGCCGGTATTATCGGCGGCTTCGGCAATATGTTCTTTCAAGGCGTAAGTACGGAACCGAATGAGGCTTATTCCAGCACAATTCCGGAGAACCTGTTTGGTACCTATCAGATGATGTTTGCAATCATCACTCCTGCGTTGATCTGCGGTGCCGTTGCAGGAAGAATGAAATTCTCGGCGTTGTTTATTTTCATAGTTGCATGGTCCTTAATTGTTTATTACCCGATGGCACATATGGTATGGGGAGACGGCGGCTTCTTAAGAGAGCTTGGTGCCGTTGACTTTGCAGGCGGTAATGTCGTACATATCAGCTCCGGTGTATCCGGTTTGATTGCATGTATTATGCTTGGAAAAAGAAGAGAGTATGGCGTGGTGACCTATAAGCCTCACAATATACCGTTTGTGATTATCGGTGCGGGACTTTTGTGGTTTGGCTGGTTCGGCTTCAACGGCGGCAGTGCGCTGGCAGCGGACGGCCTGGCGGTCCATGCGATCCTGACTACGAATACTTCTGCGGCAACGGCATTATTATCCTGGATGCTGTTGGAAAAATTGCTTCATGGGAAGCCAACGGTATTAGGTGCCGCAACAGGAGCTGTGGTTGGTCTGGTTGCCATAACACCGGGTGCCGGTTTTGTTCCGATCTGGGCGTCCATGATTATTGGTGCTTTGGTTAGTCCAATCTGTTATTTTACAATGACAAAGGTGAAAGCTATATTTAAATATGATGATGCGCTGGATGCATTCGGCTGTCATGGAATCGGCGGAATATGGGGCGGAATCGCCACCGGAATATTCACACAAAAGTCAATCAACCCGGTGGCACAATGGGACGGTCTGCTTTTTGGCAGTACCCATCTTTTAGCAGTACAAGTTATAAGTATCGTAATTACAATTGCATTCTCAGCAATAGCAACCTTTATTATACTGTTTATTTTGAAGCGTTTCATGGAAATCAGGGTCACACAGGCGGAGGAAGCACAGGGACTTGATCTGACGGAGCACAGTGAACTGGCATATCCTTCATTTACCGGTTTGGATTAATAAACCGTTACTGTGAAAGACAAACAGAAAGGAAAGAGACTGATATGAAAAGAATAGAGGCAATTATCCGGCCTGAAAAACTGGAACCTTTAAAAGATGAACTTCTTAAAAAGAAAATTAACGGCATCACCATCAGTCAGGTACTCGGATGCGGAAAGCAATATGGGTTCACGGAATATGTCAGAGGCAATACGGTGCTTATGAATACCCTGCCTAAGATCGAAGTCAGCATTGTCGTACCCGACGAGAGACTGGAAGAAATCATTGACTTGATTATTGTGACGACCGAAACCGGAGAATTCGGTGACGGTAAAATATTCATAACGGATGTTTTAGACTGTATAAGAATCAGGACAAGGGAACGCGGTAATAAAGCGTTATAAAATTATTGGTATAAGTTAATTTCACCGGTGTATATGGAAATCAAACCGGATCCGAATGAAAATTGAGACGGATCAGGTGAATGTCTGTATACACCGGTTTTGTATCTTGTTGTGTAAACCGTAAAACAGCCACTTTCGACATAAGTTGCATTACTATTGTCATTGAAATTCCAAGGAGAAAATGCTAATATATTACAATAACATATTTTTAACACCTCTATGCACAAAGGTGTTAGGTTGAAAGAAAAACACTTTCAACCATTTTATTCAGGCCTATTCAATTTTTTGAATAGGTCATCAAAAAATTGAAAGGCATGGGTGTTAATATGAATTTTTTTGATGCAAGTAAGTTGTTCTGGGTTCGTGAATTAAAGGATTTTACGATCAGTAAGGGTCGGATCGAGATGGTAACGGAACCGAATACAGATTTATGGCAGAGGACCTATTATGGATTCAGGAATGATAATGCACCCGCATTACTAATGGAGACGCAGGAGAAATTCTTTTCTTTTACCGTGAAAACTGCTTTTAACAGTAATCACCGCTTTGACCAATGCGGTATTATCCTGTATCAGGACAGTGATAATTGGTTTAAGGCATCCATTGAATGTGAGAACGATGATATTCAGAGGCTGGGTAGTGTGGTTACGAATCATGGCTTTTCGGACTGGGCTACCACGGATATTAAATCCGATATCAAAAGCATGTATTACAGGCTCAGCAGACGAAATGACGATTATTGCATTGAGAATTCCCAGGACGGCATTACCTATAAGCAGATGCGCATCTTTCATTTATTTGAAGGGAATGGCAGCATTCATTTTGGTATCTATGCATGCAGTCCGCTGGATTCCTCTTTTAAGGCGATCTTTACCGATATGGAATTAAGCGAATGTAAATGGGCTGAGCATAAGTAGTATCAGGCATTTGATAACTTGGAGGCAGGTTGTCTATGCGGAAAAGAGGTTAAAATGCAGGTAGGAATTATCGGATTCGGTAGTATGGGGAGCATGCTGCTGCATAAATTTGCCGCGTCCCCGGCGGTTCCCCGGGAGAACATCTATGTATCAAACCGCAGTAAGGATAAGCTGGATATTGTCAGAAAGCGATACCCTTCTGTTAATGTATGCACAACGAATAAGGAAGTCGTACAGAATGCGGATATTATTTTTGTTTGCACCAGACCGATGGAAATAAAAGAGGTTCTGGATGAAGTGAAATTTGATTTAAATGGGAATAAACATGTTATTTCCATTAACGGAAGCCTTAGCCTGGAGGCAATCGAAAGTGTCTGCGGCGGCAGGATATCGAAGATTATGCCGAGTGTTACGGCAGAGATCAATGAATCGCTTACCTTAGTCTGCCATAACCGGTCTGTTATGGAGGAAGACAGGCAAAGGCTTATGCGGCTGCTTGAGGTGTTCGGAGAGGTATATGAAATACCGGAGGAGGAATTCGGAATCGGAGCCGAATTAACCAGCTGCATGCCCGGATTTTTGGCTTCCATGTTTGAAATCATGGAGAAGGAAGCCCGGAAACATACCCAGCTGCCGACTGACACCGTAAGAAGGATGCTGGTCAAAACAGTTTATGCGACTGCCAGGCTGTTGCTGGAGAAGGAGATCGGTTTTTCCGAAACGGTTGCCAGGGTTGCCACGAAGGGCGGCATAACCGAGGAAGGCGTGAAGGTGTTAAATAATCATTTCCCGGCAGTATGTGAGGAGCTTTTTTCCGAAACTCTGCAAAAACGGGAAATAACAGTAGATACACTAATAAAGCAATTCCGGGAGTAATCCGAATAGCAGAAAATAGATTCAATTAAATTAAACTGATTTTTACCATGAGAGGCTGTTGAAATAAAACAGCCTTGATTACTTTACAGGCGTTCTCCAAAATATTGACATAGACCTTCAAACTGGTATAATGAAAAGAAGTTATTAGCTATGTTGAACGCATAAAGGAAAGAATCGGAAAGCGGGATTCCACCATGAAAAATATTGTTATTGT
>JAEWSD010000193.1 GCA_023398615.1 Bacillota bacterium
GAGTCGCTTATCTATCACAATAAATCAAAAGAGATGGCTAAGTACTGGGCAATGAAAGCTGTTTCGGACGACCATACGACTCTTTCCTTTGATAATAAAGACTCCTGGAGTTTAAAATATAATCTTGTTTGGGACAAAGTTTTTCAGTCAGGATTATTCAGTGAAGAATTTACAAAGAGGGAAGTGGACTATTATTTGGAAAAATCCAATGAATATGGAATTCCGCTGGACAGCAGAAAGGATTATACGAAGAGTGACTGGATTTTATGGTGTGCCGCATTGACAAATGATAAAGCTAAAAGAATGGAAATGATAGCACCGGTGGCCGGTTACTTGAGGAATACGGAAAGCAGGGTACCATTTTCGGATTGGTATGAGACAAAAACAGGAAAATATTGTAATTTTATTGCCAGAAGTGTACAGGGCGGGATTTTTATGCCGATGCTTATATCGCGCTTATAAAGTATCGGTTTGCGGACTTGAAAGCTGCGGGTTGGTGCTTTTTTGCTATGCCTATTTTATCGAATAGTGTAGATTTCTATTGAATATTAGGTTATATGAAAGTATAATGATTGCAATAGAATTGTTTAAAGACTAACTGGATCATCAGGAGGAAAAATAGAATGGACATAGTTACTCTTATCAGCTTGATTTTTTCATTTGCCGCATTGATTCTTGCCTTTATATTTGACGGAGGTACGGTAAGTGCACTGCTTAAGCCGACAGCCGCATTGATAGTGTTTGGAGGTACCTTTGGTGCTGTTGGAATCTCCTTTCCGGCCAAAAGACTGGCTAAAATACCCAAATTATTTTTAATTGCTTTTAAGAATAAGAAAGATGACAGACAAAGATTATTGCAATATTTCCTGCAAGTGACCAATACCGTCAGAAAGGACGGATTGCTGTCACTTGAAAGGGAGATCGAAAACAGTGAGTACAATGATGAGTTTCTAAAGAGCGGCTTTGAATTGGTAACGGATGCTTCCGACGCGGAAAACCTGAGGCATACCTTGGAAACAAAAATCAGTAATATGGAAGAAAGGCATTCAAAAGGGATCTCAATATTCGAAGCGGCAGGCGGCTATGCTCCGACAATGGGAGTTTTAGGAACCGTTATGGGTTTGGTACATGTACTGGGAGATTTAAGCAATCCGGAAGAGCTGGGCGGAAAAATTGCGGTTGCTTTCATTGCAACCCTATATGGAGTTGGTTCCGCGAACTTGATATGGCTGCCTATTGCAAATAAGCTTAAGGAATTAGACAGTGATGAAGTGGTGACTAAATACATGATGCTTGACGGTATTATACTATTACATAACGGAAGTAATCCTGCAATCATGGAAGAACACTTGAAAGGATATCTGGATGATGCGTCGTAAGAAGAAAAAGGAAGGTAACAGTGAGCGCTGGCTGCTGACCTATTCAGATTTAATTACCCTACTAATGATTCTATTTATTTTACTATATTCCATGAGTAATATCAGCTCTGTAAAATACGAGCAGTTAACCAAATCGCTTAGCAGTGTATTCGGCAGCAATTCAGGCGGAGGCGGCTCCATACTGCAGGGCGGAGGCAGTATTTTAGACAATGCCAGACAAATGTATGACGAAAAAGCCCAGACCGAGGAAGACACTTCAGACAATACCAGGGACAACGCAGCGGAAAAGGATAAAATTGCCCCCACTGCCGTACCGAAGCAGACAGAGGAGGAAGCACAGCAAACAAAGATAAAGGATATTAAATATAAAATTGACGGGATAATATCCAAATATGATTTGGGAGATGATATTGAAAATATTATTAAGGAAGACGGTCTTGTGATTTCATTTTCCAATAGCCTGTTTTTTAACAGCGGGGAGACTGCGCTGAAGAAAAATATGAAGGTAGGCTTAAACCATATTGCTATAGAAATGAACAAGATTGACAACCCTATTCAGATTAAAGGCTATACCGATAATGTACCGGTGAAGAACAGCAGTTATTCTTCCAATTGGCAGTTATCTGCCATTCGGGCGGCAAATGTTGTCCAGTACCTGATTGAAGAGGGTAAGGTAGATCCTGCCAGGCTGACTGCGGTAGGCTGCGGTGAAAATAATCCCATTGCTTCAAATTCTACGGCAGCGGGCAGAAGACGGAACAGAAGGATTGAGATAGTAATACTTTATACCTTTGATAATTTAAAGTAATCTTATCCTTGACATGTAAAAATGACGTGCTAAAATAGATTATAATATAAGAAAAGCTATGAAGGAAAGAGTAGCAGCCGTAAGACATTCAGAGAGAAGAACAGCCGGTGTGAGTTCTTTATGTCAAGCCTCTGTGAAAACCGTTCCTGAGCCGTAACACCCAAAATTGAGTAAGTGTTGCCGTGTGTCTGCGTTAAAGAATAGGATTTGATGGAATCTGAAGTGAAAATAAAGGTGGAACCGTGCATTTCATGAATAGTATGCACCCTTGAATAAATGGCATTATGCTGTTTATTTAAGGGTGCTTTTCTTATATTTATTAATAAAAAAGAAAAGGAGAATTCAGGAATGAAAGTAGTATTAAAGGACGGTTCCGTACGGGAGTATCAGAAGCCGGTAAGGGTAATCGAAGTGGCCGGAGAAATCAGCCTGGGACTGGGAAAAGCGGCGTGCGCGGCTGAGGTGAACGGGCATATTGTTGATGTACGGTATGAGTTAAGGGAAGACTGTGAACTTTCCATACTGACCTTTGACGACGAGGAAGGAAGAGCGGCTTTCCGCCATACGGCAAGCCATATACTGGCGCAGGCTGTAAAGCGCTTGTATCCGGATACCCGGCTGGCGATCGGTCCGGCAATAAAGGCCGGGTTTTACTATGACTTTGATTTTGCGGTTCCATTCACTTCCGAGGATTTAGAAAAGCTTGAAAAGGAAATGAAACGGATTGTAAAGGAGGAGCTTCCCATCCGCAGGTATGTGCTGCCAAAGCAGGAGGCGCTTGATTTCATGGAGGCGAAAGAGGAAGTTTATAAAACGGAATTAATTAAAGCGCTTCCGGACGATGCCGAAATCAGTTTCTATGAACAGGGGGATTTTGTTGATCTTTGTGCCGGGCCGCACCTTTTAAACACGAAATATGTGAAGGCGGTCAAATTAACCGCAACAGCAGGTGCTTACTGGCGAGGGGATGAAAAGAATAAAATGCTGACGAGGATATACGGTACGGCATTTACACGAAATTCTGAGCTGAAGGAACATATGGAAAGGATGGAAGAAGCGGCAAAAAGGGATCACAGAAAGCTTGGCAGGGAATTGGAGTTGTTTGCATTAATGGAGGAAGGACCCGGATTTCCCTTCTTTTTACCTAAGGGGATGGTGCTTAAGAACCTGCTGATCGAATATTGGAGGAAAATCCATGTCCGTGAAGGGTATGTTGAAATATCAACACCTGTTATGCTAAGCCGTAAGCTGTGGGAAACCTCCGGACATTGGGAGATTTACGGCGATAATATGTATACGACCAGTATTGACGGGGAGGATTTTGCCATAAAACCAATGAACTGCCCCGGCGGGATGCTGGTATATAAGCTGAAGGCACATTCCTATAAGGAGCTTCCCATCCGCATGGGAGAGCTGGGGCTGGTTCACAGGCATGAAAAATCCGGAGCGCTTCACGGGCTTATGAGAGTCCGCTGCTTTCATCAGGATGATGCGCATATCTTTATGACTCCTGAACAGATAAATGATGAAATTAAAGGGGTTGTAAGGCTGATCGATGAGGTATACCGTAAATTCGGGTTTCGCTACCATGTCGAACTGTCTACCAGGCCGGAGGACAGTATCGGCAGCGATGAAGACTGGGAAACGGCAACGAAGGCATTGGAGCAGTCGCTTAAAGGGATGGATTTACGGTATAGCATAAATGAGGGAGACGGTGCATTTTATGGGCCCAAGATAGATTTCCATCTGGAGGATTCGATCGGGAGAACCTGGCAGTGCGGAACGATACAGTTGGATTTTCAGATTCCGATGCGGTTCGAAGCGGAGTACACCGGCAAGGATGGGAACAAACATCGCCCGGTTGTGATACACAGGGTTCTTTTTGGTTCAATCGAACGATTCATCGGAATCCTGATCGAGCACTATGCGGGGAAGTTCCCGCTGTGGCTTGCGCCGGTACAGGTGAAGATACTGCCGATCTCCGACAGGTACAGCCGGTATGCGGAAGAAATATCGGTTAAGCTGAAACGCCAGGGGATACGGTGTGAGAAGGATGACCGTGCGGAGAAAATCGGATACCGGATAAGGGAAGCACAGTTAGAAAAGATACCGTATATGGTTATTGTTGGTGAAAAGGAGGCAGAAAGCGGAACCATCTCGGTGCGGGACAGGGATCACGGTGACTTGGGCATGATCGGCACCGATGATTTTATAGGAATGCTGCGGCTGAAGGAAGAAGCTGCGGATTAAGATAGTTATTCTTTACATTGCCGGAGAATCCGGGTATCATAAATATAGTTTATATGTTACGGAGGATATAGCTTGAAAGAAAAGCACTTTCGACTATTTTATTCAGACCTATTCAATTTTTTTGAATAGGTCATCAGAAAATTGAAAGGTACGGGCGTTAGTATGGAATATTTAGTTATCGGTGCCGGAGGAACCGGCGGGAGTATCGGAGCCTTTATGGCCGAGGCAGGCAAGGATGTAACCCTGATAGCAAGAGGAAAGCACCTGGAGGCAATCCGGAAGAATGGCTTGAGGATGGAAACAACCGTGAAAGGAAACTATACCGTAGATCCGGTTAAGGCTTGTGATATGGAGCATTACACCGGACAGCCGGATGTGATATTTAACTGTGTCAAGGGGTATTCCCTTGAGGAGACCATCCCGTTCATTAAAAGAGTTGCCAAAAGGGATACGGTCGTGATTCCAATCTTAAATATTTATGGAACCGGCGAGAGAATGCAGCAGGAGCTTCCGGAGCTTCTGGTAACAGACGGATGTATCTATATCGGGGCAGAGATAAAAGAACCTGGTGTAATCCGGCAGAACAGCAATATTTTCCGTGTCGTATACGGCGTAAGAAAGCCGGAGGAAGCCCGGCCGGTGCTTCATCAGGTGGCAGCCGATCTTAAGGAAAGCGATATCGAGGGAATTGTATCGGAGGATATCAAAAGGGATGCCCTCCTAAAGTTCTCTTTTGTATCCCCTATGGGGGCATGCGGCGTATACTATGGCACGGATGCGGCAGCAGCTCAGAAGGAGGGAAAAGAAAGAGAATTCTTCATTTCTCTCATAAAGGAGGTTAGAACTCTTGCGGAAGCTATGGGAATACATTTTATTACGGATATCATAAAAACGAATCTTGAGCTTCTTGATAAGCTTAACCCTGCGGCTTCCACCTCACTTCAAAGGGATATCAGAAAAGGCGGTAACTCGGAGGCTGACGGGCTCATATTTGAAGTGGTACGTATGGGGCGAAAGTATAACGTCCCCACGCCTGCCTATGGGATGGTTGCCGAAAAACTGGGCATGTCTTTAAGCGGAACCGCCTGTCCGGTAGACATGGTTTAGCGGGCCGCTGCCCTGTCCCAAATCCAGGCCGTCGTTCAGGGCACCCGTAACGTATTCCTTCGCATTTGCAATACTTTGTTCCAAACTGAAGCCGTCTGCAAGATTGCAGGCTATGGCAGAGGACAAGGTGCATCCGGTGCCGTGGTTGTTCGGATTATTGATGCGCCCGGATTGAAACCAGGTGGTTTTTCCATCCCGGTATAACAAATCGTCCGCCGATGCTTGCAGGTGGCCTCCCTTAATCAGGATGCCGCCCTTTAGCAAGGCAGAAATCTTCTCCGCAGCTTTTACCATATCGGAGCCGGTGTGAATCGGAAAGCCGCAAAAGGTTTCCGCCTCGGGGATATTCGGTGTGATGACGACAGCAATCGGAAGCAGCCTGTCGATAAGTGCCTCCATTGCTTCGTCATCTAAAAGCCGGCTGCCGCTTGTCGAAACCATCACGGGGTCTACCACAATATTCTCCGCTTTATAATAGGATAGCCTGTCTGCTATCCTTTCGATAATCCGGCTGTTTGAGACCATGCCAATCTTAACGGCATCAGGCCGGATATCGGAGAAGATGCAATCGATCTGACGGCCGACGAAATTCGCATCGGTTTCAAAGACACCGTAGACACCGGTTGTATTTTGTGCCGTAAGAGCGGTAATTGCACTCATGGCATACATTCTATGGACCGTGATCGTTTTGATATCCGCCTGGATTCCGGCACCGCCGCTGCAATCCGAACCTGCAATGGTTAACACTTTTTTCATCATTTTCCTATGCTCCCCTTACCATTTCTTTTGAAAGTATTAATAGTTCCTTTGCCGCTTTTCGGATATCCTCCTGTGCAAAGACGGCGGATACTACCGCAACGCCGTCAATTCCGCTGCCGGAAAGCTTCATAATGTTATGGGAACCGATGCCGCCGATCGCAATCACCGGTATGGAGACGGTGTCACAGATTGCTTTCAGAGTATTATAGGAAACCGCATCGGCATCCTTTTTTGTTGAGGTGGGGAATATGGCGCCGACGCCAAGGTAATCCGCACCCTGTTGCTCTGCAATTACGGCCTGCCCGACAGTCTGGACGGATACGCCGATTATTTTGTCCGGTCCCAGTTTTCTTCTAACCTCACCTGCCTGCATATCACTCTGCCCTACATGGACGCCGTCCGCATTGCAGGCGGATGCAACGGTGACATTATCGTTTATAACGAAAGGGACCTGATAACGGTCACACAGCTGTTTTATCTTCCCGGCTTCTTCTAAAAAAGCGTCATAATCAAGCTCTTTTTCTCGCAGCTGGATAAAGGTTGCTCCGCCTTTTAAGGCTTCCTCAACCTGTGAGGCCAGGGATCGTCCGCTGAGCCAGGAACGGTCGGTGACCGCATATAAAAGCATAAATTCTTTATCTGGTTTCATAGTTTACTCCTCTTTTTCGCACTTCATACCTTTCCTTAAGGTATCCTCGTCGAGATTACAAATCTCATCAATTAAATAGTTCCGGTAGGTAGAATTGCCCCCGCCTTGTTCACAGAGCTTATGATAAGCCCGTTCTCCGCACAGCCCCATCGCGCATACGGCGGCAGCGGCAGCTTCCAGGGCATTTCCCGGGTTTGCCGTGAGATAAGCTGCCGTCATGGCAGTCAGCATGCAGCCGCTTCCTGTGATGCGTGACATCATAGGGTGGCCGTTGCGTATAATATAAGCATTCTTATCGTCCGCAACGATATCAATTGCACCGGTAATAGCTATAATCGCACCGCATTTCCCGGAGAATTCCTTGGCAAAGGCTACAATGCCGTCCAGTGTCTCCTCTGTCACGATATCCGCAGCATCGGCATCTACGCCCTTTGTAGTTCCGTTTCCCTGTGCAAGTGTTTTAATCTCAGAGATATTTCCGCGAATTACGGTAAACGATATCTCATTAAGCAGCTTATGAGCAGTTTCGGTACGGAGCGTCGACGCACCGGCGCCGACGGGGTCCAGAATAACCGGATGACCCAGTTCGTTTGCTTTTTTACCGGCGAGAAACATGGCAGGGATGGTGGTTTGGTTTAAGGTCCCGATATTGATATCAAGACCGCCGCAGATTGCGGTTATCTCTTCCACCTCGGATATATCATCCGACATGATCGGGGAACCGCCGCAGGCTAAAAGAATATTTGCGCAGTCATTTACGGTTACATAGTTGGTGATGCAATGCACCAGCGGAGAAACTTTTTTTACATTACTTAGCATTTCTGTCAGCATATTTATTACCTCCAAATGGTTTTGTGACGGACGGCAGCAAAAACGGGATATACCGTTTGGTATATCCCGCAATTCAGCAACATGTATTACTTCCTACGTTGGCATTACCCAAATCAGGTTTAAGGGTCGAAGTTGATAACTTCCTCTCAGCCTGCTGCACAAGCTCCCCTGTCCGTTTATTAAATTACATTTAGGTTATAGCATACAATGGCCGGCTTGTCAATTTATTTCACCTGATAACGTTACTATTCAGCCTTTCTGTGCAGACAAGTCTCGGGTTTTCTGTGACTTTCGCTTCGCTTCACTCGCAAAAAACACCTTGCGGTACCATAGGCTGAACTGTAACCTGATATCGGTCCCTTTGATTGAAATAGGTAATGTCTGCGTATCCCGCATAGATTTTGCCGGAATGTTTGACTCCTTCCGGGATAAAGTAGGTGTCCCCCTTCTTATAGGTATTCAGACTGCCGCCAATGGCCAGGTCAATCCTTCCGTCAAGTACTACGGCCCACTGGCCGGCGTGGGAATGTTCGGGCAGTATGACATTTTCCGTGAATTCCATAAAGATGATCTGGTGGGTATCGCTTTGTGACAAGTAAGCATTGACACCGTGAAAGGGCATATCTGCCTGAGGAAGGCTTCGGATTGGTTCCGGAAACAAATGATTCATACTCTCAACCTCTTTCTGCTGAAATTATCTAACGGACTTATTATATTATATAAAGATAAGTATTGCAAATTCTGTCAATCGCCTTCGTTGCATACGGGATATAAAATTGGAATTATAAAAGGATTGAATAAAGCCTTTACTTTGAGTACAATAAAACTTAACAAACAATTAGTATAATATAAATACGGGCAGTAATACGAATACCCGACAGAAGGAAAGGAAGTATAAGGGAATGAATCTGTATGATAAATTAGTCCGATACGGCGGCAGCGGCTGTTATCCGATGCATATGCCCGGTCATAAAAGAAATACGGATATGATGCATATGCTAAATCCCTATACCTTGGATATAACGGAAATTGAAGGCTTCGACAATTTACACCATGCGGAAGGCATCCTGAAAGAGGGGATGTCAAGAGCCGCCGCATTATACGGCTCGGAGCATACGGATTATCTGGTGGGCGGAAGCACGGCAGGTATACTGGCCGGAATTGCTGCATGTACGAGAAAGGGCGACAGGATACTGGCCGCCAGAAACTGCCATAAATCCGTATATCATGCAATCGAATTAAATGAACTGCTGCCGGTATATCTTTATCCCCAGCAGGAGGATGCTTTCGGGATAAACGGTGGAATTTCCCCTGAAAAAACAGAAGAAATGTTGATAAAGCATCCGGATATCAAGCTTGTGGTAATTACTTCTCCGACCTATGAAGGAATCCTTTCCGATATAAAAAAGATCAGTGAAACAGTCCATAGATTCGGTATACCGCTTTTAGTGGATGAGGCACATGGTGCGCACCTGGGCTTTCATTCCTCATGGCCGGAGAATTCCGTCCGGTTGGGTGCGGATATTGTGATACACAGTATCCATAAAACCCTTCCTGCATTGACACAGACCGGGCTCATTCACGTGAACGGCAAGCTGGTGGATTATGACGAGGTTTTAAGGTATCTTGGAATGTATCAGAGCAGCAGCCCCTCCTATGTGTTAATGGCCGGAATAGAGCAGTGTATCGGTTTGCTGGAACAAAAAAGGGAAGAGCTGTTCAAGGAATATGAGGAACGTCTTAAGCTATTTCGGGACAGGATGGGGCAGCTTGAAAAGCTCAGGCTCCTTACTCGTGAAGAGGTAAGGGCCGCAGGCGGCTTCGATTATGACCCTTCTAAAATAGTAATATCCGCAAAAGGTGTCGGGCTTACGGGGAACCGGTTATATTACGGGCTTCTTGATGATTATAAGATCCAGATGGAGATGGCGGCAAAGGATTATGTTCTGGGGATAACCAGTATATGCGATACGGACGAAGGCTTTGTAAGGCTGGCGGAGGCATTGCTCGGAATAGATTCACGAGCCGGATTAAACAGCACAGATTCCGGAGCTGATAATGACGGAAGTACGGGAGGGCTTGTTATAAAGGATAAGGAAGGAGCCGGAACGTATCCGGATATTGCAATGCCTTCCCATAAGGCTTATGAAGCACCGAAAGAATCCGTACCTCTTAAAGGCAGTGCAGGGCGGACGGCGGCAGAATATGTATACCTGTATCCGCCGGGCATACCGCTTCTTGTTCCGGGTGAAAGGATTAGTGAAAAGCTGATCCGTGAGATCGCAGTTTACAGGGAGAACGGATTATCCGTTCAAGGCATGCGGGATGCCGGCAATAGATATATTAAGGTAGTTGCGGAAGATGTGATGTGGGAGCCTGCCGGAAAGGAAAGAGTCGAATGTCAAAAATATTTATAATTATTGGAAAAAGTGCCACAGGCAAGGATACCATATTTAAAAGATTACTGGAGGCAAAGGAGCTGGACCTGAAATCCGTTGTCGGTTATACGACAAGGCCGATCCGAAGCGGAGAGACAGATGGTTTGGAATATTATTTTGTAAGCCAGGACAGATTAAAGGAGCTTACGGAGGAGGACAAGGTAATAGAGCACAGGGTATATCCCACGGTGCACGGATTGTGGCATTATTTTACCGTAAATGACGGGCAGATTGATCTGAACCGTTCCGATTATTTGTTGATTGGCACACTGGAAGCCTATGAGCAGATCAGGAATTATTTTGGCAGGGACGCAGTGATTCCCATCTATATCGAGGTGGAGGACGGACTCCGGCTGAAAAGAGCGCTCCATAGGGAACAGAAGCAGGAAAAGCCAAGATATAAGGAACTTTGCCGAAGATACCTTGCGGATGAGGAGGATTTCTCAGAGGAGAATCTGAAAAAGCTGGATATCCGGAAAAGGTATCAGAATGTGGATATTAACATATGTTTGTATCAGATTATTAACGATATAAAGGACATAAACGGCCGGGACGAATTTACCGTATAAAATTTTTCTATATATTATACGAAATCTATGTTATAATTGTGATGTTACTTTAAATAGCAAGCATACGCAGGAGTATTTCATTTATATAAGATAAAGTGAGGCGTGATACTATGGATATTAAAGTAAATCAGACACAGGCTGCAAATCAGGTACAGCCGAAAGCACCCGTTCCGGAAGCCGACGGGTCTTTCAAATTCACTTTGATAAGCAATATAGAAGAACATGAGCTGCAGGCGCGGTTGAATCTGATGATTGAGGATATCACGCAGCAGGGAAAGCATCTTGCCAAACGTATGGATGTACGTGATATGCGAAAATACCGCCAGCTGATTAAGAATTTCATGAATGAGATCGTAAATCATTCCCATAAGTTCAGCAGGGAGAATTTCCTTGACCGCAGAGGCAGGCACCGTATTTACGGAATGATCAAGCTTATTGATGAAAATCTGGATGCATTAGCGTCAGAGTTAATAAAAGACGAAAAGGATCAGATTGCAATACTGAATAAAATAGATGAAATCAGAGGGCTTCTTTTAGATCTACTGGCATAACGGAAATGAGGTGCTGCAGATGTTAGACTTTACTAATATTGTAGGGCATGAACAGATAATTCTTCATTTAAAGAATGCGGTTGCGATGGGAAAGGTATCCCATGCATATATCTTTGCGGGGGAAGACGGCGCAGGCAAAAATCTGCTTGCCGGCGCATTTGCGATGACCCTGCAATGCGAGAAGACGGGACAGGCTTGCGGTGAACCGCCGGAGCGGCAGAATGCCTGCGGTACTTGCAGGTCCTGTATTCAGGCGGCTTCTGATAATCAGCCGGATATTATTCGTGTTACTCATGAAAAGGCCGGCATCGGCGTAGATGACATAAGAGCACAGGTAAATAATGACATACAGATTAAGCCATACAGCAGTCCTTATAAGATATATATTGTTGACGAAGCCGAGAAATTGACGGAACAGGCGCAGAACGCTCTTTTAAAAACGATAGAGGAACCGCCGGAGTATGCCGTGATCCTTCTGCTAACGAATAATCTTAACGCACTGCTTCCGACTATCCAGTCAAGATGTGTAACCTTAAAGCTCCAAACAGTTAACCAGGATGTCATAAAGGAATATCTTATGCTGCATTACCAGGTTCCGGATTATCAGGCCGGGGTCAGCGCGGTTTTTGCCCAGGGAAACGTGGGAAAAGCGGTGGAATACGCGTTATCCGGAGAATTTGCCGAAATGCGGCAGGATGTACTTCATCTATTGAAATACATAGATGACATGGAGCTTTATGAGATATTGGATGCATTGAAGCGGATTGCGGAGCAAAAGGACAGGGTATACGATTATCTGGATTTCATGATAATCTGGTACCGGGATGTACTTATGTTTAAAGTAACAAGGGATCCGAACCTGCTGGTATACAGGAATGAATATCCGGATATCTCAAAGCAGGCAAATATCAGGACCTATGAAGGAATAGAGATAATAATAGCTGCAATTGAGAAAGCAAAGATCAGGCTGAATGCAAATGTTAATTTTGATATTGCGATTGAGCTTATGCTGCTTACAATAAAGGAGAATTAAAATGGTTAACGTTATCGGTGTAAGATTTAGAAGCGCGGGAAAGATTTATTTCTTTGATCCCGCAGGCTATGAGATAAAGCAGGGCGACAATGTTATCGTAGAGACGGCAAGAGGTGTTGAATACGGACGGGTTGTGATAGGTCCGAGGGATGTGGATGACAGCAAGATTATACAGCCCTTAAAACCGGTGATAAGGACTGCTACGCCGGAAGACGACGAGATTGAGAGCAGGAATAAAGTGAAGGAGAAGGAAGCCTTTGCCATTTGCCTGGAGAAGATACAGAAACACGGCCTGGAAATGAAGCTGATCGATTCGGAATATACCTTTGACAACAACAAGGTGCTATTTTATTTTACCGCCGACGGAAGGATTGATTTCAGAGAGCTTGTTAAAGACCTGGCTTCGGTATTTAAAACCCGTATCGAGCTTCGCCAGATCGGGGTCCGGGACGAGACTAAGATAGTAGGCGGTATCGGTATCTGCGGAAGGCCGCTATGCTGTAATGCGCATTTATCCGAGTTTGCACCGGTTTCCATAAAGATGGCAAAGGAACAGAACCTGTCCTTAAACCCGACAAAGATATCCGGTGTCTGCGGAAGGTTGATGTGCTGTCTTAAGAATGAGGAGGAAGCCTATGAGGACCTGAACAGCAGGCTCCCGAATATCGGTGATTTTGTGACGACGGTAGACGGGCTTAAGGGTGAAGTCCAGAATATCAGTGTGTTAAAACAATTGGTTAAAGTCATCGTAACCTTGGAAAATGACGAGAAAGAGGTAAGAGATTACAAGGTCTCCGATTTACGGTTCAAGCCGAGGAAGAAGAAGGAGAAGCTGGCTATCGATGATGAATTAAGGGCATTGGAATTACTGGAGAGGAAGGAAGGAAAATCTCTTCTTGACGACGAATAAAGATTTGAGGTTAACAGAGTGGATACAGGAAATTTCCTGCCGGCAGAAGGTGTTCTGCTTAAGGATGAAAGAATAGATGAATTGCATAGGAACGGTTATCGTATCATACAGAACAGCAAGAAGTTTTGCTTTGGAATGGATGCGGTGCTTCTGTCCGGTTTTGCAAAGGTCAAAACGGAGGAGACGGCCCTTGACCTTGGAACCGGGACCGGGATCATTCCTATTCTTCTTGAGGCTAAGACGCAGGGGAAGCATTTTACCGGATTGGAGATTCAGGAAGAGAGCGCAGACATGGCCAGAAGAAGTGTCGCAATGAACGGACTGCGTGAAAAGATAGATATTGTTACAGGCGATATTAAGGAGGCTTCCACACTTTTTGGGGCGGCCTCCTTTGATGTCGTGACCAGCAACCCGCCGTATATGAATAACCGGCATGGACTGACTAATCCCGACCTGCCAAAGGCGATAGCCCGACATGAGATCCTGTGCAGCCTGGAGGATGTGGTCCGTGAGGCGGCAAAGCTTTTAAAGTCCGGGGGCCGTTTCTACATGGTACACAGGCCTTTCCGTCTGATAGAAATCATTCATACACTTACGGCTTATAAGCTGGAACCGAAGCGAATGAAAATGGTGCATCCGTTCGTTGATAAAGAGCCGAACATGGTATTGCTGGAATGCGTAAAAGGTGGAGGCTCAATGATTAAGGTCGAAGCCCCGCTCATTGTGTATAAGGAGCCAAAGGTTTATACGGATGAGATCTATGACATCTACGGATATTAAATGTCCATATGAATCGGTGACAGGATAATCCGCAGAAGACGAAAGGCATTTATCGGGAGGCAGGCTAATATGGCAGGAAAATTATATTTATGCGCAACTCCGATCGGCAATCTGGAAGATATCACATACCGGGTTATCCGTACTTTGCAGGAAGCCGATCTGATTGCGGCAGAGGATACGAGACACAGCATTAAGCTGCTGAATCATTTTGGAATCAAGACCCCTATGACAAGCTATCATGAGTTTAATAAGATTGACAAAGGGCGGTATCTGATTGAACAGTTACAGTCAGGAGTTAATATTGCCTTAATTACGGACGCCGGGACACCGGGCATATCGGACCCGGGGGAAGAGCTTGTTAAGATGGCGTATGAGGCAGGCATCGAGGTTACTTCACTCCCCGGCGCGTCCGCCTGTATTACGGCGCTGACCTTATCGGGCCTGTCTACCGGGCGGTTTGCCTTTGAAGCTTTTCTGCCAACGGATAAAAAGGAAAAGCAAATGGTATTAAAGGAGCTTGCCGGGGAAACAAGAACCATTATCCTGTATGAAGCTCCGCACCGTCTTGCAAAGACTCTTAAGGAGTTAACGGATGCCTTGGGAGACAGAAGGGTTGCGCTGGTAAGAGAGCTGACCAAGAAATATGAGACCGCCTTTCGTACCACCTTATCCGGAGCGGTGCAATATTACGAGAAAGAGGAGCCGAAAGGGGAATATGTTTTGGTTATAGAAGGCAGGCAGCGCTCAGACATAATAAAGGAAGACAGGGAGCAGTGGAGCAGTATGCCGATACAGGAGCATATGAAACTTTATCTTGATAAGGGGATGGACAGAAAGGAAGCCATGAAAGCGGTGTCGAATGACAGAGGGGTATCTAAAAGAGAGATATACCGCATTCTTCTTGAACAGGAGGAATAGTGATCATAAAATTACAAAAGAGGTATCTTACATCCTACACTGTAAGGTACCTCTTATGCAGAGCTATTATTATTCGACAATGCCTGCTATTTTAGCAAGCTCTAAGATAGATTCTTTCGAAACCTTCTTACCGCAATATTCATAAAGGTTATCCTTTGAACCATTAAAAATATCGGTAGGCTCATATTTTTTCAATATGATTCTATCTTCGTCTACAAAAATTTCTAGAGGATCTCTTTCGCTGACTCCTAAGGTCCTTCTTAGCTCAATGGGGAGAGTGATTCTTCCCAATTCGTCTAATTTTCTTACTATACCTGTGCTTTTCATATGTGTACCTCCTACAATACCTTTATAAAATATCATAGAAAAAAAGCAAAGTCAATAAATTAATTCTATTTTTAAGCAAAAAAATGAATTTTATAGGAAAATATGTAAAAAAGGTATTAAAAAGTAAAATAATGACACATTTTTAGGGGTATTTAATAGTAGTAATGTATTAGCTGTAATCGGAATATAGTATTTAATAATTAAAAAAATTAGGGAACGGGTATGCTAAATTATTTATGGGGGTTCATGATTGTAATCGGGATCATAGTCGGAGTGGTTAACGGAGACATAGATAAAGTCAGCATTGCATCTATTAATTCTGCAAAAGAAGCCATCACTTTATGTATTACGATGCTGGGTGTAATGTCTTTATGGACCGGGGTCATGCAGGTGGCAAAGGCAGCCGGAATCATGGAAGCCTTAACGAAGCTGCTGAGGCCTATAATAAGGCTTCTTTTCCCTACTTTACCCGAAGGGCATCCGGCTAATGAATACATTGCTTCTAATATGATTGCTAATATATTAGGACTCGGATGGGCGGCTACACCAATGGGCCTGAAAGCGATGGAGCAGCTTCGGATTTTAAACAAAAACAGCGAGACTGCCAGCTGTGATATGTGTACTTTCCTAATTATTAACATTTCCTCGCTTCAACTGATTCCGGTTAACATAATTGCCTATCGAAGCCAATACGGTTCGGTAAGTCCGACTAATATACTAGGAGCGGCACTCGTTGCAACGACAATATCTACCATTGCAGGCGTGCTTTTTTCGGTAATTGCTAGGAAATTATGTAAGAAAAATACATAACCAAAGTAATATGACAGGAGCTTTTAGTCAGAATTTAGTAGATTGAAATGCAAGCATATTTAATTTGTCGGTAAATATGCAGGAAAGGGGCTAGGTTGAAAGAAAAACACTTTCAACCATTTTATTCAGGCCTATTCAATTTTTTGAATAGGTCATCAAAAAATTGAAAGGCACGGGTGTTAATATGAATTATTTTGATGAAAGTAAGTTATTCTGGGTTCATGAATTAAAAGATTTTATGATCAAAAAGGGTCGGATCGAGATGATAACGGAACCGAATACGGATTTATGGCAGAGGACCTATTATGGTTTCAGGAATGATAACGCACCCGCATTACTAATGGAGACGCAGGAGAAATTCTTTTCTTTTACCGTGAAAACTGCTTTTAACAGTAATCATCGCTTTGACCAATGCGGTGTTATTCTGTATCAGGACAGTGATAATTGGTTTAAGGTATCTATTGAATGTGAGAACGATGATATTCAGAGGCTGGGTAGTGTGGTTACGAATCATGGCTATTCGGACTGGGCTACCACGGATATTAAATCCGATATCAAAAGCATGTATTACAGGCTCAGCAGACGAAATGACGATTATTGCATTGAGAATTCCCAGGATGGCATTACCTATAAGCAGATGCGCATCTTTCATTTATTTGAAGGGAATGGCAGCATTCATTTTGGTATCTATGCATGCAGTCCGTTGGATTCCTCTTTTAAGGCGATCTTTACCGATATGGAATTAAGCGAATGTAAATGGGCTGAGCACGAGTAATTTAACGCACAGGCAAGATGCAGGAGCTTTTCAGTGCAGGAAAGGAGTACATAATGAAAAAAGCTGCATTAATAGCATTAATCCCGGCAGAGGTTATTTTACTTTTTTTATTGAACTACTTTATATCCAATGTTGTTGACAAGAAAATTGTACAGCCGTTTATTATACCTAATTTGAGAGGTATTAGTCCTAACATTACCTCCCTTATATTTAGTGGATTAATAAGTGCGTTTATAGCTTTTATTATAGTTACTTTATTGGGCGTTGTGATAAAAAGACCTATAAAAGATTTGGGTTATAATGCTAAAAACTTTAAGTTTAGTATAAAAGCTGACTTGATGTTTTTAACGGTATTTATGGTGTTATATGTATTTGTTGGTACACTTGCTGAAATTTATAATGTATACCATTATACTTTCCCTTTTTCAATAAGTACACCAAATTTTATAACGTTTTTGCTATTTGAACTTTTAATTTCAGGGTTTGAAGAGATATACTTCAGGTGTTTTGTTATTACGTTTCTTTTAATAGTATGGAGACCAATATTTAAAAGTCAAAAAACGTTAGAAATTGCTGCTGTTATGGCTTCGGCTTTTATCTTTGTATTAGGACATATAGGAATGACGTTTGCTCCATTTACGATAACATATCTGGTTCCCCTTCAGCTTTTGGTAGTAGCTGTTATGGGACTATACTTCGGATATATTTTTATAAAAACAGGAAGCTTGTTGGGAAGTTATCTGGCTCATGGCATAAGTAATTTTTTAATCATGATTTTCTTTTTTGTCTTAAATATAGTTTTATGATGCTTAAAAGGAGGAATCGAAAAGTTAATATGAGGGCAGGGATTATTGGATTCGGAAGTATGGGGAGCATGCTGCTGCATAAAGGCAGTATGTGAGGAGCTTTTTTCTGAAACTCTGCAAAAACGGGAAATTACGGTGAATACACTCATAAGGCAATTCCGGGGGTAATCCGAATAGCAGAAAATAGATTCAATTAAATTAAACTGATTTTTACCGTGAAAGGCTGTTGTAATAAAACAGCCTTGATTACTTTATAGGCGTTCTCCAAAATATTGACATAGACCTTCAAACTGGTATAATGAAAAGAAGTTATTAGCTATGTTGAACGCATAAAGGAAAGAATCGGAAAGCGGGATTCCACCATGAAAAATATTGTTATTGT
>JAEWSD010000201.1 GCA_023398615.1 Bacillota bacterium
TAAGTATGCCGCACAACGAGGTTTTAAAGTTCTGTTCATTTTTGGTGATTGATCCCATCGATGGTTCGGACACCACAGTTGGCGAGTAATGATAATAGGAGGTGCCATATGTACGCAATTATAGCAACAGGTGGTAAACAGTACAAAGTAGCCGAAGGCGATATCATTAAAGTAGAAAAGCTTAGTCTGGAAGCCGGTTCCGCTGTTACCTTTGACCAGGTGCTTGCAGTAAACAACGGTGAGCTTGCAGTAGGTAGTCCTACCGTAGCAAATGCCAGTGTTTCCGCGACGGTTGTAGAGGAAGGCAAGAATAAAAAGGTTATTGTCTACAGATACAAGAGGAAATCCGGATACCACAAGAAGAACGGTCACAGGCAGCCATACACTAAGGTTAAGATTGAAAAGATCAATGCGTAATACGATCAGGAATATGATATGATTGAAATATCCGTTTATAAAAATGCAGATGGTAAGATTGCCGGTTTCGCATGCTCCGGGCATGCAGGTTATGCGGAAAGCGGACAGGACATTATATGTGCCGCCGTATCTGCCCTGGTAATCAACACTATGAATTCTATAGAGAAGTTTACTTCAGATACCTTTGAATATCAGGAGGATGAAAGTAAGGGTCAGATAGATTTCAGGATTGTTTCAGGTCTTAGTAAGGAGTCCGGTTTATTACTTAACTCTTTGTTCCTTGGTTTACAGGGAATACAGGAGGATTACGGACGGCAATATATTAAAATTACACAGCGGAATTGAATTCCATTCCGTATATGATTATTCGAGGAGGTGTAGGTTATGTTAAAGATGAACCTTCAATTTTTCGCTCATAAAAAGGGTGTCGGTTCTACTAAGAACGGTCGTGATTCCGAATCCAAGAGATTAGGTGCGAAAAGAGCCGACGGTCAGTTTGTATTAGCAGGAAACATTCTTTACAGACAGCGCGGTACTAAAATTCATCCGGGAAATAATGTCGGACGCGGCGGAGATGATACGTTATTCGCTTTAGTAGACGGTGTTGTTCGATTCGAAAGAATGGGAAGAGATAAGAAGAAAGCTTCTGTTTATCCGGTAGAATCCAAATAGGTATGAGACGATTATGAACCCCAAATTCTGATTAAATCATGGATTTGGGGTTTATTTATGGTTCCTGTTGTAATTTTTACTAATTCCGATTATAATAAGAACGTTATCATTATATAGGAACATTATCAAGGAAGTTATGATTTTTTGTCATTTAAGATTAAGATTGAGGTGAAACTAATGTTTGCGGACAGCGCAAAAATATATATACGCTCCGGTAAGGGCGGCGACGGACATGTCAGTTTCCGCAGGGAGCTTTACGTACCGGCCGGCGGGCCGGACGGCGGCGACGGCGGAAAAGGCGGAGATTTGATATTTGAGGTGGATGAAGGTATTAATACCCTGGCAGATTTCCGGTATATTAAAAAATATTGTGCCGGTGACGGTGAAAACGGCGGAAAGAAACGGTGCCACGGCAAAGATGGTGAAGACATGGTGATTAAGGTTCCGGAGGGTACCGTAATAAAAGATACCGAGACCGGTAAGGTGATTATGGACATGTCCCATGAGAACAGACGGGAAGTACTGTTAAAGGGCGGGAACGGCGGAAAGGGCAACCAGCATTATGCAACCGCGACCATGCAGGTACCTAAATATGCACAGCCCGGGCAGCCTTACAGGGAAATGTATGTCACTCTGGAACTAAAGGTGATAGCGGACGTCGGTCTGGTTGGGTTTCCGAATGTTGGGAAGTCAACGCTTTTATCCAGGGTATCGAATGCCAGGCCAAAGATAGCAAACTATCATTTTACAACCCTGAACCCTAATCTGGGGGTGGTTGACCTGGACGGTGCCGATGGTTTTGTAATGGCGGATATTCCCGGATTAATCGAGGGGGCATCCGAAGGCATCGGTTTAGGACATGAATTCTTAAAGCATATAGAACGAACCAAGGTCATTATTCATATGGTGGATGCCGCCTCCTCGGAAGGCAGAGATCCTATAGAGGATGTTGAGAAAATCAATGCGGAATTAACCGCATATAATGCACAGCTTTCCTCGAAGCCCCAGGTGATTGCTGCCAACAAACTGGATTTGCTTTACGGAGAAGAGCAGGAAGAGGCTGTCAACAGACTTAAGGCAGCTTTTGAACCGAAGGGGATAAGAGTATTTCCCGTCTCGGCTGCTACGGGTAAAGGGATAAAGGAACTCTTGTATTATGTCAGGGAGCAGTTGGATTCCCTGGATCAAAGCCCCCTAATCTTCGAACGTGAATATTTTCCCGAAACTATTGTTTCATCAAACGAACCGTATACGGTTGTTCAGGAGGAAGAGCATGTATTCGCGGTAGAAGGGCCCAGGATTGAAAGGATGCTCGGCTATACGAATCTGGAATCTGAAAAGGGCTTCGAATTCTTCCAGAAGTTTTTGAAGGAAAACGGGATTCTGGATGAATTGGAGGCTATGAACATACAGGAGGGTGATACCGTCAGAATGTATGGGCTCCAGTTTGATTACTACAAATAAAAAAGGAGATTATATATGACCAGTAAGCAAAGAGCTTATTTAAAGGGCTTAGCCATGACGGTTGAGCCGATATACCAGGTCGGTAAGTCAAGCCTGACGCCGGAAATTACGAAAGGCCTTGACGAGGCGCTGGAGGCCAGAGAGCTTATAAAAATAAACGTGTTAAAAAACTGTATGGACGACCCGAACGAAATAGCCCGTATCATAGCGGAAAGGACACATTCCGAATTAGTACAGGTTATCGGTAAAAAGATTATTCTTTACAGGCCTTCAAAGGATAAAAAGAAGATTGAACTGCCGTCCGAAAGGAAAAGCAAATAGATTTTTACCCTTGATTTACAGGTAAATTATTTGCATACGGCTTAAAAATCGGAAAGGGGAATTTACCTTGAAGATAGGTATTATGGGTGGAACCTTTAATCCAATTCATACGGCGCATCTGATTTTGGCGGAAAGCTCTTACGAACAGTTCCGGCTGGATAAGGTCTTATTTATGCCTTCAAAGAATCCTCCGCACAAAAGAAATGAGCAGATAGTCGGGGAGGAGCACAGGCTCCGGATGGTTCAGCTGGCAATCCGGAATAATCCCCATTTTGAGCTTTCAACGCTGGAAATTGAGAGGGAAGGGCTGACCTATACGGCTGAGACACTGCGGCTGCTGAAAAGGGAATCTCCGGATAATGAGTATTATTTTATTATGGGGGCGGATTCCTTGTTCTACCTGGACCAATGGAAGGACCCCGATACAATATTCCGTCTGTCCCATATTATTGCCGCGGGCAGGGACCGGATTCCGGCTGATAAGATCGGCGGGCAGATCCGGTATCTAACCGGGAAATTTCACGGTAATATACATTTCCTGCAGGTTCCTAATATGGATATATCCTCTAATCTGCTCCGCCAATACAGGGAGGAAGGGAAATCGATCAGATATTATGTCCCGGATGCCGTGGAGGAATATATTACGGAAAACAGGCTGTATGAGGAGAGAGACAATGCAACATGATATTTTTGCTTTACAGCACGCTTTAGCGGGCGTATTAACAGAAAAGAGGCTGTATCATTCCCTGGGAGTGCAGGGATTTAGCTGTGCATTGGCCCTGCGGTACGGCTGTGACGCAAAGAAGGCTAATCTGGCCGGCCTGATCCATGACTGTGCGAAATACCTGCCGGACATGGAACTGTTAGCAGAATGTGAAAGAAATAATATAACGATAAAAGAGGTAGAACGAAGGAATCCGTTTCTGCTTCATGGCAAGCTTGGCGCATTTTATGCAAAAACCAGATATAATATCGAGGATTCCGATATACTTTCGGCTGTTGCCTGTCATACGACCGGAAAACCGGATATGTCCTTACTGGAGAAAATAGTTTTTACCGCAGATTACATTGAACCGAACCGTTCTGCGGAACACATACCTGATTTGGAATCCATACGCGCACTGGCTTTTCGTGATCTGGACAGTGCGGTTTATCAAATCCTTGATAATACCCTGCGTTATCTGGAAGGCAGGCGGAAAGAAATAGACAGTTTAACTGTTGATGCATATCATTATTATAGGAACTAAAGAAATAAAAAAGATGGAAAGGGGTTCATCATGACAGACGTATCAAAATTAATCACAAAGCTGGCTTATGAAGCTTTGGATGAGAAAAAAGCGGAAGATATAACAGTTTTGGAAATCGGCGACATATCAATTATTGCCGATTACTTTATTATTGCAAACGGGACGAACAGTTCCCAGGTCCAGGCTTTGGTGGATAACGTCCAGGAGGTACTGGACAAGAACGGATATCATCCGAAACGGATCGAAGGAGTACGCTCCACTAACTGGATTCTAATGGATTACGGTGATGTGGTGGTTCATATATTCTCAAAGGAAGACAGACTGTTTTACGATTTGGAAAGAATCTGGCGGGACGGAAAAAACGTGTCGAAGGAACAGCTGGAAGCTTAGTACAACGGATAGAACAAACTTTCCTGTACAATAAATAAACGCCCGCTGACCGGAATCGGGTGAAGGTCGGCGGGCATTCTGACGTATATTAAAAAGGTTATGTACGGTAACAGGATTATTGGAATATCCGGAATAATCCTATTACTTTTCCTAATATGTTCAATTCGGGTACAATGATCGGATCCATCGAATCGTTTTCCGGCTGTAATCTGTAGTAGCCGTTTTCTTTATAAAAAGTCTTTACAGTGACGGAGTCATCTATTAATGCAACTACGATTTCTCCGTTGGAAGCTGTTGGCTGTTTCTTGACCAGAATCTTATCGCCGTCAAAAATACCGGCATTTATCATACTTTCTCCCTTGACCTTAAGCATAAAGGTTTCCTCATTCGGCATATATTCGGTTGGGATCGGGAAATATCCTTCTATATTCTCAACAGCCAGAATCGGCTGGCCGGCCGTGATGGTGCCGACAATAGGTACGTTGACCGTTTCCCTTCTTGTCAGATTAAAAATATCATCCATTATTTCAATTGCGCGTGGTTTTGAAGGGTCACGCCTGATGTAACCGTTTTTTTCCAGAGTCTCAAGATGGGAATGAACGGATGAAGTCGATTTTAACTTAACTGCTTCGCATATCTCGCGTACCGCAGGCGGGTATCCTCTGCTGATAATCTGTGATTTCAAATATTCCAGTATTTCCTTCTGCTTTGCGCTGATCTTGCCATAACTCATAACAGTACCTCCAATCGTAGTGTTTTATACATTATATCATAACTTTTTTTAAAATGCAAAACTTATGTTCGCTAATTTTAAAGATAGTTATTGACAAACAAATGTTCGCACTGTATAATAATAGCATAAACAAAACAAATGTTCGTACCATATGTTCGGGAAAATATATACGGTACTCATTACAGTCCGGTATTACGGTATTATTTTGGAATCATTTTTTTAAATCATCTAAGAAAGTATGAGGGAGGAAGAATCATGGATCATGTTAATTATGCGGGAGTAAATGCAAGAGGAATACTTTTAAGGAAGCTGGTTCATTATTTTGAGAAGAACCAAGTCCGGATCATTATCTGTCTGCTCGCTTTCTGTATTATAATACTTTCTTGCGGTATCATTACAACAAGGGTAACGGCTCAAAGAGCGTCTTCAAGCCGGAAGCTGGTTACCAGTGTCAGAATTGAAAAAGGGGATACCTTATGGAGTATCGCAGACCGGTATATTACGGAAGACTATGAGGATATCAATACATATATAAAGGAAATTAAGAAAACAAACCGTTTAACATCCGATACTATTTATGAAGGCTGTTACATCATTGTGCCTTACTATTCATCGAACGAATAGTGTAAATGATGCTTCCCGTTACCGGATGGCAATAGCGGTATGGTGCCGGCATATGCCATCCTGTCTTTTTCTTCGTTCTTGCGCAGTTTTTTGTGTGTTTCAAGTTTTTTCCTGTGACCCTTCTGTCATCATCCATTTTATGTTGTTGCCGTTTTAATCGGTAGTTGATAGTATTCAGCTGGTAATCATAATGAATTTATGTAAACAAAAATGAAATTAGTTTCCGTAATTAATTTATGTAAATTAAACTGCACTTTATATAGTTTAATTGTGTTTGATTAAAGAGAATCGTAAGTTAATCATTGTGATGACATAAACGGATGAATTTTTTAATTATAAAGATGGAAAGTATACTTGACATTTATTTTTTCATATTATATAATGTGAATGTAAAGTTAACTTTCCATTGCTGTAATTAAATTGGGTATTGGTTAAAGTAAAATCGATTAACTTATTTGAGAGAGGAGATCAGCTGTGAAAAACAGGTTGGAGGAAATCCGAAAGCAGGCCGGTATTAAGCAGGAAGAACTTGCTGATATTCTGGAAGTATCAAGACAGACAATCGGCTCTCTGGAGAACGGGCGATATAACCCGTCGATAATACTTGCATTTAAAATCTCACGTTATTTTAAGATGAGTATTGAGGATATCTTTATTTATGAAGAGGAGGAAGAAAATGATTAAATCAAGGTCATACTATATTATAACTTTGGTGCTTGGTATTGCTATGCTCGGTGCCTCACAGGCATTAAGACTGGATGGTATGGAGGGATTCTTAAGTCTGAGACAGTTAAAATCAATATCCGGTGTACTTCTTGGGGTTGGAGCGGGATTAGCAGGAATGAGCGTCAGCAATCTTATTATGTGGCATATCCAACAAAAAGAGCCCGCAATTAAAAGGCAGAATGAGATCGATTACCATGATGAGAGAAATGTTGCCATACGCAACAAATCAAAAGCAAAATCTGCGGATATAACCCAATGGCTGATAATGGGTATTGCTTATCTGAATATTCTGTTGGGTTCTCCAACCTGGCTTATTCTGATTATCATTGGGGTATTTATATTTTATCATATACTATGTGCCTTTTATATGATAAAATATCAGAATGAGATGTAGACTCGATGTTTCCGATATCATGCCAATATTATCATAACAGTAATATCTACGGAGAAGATGATGAAATATAAAATACAGAAAAAGCTATATCAATACACCGTATATTTTGAGATTTTTATCGGATTTATTATTGTTGCTGCCATATTGATTTCCATGTATAACTTATTTTTCGGCTTAAGGGAGTTGTTTCTGGACCCGATGAAAGAGGACTCTTTACAGCAATTTTTAGGAATCGCTTTTAATATTATAATCGGCTTGGAATTCCTGAAAATGCTTTGCAACAGTAATCTGGGTACGGTTGTGGAGGTGCTTTTGTTTGCAATTGCAAGACAGATGATTGTTGAGCATACTACGGCATTGGAGAACTTGATCGGTGTGGTTTCCATTGCACTTTTGTTTTTGATACGTAAATATTTCTTTATTTCGAAGTTAGACGAATGACAGGAGAAGAGTGATGAAATGAGAGAGGTAGAATTTAAGATGGAGCGGCAGGGTCTGGTCCATGAGAATGATAAAGTGACAATCATAGAACGCTATTCTCCTTCGAGTTACTATTATATCATTGAACCCGCGGTTGCCATGTCCGGCTGCTTTCCCCAGAGTAAACGGATTACCTCAAGGGTCGGTACGGTCAGGGAGATTCGCCATACCGACCG
>JAEWSD010000249.1 GCA_023398615.1 Bacillota bacterium
AACAAACTGTCAAATGGGATTACCGTTGTTCTGGAAACGATGCCATATCTTAGAAGTGCAGCCTTCGGCCTATGGGTAAAGGTAGGTTCTTCCAACGAGAACCCTGATAATAACGGCA
This sequence comes from Bacillota bacterium, assembly GCA_023398615.1. Classification (GTDB taxonomy): domain Bacteria; phylum Bacillota; class Clostridia; order Lachnospirales; family Lachnospiraceae; genus Anaerocolumna. The sequence continues at coordinate 119 of JAEWSD010000249.1, forward strand.
TTTCACACATAATTGAGCATATGCTTTTTAAAGGAACTGAAAAAAGGACCGCAAAACAGATTGCCGATGACATGGCAAGGATAGGCGGAGATATCAATGCCTATACGAGTAAGGAATGTACCTCCTTTTATGCCATCACCCTGGATGAACATTTGCCCATTGCAATTGAAATCATCGGTGATATGCTGAATCATTCCCTTTTCAATGAGAAATCATTGGAAAAGGAAAAGGGAGTAATTATAGAAGAAATTGATATGTACGACGATTCACCCGAGGATCTGGTACATGAGATGCTGCAGCTGAAGGTATGGGACAATCATCCGTTAGGTTATCAGATATCCGGCACCAAGAAAGCGGTAAAGGCGGTAACGAGGCAGGAAGTCCTTGATTTCATGAGCAGGAACTATGTCGCAGGCAATATGGTAATATCCGTTGCCGGGAATTTTAACGAGGAAGAGATCATGGACCTCTTAGAGGCCCATTTTGCAGTCATACCAAAGGGAAACAGACAGCCGGACTGCTCCGCGCCGGTTTACCGCCCGATCGTTTACCGGAAGAAGAAAGATGTGGAACAGCTCCATCTTAACCTGGCCTTTGAATCCGTAGAAGCGGATTCCGATGCGAAATACGTACTGACCGTATTGAATGCCGTATTCGGCGGCAGTATCAATTCCAGGCTGTTCCAGGTGATCCGGGAGAACCTGGGCCTTACCTACTCCATCTATTCCTATGGGAGTGCATTTAAAAACGCGGGATTGCTGCATGTGTACGGGGCAATGAATCCGAACCAGCTGCTACCGGTAGTCGCCAATATCTTTGGCGTGATCGAAGAGCTAAAGCAGAACGGCCTTACGGAAGATGAACTGACCATGACGAAGGAGCAGATTAAGACGGAGCTTATTCTTGGCAATGAGAGTGCCAAGAACAGGATGAACAGTAACGGCAAGGCGATCCTGTTCAAGGATTATATCACGCCCATTGAGGAAACGATCGAAAGGGTAAATGAAGTAATTTCCGGGGAAGTAATGGAATTCGCCAGGAAATATCTGGTACGGGAACGGTGCAGCTTTTCGCTGGTCGGTAATTTGCAGAATATTGACAAAACAAAAATATTCCCATTATAATAAATCTATAATTAGAGTGTCAAAAGGGCCATTCATAGTATTTTTTATGAATACCGGCGCAAATATATTCAATTTTGCGTCGACCGGCCGAGGACACTGTTAATATTTCGTCAAGACTCTGGCCAAAAATCAAGCTGATCTGCTTGATTTTTGAGCCGATAGAGGCTTGTAAAAATATAGTGCCCGAGGGTAAGGCAGCTAAATTGAATATATATACGCTGATATTCATTCAGAACACCTTTTGACACTCTAATCATCTATTAAAACTATAAGAGAAAGGCGAAAGAAATGAGTAATTATCATATCGATACGAATTGTATCCAGGGAGGCTATCAGCCGAAAAACGGGGAGCCGAGAGTACTGCCGATTTACCAGAGTACGACTTATAAATACGATTCCAGTGAACAGGTCGGAAGGCTGTTTGATCTGGCGGAGGACGGGTTCTTTTATACCAGGCTGGCAAACCCCACCGTTGATGCCGTGGAAAGGAAGATTGCGGCACTGGAGGGCGGCGTCGGCGCGTTATGCACCTCTTCGGGGCAGGCTGCAAGCTTGATCTCAGTCTTAAATATATGCGGCTCCGGCGACCACATGATATCTTCTGCCGCGGTCTACGGCGGTACTACGAATCTGTTTGCAGTAACCTTACGGAAGCTTGGAATCGAGGTCACCTTTGTGAATCCGGACGCTCCGGAGGAAGAGCTGCAGGCGGCCTTCCGGGAGAATACCAAGCTTGTATTCACGGAAACCTTAGCCAATCCGGCACTGGTGGTAACGGATATCGAGAAGTTTGCAGGGCTGGCACACAGGAACGGCGTGCCTCTGTTTGTTGACAATACCTTTGCTACTCCGGTCAATTGCAGGCCGATAGAGTTCGGTGCGGATATCGTCGTGCATTCGACTTCCAAATATATGGACGGGCATGCCGTAGCGCTTGGCGGAGTTATTGTGGACAGCGGTAATTTCAACTGGGATAACGGCAAATTCCCGGGGCTTACCACTCCGGATGATTCCTATCACGGCATGATTTATACGGAGGCCTGCGGCAGAAGCGCCTACATAATGAAGGCAAGGGTTCAGCTTATGAGGGACCTTGGCTCGACCCCGTCTCCCAATAACGCCTTTCTCTTAAACCTTGGGCTTGAAACCCTGCATTTAAGAATGGAACGCCATTGCAGCAACGCGCTGACGGTTGCAAAATGGCTGGAAGCCGATGACAGGATCGCATGGGTGAATTACCCTGGTCTGGAGGGCAATCCATATTATTCTCTTGCGAAAAAATATATGCCGAAGGGAACCTCGGGTGTCATATCCTTTGGAGTCAAGGGCGGAAGGGAAGCTGCCGTACAGCTCATGGATCATCTGAAATTAGCTGCAATCGTGGTACATGTGGCCGATGTAAGGACATGCGTGCTCCATCCCGCAAGCACCACCCACAGGCAGCTGACGGACGAACAGTTA
>JAEWSD010000057.1 GCA_023398615.1 Bacillota bacterium
ACCGCCTTGTCTTGATACTCCTATTATATCAGAAAAGTGCCTTCAAGTCCGTATAGATACTGAACTTTTTGACACTTTTTAAGCAAAATCCCGGGCGGATGCCCGGGACTTTGTCTACAGTCTGAAATAACTGTGACAAAGTCACAGTTATTGATGTCAGATATATGGATCAGAGTGTCAGGTAAAATCTCTGGTAAAAATATCACTATGTTCCAGCAGGCTCTCTACCGTATCAAAACCGAGCCTGTGCAGCAATTCTATCACATACGGGTTGTCGATCGGGGTCGGATAGGTTGCCGTGTCACCATAAGCATTGACATGCTCCCTGCCCTCATTACGGTCTATCATTACCTTGGGTCCGCCGACACACCCGCCGACACAGCCCATTCCTTCAAAAAAGTTGGCATTTGTTTCATGATTCCGCAGCTTATTGATCATTTCGCGGCATGCCGGTACTCCGTCTGCCTGCTGGGTACGTACCGTGATCCTGCGGTTTGGATTAAGCCTGTTAACCGTTTTCTCCACGGCCTCGCTGACACCGCCGGTCCGCGCATAGATCCGCCCCGCCCTGGAGGAATGGTCCTTTTCACTTTCCTCCATCAATTCCGGTTCAATATGTGCAAACTCAAAGATATCCCGAACCTCCTGAAATGTCAGTACATAATCGACGGCATCCTCAATATCTTTTTCTCTGGCCTCCGCCTTCTTGGCAATGCAGGGACCGACAAATATGGTCAGCGCATCCGGATGCAGATGCTTTACCGTCCTTCCTGCCGCGATCATGGGAGATACGGCACCCGGTACATGCGGCATTAATTCGCTGTACACCTTCCGTATCATTGCAATCCACATCGGACAGCAGCAGCTGGTGAGCTGATAGTCCGTTTCCTCGAGAATATTCTTATCAAATTCAAGGGCTTCCTTTAATGTCAGGATATCGGCAAACAATGCCACCTCTATCATCCCGTCAAACCCCAGCTTCTTGAAAGCCGACCGAAGTTTTCCCGGAGTTACTTCGCTGGTGAACTGTCCCAAAAATGCCGGTGCAATTAATGCATATACGGGGCCTTTTGCGTTCCGCACCGCATTAAGGGCCGGTATAATATCACGGCTGGCAGTCAGCTTCCCCGATTTACAGTTATCAATACAGGCCGAGCAGCCGACACAAAGCTCCTTATCAATTTTCATTCCGCCCTCATCCGGTACCATAGCTCCGAATATGCAGCTTTCCGAACAAGCCGTCCGTTCATTTGGCGCACAGTTGCAATCCCCTAAACGGATAACAGGGCCATACTTGTCGGGATTCAGTAAGCAATCCAGGTGATGGGGGTCATATTCGGACAAATCCGGTGCCTCGGATGATGATTCAAGAGTTTCCTTAACTAATCTGCGATATAATTCTTCAAAGGTTGTCATACGGTATCCTCCGTTATTTAGTTATTGTATCTGATACTAATATATTAGCACAATTCAGCTTTCCTAACAAACAGTTTCAAATAGAATATTCCTCTATTTATAATGCTGCGTATTAAATATTATATCGATCTTCAATAATAATATTTACAGCTTTCCGCTGATCAGAAAACAAAGAGTTTGCCAAGAGCAAACTCTCGCGCCGAGCGCGGCCGGCTTTGCCGGTAAACTTCCATATGCGCGAGTGCGCACCCATAGCGGAGCGCTTTTTATCGTATAGGACGAATTTCCCTATACGACAAAAAACCGCCTACCATAACTATCGGTAAGCGGCCAACATTTTAAAATAGTAATAATCAGTTAGTACCTGTAATTTGGGCTATTCTGGATGCGCTTATTATCAGCCACTGTAACTTATATAGAATTCCTCTCCGCTTCGAACGTACTTTACCAATGTCTGATTTTGTAACATTCTTAAAGGAACAATGTCCAAAGCAAAAATAAAGAAAGCACAGGCTGGCAGCAGGATACCGTATCCTACTGCCAGCGTCACTAAAGTGCTTCAGTAAAAATAATTCAATATATCTACCACTTGTCGTCCGGTTTTACCCGGTTTGCTTTCTCATGTCCGGCCTTTGCCTTGCCCTGGATTTCCGGAACCGGTTCCGCATCATTTTTCGTAATATGCATTCTCTTAGTCCCTTCCGTTCCGTGGAAAGCCTGCGGGTCCGGCCGCCTCATTCCTGCCTTTGCCATAACTCACCCCATTCCTGCGCCTCTTTTACGCATCTCAAATAACGGACGGCTTTTCTTCACATTACCTCCGGTCAAACATCGTTGTTCTCTATAGACTGCTTCTTGGCATTTCTGCCTTTATTCTGGTTCTCACGCGTAATCGGTGTCTGTCCGTCTGCTTTTTTAACCCGTGCTTTTTTGTTATCCGGCTGACTGTCCTTCGGCATGCCGACTCTCCTCTCTCATGATATCCTGTTTAGGTTGTTGTGTTCAGTTTAAGTATGTTCTATTTCATAAATCCGTATTCATTAAGAATACTTACCTTGGTCTTTTGGCAGTCTATTTTAAACTTTCATAAATCTTAGCCAGATTATCTTCAATACGTTCCAGATATGTCAAATCGTCCTCATTGCCTTCCATCGTATAAATGGTTTCCACCTTGGCACCAACCTCATTTGCCAACGTC
>JAEWSD010000081.1 GCA_023398615.1 Bacillota bacterium
ATAAATCTGATTTGTACATGCACAAAGTGTCTCTCATAAAAATATAAATATTGTAACAGCTTAATTCCAAGGAGACATAAAATGAAGAAGGGGTTAGCAGCACTGGTCGTATTTGTTCTTACCGCAGTGCTTTTATCCGGTTGCAGCAAAAGTGACGGTGACCTGACAAAGGTTCGGTTGAATGAAGTAGCACATTCTATTTTTTATGCACCTCAGTATGCGGCAATAGAACTGGGATATTTTAAAGATGAAGGCCTTGATGTGAAACTGGTAAACGGCCTGGGAGCCGACAAGACAATGATAGCGCTTCTTTCCGGAGAGGCCGACATAGGATTTATGGGTTCGGAAGCTTCCATCTATATCTACAAGGAAGGGGAGGAAGATTACGCGGTTAATTTTGCACAGCTGACGCAGCGTGCGGGTAATTTTCTCGTATCCCGTGATGAAAATGAGGAATTTACCTGGGATAACATAAAGGGCAAGACTGTGATCGGCGGAAGGGCCGGCGGTATGCCCCAGATGGTATTCGAGTATATCCTGAAAAAACAGGGGATAGACCCTGCAGCTGATCTCACAATTATTCAAAACATCGATTTCGGGCTTACCTCACAGGCATTTGCCGCAGGAACCGGTGACTATACCGTTGAATTTGAACCGGCGGCAACCGCCCTTGAACTGGAAGGCTCCGGTAAGGTAGTGGCATCGCTTGGAGTGGAAAGCGGCATGGTTCCTTATACCGCTTACTCGGCAAAGAAAAGCTACATGAAGAAGAATCCGGAGATTATCCAGAAATTCACGAATGCAATCCAGAAAGGCATGGATTATGTGAATTCACATGAACCGGAGGAGATTGCCAAGGTAATCGCGCCGCAGTTCCCGGAAACCGATCTTAAGACGGTTACCATGATTGTAAAGAGATATTATGATCAGAATACCTGGAAGGATAATGTAATCTTTGAGGAAGACAGCTTTACGCTGCTGCAGAATATTCTGGCGGAAGCGGGCGTCCTTGACGTAAAGGTTCCTTACGATACGCTTATCACTACGGAATATGCCAGGAAGGCGGCAGGGAAATAATATGCAAATTGAAAAGGTACTCATCTTCTAAATGATGGGTACCTTCCATATATTATTCTTATTCTTCATTTGGTGCAGCTTCATTTGCTTGGGCATCAGCCGGTTTGTCCTCTTTATCGAAAGAACAGTCACAGGTATCCGGTTCATTGTCATCAAAATCATCGTCGTCGAAATCATCTTCGAAATCTTCCAGGTAATCCGGAGTAAAGTATCTGTAAACCGCGTAAGCAATGGCAGCTACCGCGGCAATTGCACCGATCACCGCCAGGACGGTAAGAATGGTGTTTGTCCTCTTTTTCTGTTCATATTCCTTCTTATGAAGCAGCTCACCGAGTTTTGCCGCATTCCATAATTCTTCCAATTTATTATTCATAGATGCACGTCCTTTCGTAAGTAATTAAAATCATCTCTACCCTAGTATACCACGAATTGATACTTTTTACTATAGCTATTCTGGAAAATGCATGAAAATTAAGCGATTCGTATAAACAAAGATTATATTTTTTTTAATTTTGCAAAGGATGCAAGCATTTTCTTTATACCGTAATCCGTAAAATCAACCGTCACCTCATAATCCTTACCGCCGGCATTGATATTTGTTACGATGCCGACTCCAAATTTAATGTGCTGTACGGTATCGCCGATTCCATAATCGATCCGTCCCAGATTGCTCCCCTCGAACTGCTTCACGGCAGCGTTGTAAGGTTTCTGGAAAACCGTATCGTTTAATTTGCCGGAGGAGGTACCGTGTCCTGAAGCCTGTGGATTGCTATAAGTCTCTGAACGTGATGCGCCGCGTTTTTTATCAGCAGGCATAACCCCGGCGGGCCGGAGCCTGCCGTCCGCGCCGTCGGACAGGCTTGTAAAGGAATAGCTTTTTAACGGATTCGCACGGAACGGATTGCGTTCCATAGTAAGCAGGTAACGCGGAATCTCATTTATGAAACGGGAAGGGCGGTTGTACTGTGACTCGCCGTGCATCATACGTATGGAAGCCGCGCTTAAAGCCAGACGCTTCATGGCCCTGGTTATCCCCACATAGCACAATCTGCGTTCTTCCTCAATCTCGGTAACCGGATCATCCGCATTGATGGACATATAACTCGGAAAGAGGCCTTCCTCCATACCGCAAAGGTAGACATACGGGAATTCCAGACCTTTCGCACTGTGCAGGGTCATAAGTACGACGACGTCATTATCCTCATTCAGACTGTCGATATCCGCAACTAACGCTACTTCTTCCAGGAATCCGCTCAGCGTCGGCTGTTCCGTCGCATTCTCTTCGTATGCCGCCAGCTTGCTCTTTAATTCTCCGATATTTTCAATTCGGTCCTCCGCGTCCTCCGGACTTTGAGCCTCCAGCTCATCAATATATCCGGTGGCCTCCAGAAGCTCGTCCATTAAATCCATCAGCGAATATTCCGGAGAAGATAACCTGGATTTCAGGCTTTCGATCAAGCCCACAAAGGGAGATATCTTTGCGGCTGCACGGCCGAGGGAAGGAATAAACTCCGCCCGTTTCAGCGCTTCATAAAAGCTGATTGCGCTGCGGTTAGCAAAATCATCTATTTTATCGATAGAGGTAAGGCCGATACCGCGCTTCGGAATATTTATGATCCGCTTTACCGCGATGTTGTCCAGTCCGTTATCTATTGTTTTCAGATAGGCGAGGAGATCCTTTATCTCTTTTCTGGCATAGAAGTTGATGCTTCCGATCACCTTATATGGTATGTTTCTGAAGATCAGCTTTTCTTCCAGGATACGGGACTGCGCATTCGTCCGGTACAATACGGCAAAATCCTTATATGCCGCTTCCCCGGAGGAAACATGTTGTGCAATCTCGGAAGCGACACTTTCCGCTTCCTCATAATCACGATCAAACTGCGTGAAGCGCACGGGCTCCCCTTCCGAATTGTCCGTCCACAGGTGCTTATCCTTTCTGCCGGTGTTATTGCATATTACCTCGTTGGCAGCCTCCAGGATACGCTTGGTGGAACGATAGTTCTGTTCCAGTTTGATGACCAAGGCATGGGGGTATTCCTTCTCGAAATTCAGTATATTATAAATATTCGCACCGCGGAATTTATATATGGACTGGTCGTCATCGCCTACTACGCAGAGGTTATGTTCCTTCTTTCCCTCTTCATTTACCCCGTCCGCCATAAGGCTGATCAGCTTAAACTGGGCGGTATTGGTATCCTGATACTCGTCCACCATAATGTAGCGGAAACGGTTTTGATAATAGGCCAGAGCTTCCCTGCTTGCCTGGAAGAGTTCCACCGTTTTAAATATTAAGTCGTCGAAATCCAGAGCATTATTACTGTGAAGACGCTTCTGGTATTCCTTGTATACGGCGGCAAATTTTGTCTTCACAAAATCGCCGACAGCGTTCAGCTCATATTCCTCCGGGGTGATTAATTCGTCCTTGGCGGAGGATATCACGGAGAGCAGGGTCCTCTCCTTATAGTTCTTGGTATCTATATTAAGAAACTTGCAGACCTCGCGCATCAGGGTCTTCTGATCGTCCGTATCGTATATCGTGAAGCTCCGGTCATAGCCGATCAGATCAATCCACCGGCGAAGAATTCTGACACAGGTTGAATGAAAGGTACTTACCCAGATATTTTCGGAACCGTACCCGACAATCCTGTCAACACGCTCACGCATTTCATTGGCAGCCTTATTTGTAAAGGTCAGCGCCAGTATATTCCACGGGTTTACATCCCTGTGCTCCATTAAGTATGCGATCCGATGAGTAAGTACTCTGGTCTTGCCCGAACCGGCACCTGCAAGTATCAGCAGCGGTCCCTTATCGTGCTCCACCGCTTTTCGCTGTTCCGGATTAAGTGTATCATATATGCTCATTTGCTTTACCACCTGACGTATGTAATGTATTAAATATTTAACTGTATATTAGTAGGAAAAATTATTCTGCCTTAACTCGTTCCGCATCCTGCTCCAGAATATATGTTTCATTATAGCATGAATGACAGGTCTGTTCAACCGTTACCCGAGCGAAACCTGACATGGTCCAGGAGGAATAAAAGTTCCGGGCGCAAAAGCGCGGTGTTAAAAAATCCATCAGTAATCGCCGCAGTCCGGGCGCCTGTGCGCGTCGCACGGAGGTGGGCAGGAGGGAGGATACGGATGATTGCAGTCCTTGCTATCCGCATCATTATTGGCATCTGCATTTGCTTCCAGGCACTGTCTGCGGGCGGCGATTGTTGCCAGCGTATCGCCAAGCTGTGTAAATATGGCTGCTGTCAGTGATAGCTCATCAATGGTTTTGTCTTTTGCGATAGCGATGGAAAGAGCAGTGATAAAGGTCACTAATTCTTCTCCTGTCATAGTGCCGCCTTTCAGATTATCAAAGAATAAAACTATTATATCAGTATATGTGTTATACGGCAAATCGTGAAGGAAGGTCTCCATATACCCGAAGCCCGGTATGGCTTTTACGGGTATACACGGTAAAATTATGTGATCTTACAACATAGCTTTCACTGCGCTGCACTCACAAAAAACGCCTCGCGATATCATAGGCTGAACTGTTACGTTATGTAACCCTATAATATAAAATACTGTTTACATCCGGAATTAAATACCTTATAATGGACATGTGAGGTGATTGTCATGGATGAAGGTAATAAGGAGTTTCTCGAAAATATAATGAATAAATTAAAACAGCTGGATTATATCGATCCGGATGATATTCCTAATATAGATTTGTATATGGATCAGGTTACCACCTTCATGGACGAGCATTTAAAGTCTTCCAAACGTTTTACGGAAGACAAGTTACTTACCAAGACCATGATCAATAACTATACCAAGAATAATTTACTGCCTTCTCCAAATAAAAAGAAGTACTCGAAAGAGCATATACTGCTGCTTATTTTCATTTATTATTTTAAGAATATACTATCTATCAGTGACATTCAGCACATATTCAATCCTCTGACCGAAAAATACTACGGCGGCAGCTCCGACATGGGTCTGGAAGCTATCTACAAGGAAGTGTTCAGCTACGAAAGGGAACAGATGGATGTGCTTCTTAAGGACGTAATTAGGAAATATGATAAATCCAAGGAGACCTTCCCCGGGATAAAGGAGCAGGAGGAAAGGAAATTCCTGAATACCTTTGCTTTCATCTG
>JAEWSD010000090.1 GCA_023398615.1 Bacillota bacterium
TGCCATCATTTTAATGATACGTGGAGGATCAAAAGATGAGATTTCTTTCTATAGAGGATATTGTACCCGGTACCCGTTTAGCAAGACCTCTCTGTGACGATCAAGGGACTATTTTATTGAGGGAAAACTATGTGATTACGGAAGGAATCCTGGATAAGCTAAAGGAACAGAAGTACGTTGGTGTATATATCAAGGATGAATCGGAAAGCATCTATATTGACGATGTGGTAGATGAACAATTCCGTGAATCAATAGCTGCAAGACTGGAATATATAGTGACTCATAATGCGAATATCGCTGAAATGGAACCTTTGATTACGGAAATAGTAGACAGGATTATTTCAAACGGCAATGTTGTCATTAATATGAACCGTTTGCGCGGACATCATGAATATACCTATATGCATTGTGTCAATGTAGGAATCCTGTCCGTAAGCATAGGTGTCAAGCTGGATTTTGAACGCGAAGAACTGATACAGTTAGGTGCGGCAGGTATACTGCATGATATCGGCAAGAAAAAAATCCCATTGGAGATACTTGATAAGCCGGGCAAGCTGTCAAAAGAGGAATATGATCTGATGAAGCAGCATGCCGCTTTCGGATATGATATGATTTCGGATAACGAAGAATTCAGCAATATCTCCAAAACAGCGGTTTTGCAGCATCATGAAAGATATGACGGCAGCGGTTATCCGCATGGCTTAACCGGTGAAAGGATTACCTTATTCGGAAGAATACTGGCAGTTGCGGATACCTATGACGCGATGACCTCCGACAGAGCTTACAGGAAGGCTTTCTCGCCGTCCGAGGCGGTTGAGTTTCTTATGGGTGACGGTAACCGGCTATATGACTGGCAGGTTATCGAGAGCTTTATGAAGTGTATTGTAATATATCCGGTGGGTGCCGTTGTGGAATTAAGTGACGGGGCCAGGGGTGTTGTAATACGGAATTATTCTGACTGTGTGCTGAGACCGGTAATACGGGAAGCGAAAGGCGGCAGAATCATTGATCTGAAAAATGATAAGGATTATCTGAATGTCTGCATAACCGGACTGATTGAATAATGAATATTTATTAAGAGTATTGACAAATAAAAAAGTGGCTGTTATCATAGTTACAACATGGCGAAGGTGTTCTTGAGAGAGGACACCTTCGTTTTTTTTTGGTAATTTAACGGTAACTGGTGTATACTTATAGTACTATATTTATTTTAAAGGGAGAGAAGGATTATGAGACGTTACACGAAACAGGATATTATTAACATGGTAAAGGAAGAGGATGTTGAATTTATAAGACTTCAGTTTACCGATATTTTTGGAAATCTTAAGAATGTAGCCGTTACGACCAGCCAGTTAGAGAAAGTACTTGATAATCAATGCATGTTTGACGGCTCTTCCATAGAGGGTTTCGTGCGCATTGAGGAATCGGATATGTACCTGCATCCGGATCTGGATACGTTCGAAATATTCCCCTGGAGACCGCAGCAGGGAAAGGTTGCCAGATTTCTTTGCGATGTGTACCGGCTGGATGGCACGCAGTATGAGGGTGATCCGAGGTATATTCTGAAGAAGGTTGTGAAAGAGGCGGAAGAATTAGGTTACACCTTTGATGTGGGGCCGGAATGTGAGTTTTTCCTGTTTAATCTTGAGGATAGCGGTGAGCCGACTAACATCTCCTTGGAGCGCGGCGGATATTTTGACGTCGGTCCGCTGGATCTCGGTGAGAATGCAAGACGAGAAATGGTTCTTACTCTGGAAGATATGGGATTCGAGATAGAAGCTTCCCATCATGAGGTCGCTCCGGCACAGCATGAGATAGATTTTAAGTATGATAATGCTTTGAAAACGGCGGATAATATTATGACCTTCCGTTTGGTCGTAAGGACTATTGCGAAAAGACACGGGCTTCATGCTACCTTTATGCCGAAGCCAAGATTCGGTGTCAACGGTTCCGGTATGCATGTAAATATGTCCCTTAGCAAGGACGGCAGGAACGTATTTGATGATCCGAACGGAAGCCTTGGTCTGAGCGGGGATGCTTATCATTTTATCGCAGGCTTAATGAAGCATATCAATGGAATGACGGCAATTACGAACCCGCTGGTAAACTCATACAAAAGGCTGGTACCCGGATATGAAGCACCTGTTTATATTGCCTGGTCCGCAACAAACAGAAGCCCGCTGATCCGGATTCCTGCTTCCAGAGGAGCCAATACCAGACTGGAGCTCAGGTGCCCGGACCCGTCTGCAAATCCTTACTTAGCTCTTGCTGTCTGCCTTGCGGCAGGTTTGGACGGAATAAAGAATAAACTGGTGCCGCCGGCAAGTGTCGATAAGAATATCTATACTATGACGCAGGATGAAAAGGACTCTCTCGGCATTAAGAGTTTGCCGGCAAGCCTGGAGGAGGCAATCAATGCCCTGGAGAAGAGTGAGCTGATACGAGATGTACTTGGGGAAGATTCCTTCGGCAAATATGTGAAAGCAAAGAAGATGGAATGGAATCAGTATGCCATACAGGTTTCTCAGTGGGAGATGGATGAATACTTGCATCGCATTTAGGAACGGGCAGCGTAACCAAGGCGGAATGCCGGTTCCGCCGGGTTTATTCAAGGCGATGGAGGTGATCAAATGTGCTTAGTATTATTATAGCTTTCCCAAAGATTGAAGATGCAATGAGCATTAAGAATGCCTTAATGAGAAACGGATACGAGGTAAATGCTACTTGTACGACGGGAGCGCAGGTAATCGGAATAGCAAATGACCTGGATGGCGGGATCGTCCTGTGCGGATACAGGCTGTTGGATATGCACTACAGCGAACTGAATGGTTATCTGCCGAAGGGCTTTGAGATGCTGTTGATTGCTTCTGCAGCAAAACTGGAAGAATGTACGGACAACAGTATCGTCTGTCTAAGTATGCCGATCAAGATGCAGGATATGCTTAATACTTTACAGATGATGAGCTATAACTATACCAGAAAGAAAAAGAAAGAGAAAGATAAGCCTAAAGTCAGATCGGAAGAGGATAAGCGAACAATAGCGAAGGCAAAACAGCTTCTGATGGAGCGGAACAACATGACTGAGGAGGAGGCGCACAGATATCTGCAGAAAAATAGTATGGACAGCGGGACCAATATGGTCGAAATGGCAGAAATGATTCTGAGCATGTTAAGAACAGATTCCGGCCTTTAACACAATGTATTTTTACAGTTTGGCCGTAAGGCTGAATAGTAACACGGGAACTAATTTTCAGAAAACGAGGTCTTTACATTTGGCTGAAATTGCTATAATATAATTGTGGGAATGAATTCCGACAGAAAATCAAGGAAAGGTCAAACCATGCGTGGCACGCAGGCGGGAGCTTAATATGAAGTTTACCAAGATGCAGGGCTGTGGAAACGACTATGTTTATGTTAATTGTTTCAGAGAAAAGGTAGAAAATGCACCGGAAGCGGCCCGGATAGTAAGTGACAGACATTATGGGATAGGTTCCGACGGACTGATACTCATAAAGCCATCCGGAAAAGCTGATTTTACGATGGATATGTATAATGCAGACGGATCCCGCTCCCAGATGTGCGGCAACGGGATACGATGTGTCGCAAAATATGTATATGATTTCGGTTTGACTGATAAGAAGCGTATCAGTATAGAAACAGGCGCCGGAATCAAATACCTGGATTTAATGGTCACGGACGGCAAGGTCACGGAAGTGACGGTAGATATGGGAAGACCCATCACCGAGGCTAAGCTTGTACCGGTAATCAGTGACAGCAATGAGGTTATTGACATGCCGATAACCGTATTGGATACGGAATACAGGATGACCTGCGTCTCTATGGGGAATCCGCATGCTATAATATTTGTAGAGGATACCAAGAACGTGGACATTGAAAAGGCGGGACCTCTGTTTGAACATCATGTCATATTTCCTGAGAGAACGAATACGGAATTTATTCATGTAGTAAATCGTAATGTAATCGAAATGCGGGTATGGGAACGCGGTTCCGGAGAAACACTAGCCTGTGGGACCGGTGCCTGCGCAAGTGTTTATGCATGTATCCGCAACGGTTTTACCGAGGATGCGGTTACCGTCCGTTTACTTGGCGGAGAATTGAAGATACGTTATGATCGAAACCAGGACACCATTTTCATGACAGGGCCGGCAGTTACGGTTTTTGAAGGTGAAATGGATTTATAGAAATACTATACCAAGGGAGAATGACAAATGTTTAAGATCAATTCAAATTACTTAAAATTACCGGGGAGTTACCTGTTTTCCGATATCGCTAAGAAGGTAAAAGCTTTCAGTGAAGCGAATCCGGATAAGAAGATTATCCGGCTGGGAATCGGAGATGTAACCTTGCCGCTGGCTCCGGCTGTTATCGCGGCGCTGCATTCCGCAACCGACGAAATGGCGGTAAAGGGTACCTTTAAGGGGTATTCTCCCGATCTTGGATATGAATTCTTAAGAGCGGCAATTGCCCAAAATGACTATATGGCAAGAGGCGTTGATATCGCAATCGATGAAATCTTCATCAGTGACGGCGCCAAGAGCGATTCCGGCAATATCGGAGATATCTTTGATACCGATAACCGTATTGCGGTATGCGATCCGGTATATCCGGTTTATGTTGATACCAATGCCATGTCGGGAAGAACGGGAGATTACATTCCTGAGATCGGCAAATGGAGCAATGTCATTTATATGCCGTGTACAAAGGAGAATGATTTTGCACCGGAGCTGCCGAAGGAGGAGCCGGATATTATTTACCTGTGCTTTCCAAATAATCCGACGGGGTCAACCATTAATAAAACGGAACTGCAGAAATGGGTTAATTACGCGAATAAAGCAGGTGCCGTCATTATCTATGATGCTGCTTATGAAGCCTATATTACCGAAAAGGATGTGCCGCATACCATATATGAATGCGACGGGGCAAAAACCTGCGCGATTGAGATAAGAAGCTTTTCCAAGAACGCAGGCTTTACGGGTACCAGGCTTGGTTTTACCGTAATTCCGAAGGAGCTTAAATGTGGAGATGTTATGCTGAACAGCTTGTGGGCAAGACGCCACGGCACGAAATTCAACGGTGCTCCTTATATTATCCAGGCGGCAGGTGCTGCCGTTTATTCGGAGGAAGGCAAAAAGCAGACGAAGGAACAGATCACCTATTATATGAAAAATGCATCGGTTATTCTGGAAGGCTTGAAATCTGCCGGCTACAATGTTTCCGGCGGTGTTAACGCACCTTACATCTGGATGGAAACTCCGGATAAGATGACTTCCTGGGAGTTCTTTGATTACTTGCTGAAGGAAGCGAATGTGGTGGGAACTCCGGGTTCCGGTTTCGGACCGAGCGGAGAAGGGTATTTCAGGCTGACCGCTTTCGGAACCTATGAGAGTACGCTGGAAGCAATTGAGCGGATTAAACGGTTATGATTTCTGGTGATCGATTCGGTTCTAGTCGAGTTTACTGCAAGTTCAGGTTGCAGAGGACTGTACTGTTCTAGTCTGGGTTACTGCAAGTTCGAGGCCGTACGGGTAGTATTAATAGAGTTTTTCAGTTGCTACGAACAATAACTCCCCTATGTGCATCCTCTGAAAGACAACAAGTTGTCTTTCCAGGCTGCACATAGGGGAGTTATCGTCTTCGCAAACGAAAAACTCTTTATTAATAGTTACCCGGGCCTCTTGCTGCGGCAGGACGATAGAAGCTACAGTATATAGGGGATTTTGGATACCAGACTAATTTTCTGTTTAAGTATCCTGGACCGGAGGACCGGCCATTTGATTTTGAATATTTTTTCTTTTTAATTTTTTATAATATATTTTTTTAATTCTCTTCTTTTGACTTGACTGATATATTTTTATGCGTTATAGTTATTATAACGTTATATAAAATATAATGATAGTTCTAATTGTTAGGAGGAGGATATCAATTGAATGAATTAGAATTAATTAATCCTATTTTAGCCGATTTTCCTATGGAGGGCGAGTGGTTTGCGCCGAATACGCCTGCTAAGAGAATTCCCAGTCATGGTACCGACGTATTGGGGCAGCGTTATGCCTTTGATTTTATGATGGCTGACTGGTCGGGCAAGACGAAAGTGTTCTTTCACGGTAAAAGCTGGCGTTATTATCTGTCAGGCATACCTCTTTCGCAATGGTACGGATGGGGACGGGAAGTATACGCTCCGTGCGGCGGCAGAATCATCACGGTGAAGGACGGCTTAAAAGAGAGGCAAAGAGTTCATTTACTTACCGATATGTTTGTCGTATTAAAAAATGCTTTTTTCTTTGACACACAAAAGCATGACCTCCAACAGGTCTGCGGGAATTACATCATCATACAAACTGAAAATGCTTATGCTATGCTCGCACATTTTCAGAGAGGCTCCATTTGCGTAACGGTGGGGCAGGAGGTGAAGGCCGGAGAACTCTTGGGACGAGTCGGTCATTCCGGTAATTCCACGGCACCGCATTTGCATTTTCAGCTGATGGACAGTGCCGACTTGTTTGCTGCCAAGGGAGTTCCCTGTGCGTTTAAACGATATGAACGGTTCCGGGATGGCAAATGGGAAGAGGTGCCGGAGGGTATCCCTTCGGATCAGGATAGAATCAGAAAATGCGGTAACAGCGAATAGAAGGAGGCAAAGTATTGGATAAATCAATAAACACCGCTCAAAACGGCAGAAAAATCATGGAACAAGATGGCTGCCGGTTGCTGGCGGTTTCTTCCAATGAAGATTTGAAGGTCGTTTCCTCCCCTCAGCGGCAGCGCATCTTCAAGCTTTTACAGACGGCAGGCAGACCGATGCATGGTAAGGCGATCGCGGATTGCTTGGGTATTAAAGCGCCTTCTGCGCATTTTCATTTGCGCAAGCTTGAAGAAATCGGCGCGGTTAGAATCAGTCATACGGAAAGCATCAACGGAATTACCGCGACATATTATGAGCCTGCTGTGGACGGTATGATCGTGGGAGAAGATTTTATGACGGATTCAGATGATGAACGAACCGGTGAAAAGCTTCTGTTTGCCGCAAATATTTTCAATGAGGCGAAAAACTGTTTTATAAAAGCACTGGGCAGAAAACTGCGAGATAATGCGTGCTCTTCCGATCCCGGCACATTGACCGCATTGGACAATGAGATACTGTACCTGTCTCCGGATGACATAAAATCCTTTTATAAGGAGATGGATGTTTTGTTGAAAAAATACACGGGTTTTTCTCCTGATAAGCAGCCCTATGCTTTGTTTATGAGTGTTTCCGAGATGGAGAGACTTTAACCTAAGTGCTGCCTTGCTGAGAATCAATGTAAATTATTCATTGCAGTTTGAAAGAATAAGTATTATTATGTATTTATTTACATTTCAATTTCTGATTACAGGAGGAGTATTCACATGACTAAGGTACCATTTTGGGAGGAGTCTTATAAGAATGACGCGATTTCGGCTTTTGGAACGGAGCCTAATCCGGAAGTCAAAGAGTTTGCAGGGCATTTTCACAAGGATTGGAATGTGCTGGAGGCCGGATGCGGCGAAGCAAAGAATGCTTTCTATCTGGCGCATAACGGATTTACCAGGATTAATGCGTTTGACCTTTCGGAAAATGCCATTGCAAAGGTTAAGAGGATTGCGGCTGATAACAGGATTATATTGAATGCGTTCGTACAGGACTTATGCAATTATCCCTGGCGGGAGAATTATGATCTGCTTATTACCTACGGAACGCTTCATTTTGCACCAAGGGAAGGCTGGCAAAGGTTCCTCAGAGAGGCAAAGGAGCATACCAATCCCGGAGGGATTCATATCGTCCAGATCTTTACGAGCAAGGTTCCGGCATCCCCGGATATTGCGGAGTTTGCCGTAGGTCTGGCGGAGGAAGGCGAACTGCCAGAATTCTACGAGGATTGGAAGATTTTGAATTTCAAGTCGTTTGTGCTGGAAGACGAACATCCGGGTGCACCGAAGCATTATCATGCAATTAATAAGATTGTTGCCCAAAAATTATAATTACCGGATTAACTATATTTAATAAAAGTTAAAATTAATTTTAGTAATATTTTATTGGTGCCGGGGTATTGTTCTAATATGACTGCTCTGATCTGTTCTCTGGTGACCGTATCAACCTGCAATACCTGATTGCCGTCTGCCACCTGCCCGATTGCGATGCTTCCCGAAGCTACACCGCCGATTGCGATTTTTGAAGCCAGCGCCACACCGCCTGCCGCATATACACCGATTGAAACGCCGCCAAACGCTGCTATGCCAACGCTTACAGCGCCGAATGTAATTCCGCCGACGGCAAGGCCGGCGAGGACGAATGCTCCGAAAGCGATACCTCCGATACCTATCAGTCCAAGAGCGATACCTCCTATGCTGATTAAGCCGATTGACACATTCCCGATTGCTACGATTCCGCGTGCTACGGCAAGTCCATTTCGGGCAAGCTTAATGTGAACCAGGTGCATTCCGAATACCTTTCTTTTACTTTTATATTCATAGAGATTTTGTTTCTTTATGTACTGATTTATCTCATCCAGCTGCAGCATAACATTGCCGTTTTCCAAACCGGCAGCGTCGGGTTTTGTCTGATCAGGACATATGATATTGTCCC
>JAEWSD010000102.1 GCA_023398615.1 Bacillota bacterium
AGGGCCAGTTTAAAATATCTCTTTGTTTCACCGAAAGTAATGGTATGAAACCATGTTCTGAATTTTTTCATGCATGAATCACTCCTTTCTGAATTGTCCAGCGGTCCTTCCGCTCATTTGCATCCACCATATCGCGGTATACAGGGCAGCTGCGCAGTAATTCCCTATGCGTACCGGCGCCCTCCAGCTTACCTTTGTCTATTACCAGAATTTGATTCGCGTTTTCTACCGTCCTTAATCGGTGAGCAATAATCAGTACGGTTTTGTTTTTAGAGAGTCTTGCAAAGGCTTCCTGGATTTTGGCCTCGTTTTCGGCGTCCGCATATGCGGTGGCTTCGTCCAGAATGAGGATGGGAGCATCTTTCAGGAATACCCGGGCTATGGCGATGCGCTGCCGTTCGCCGCCGGAGAGATAGGAATCCTGTTCACCGATTACCGTATCATAACCCTGGGGAAGCGTCAGGATCACTTCGTGAATTCCTGCGTTTTGGGCAGCTTGCTCCACCGCCTCATGGGAAGCTGCCAGATTGCCCATACGAATGTTGTTTTCCACCGTATCGTGAAATAAAAAAGAATCTTGAAATACGTAGGATATCAATGACATAAGCCGTTCGGGAGAAATTTCATGGATATCAACACCACCGATTCTGATAATGCCCCGCTGCGGTTCATAAAACCGCAATAAAAGCTGGGCCAGTGTGGACTTTCCGCCGCCGGAGGGGCCGACTATGCCGGTAACGGTTCCCTCAGACAGGTGAAAGCGGATGTCTTTCACAGCCTGCAGGCTGTCTTCCCCATAGGAAAATGATACATTCTCAAAAGTAATATCATAAACCGGCGGATTGCCGTCTCCTGTTTCGGAAAGCTCGGGCTGCTGCAGTATCTTATCAATCCGGACCACACCTTCCGTGATCCGCTTGCTGTGCAATACCATTTGCATCATATTTTCCATCGGTTCCTTAAGCCCGCCGCCTACCAGAAAGAACAGCAGGAGCAGAGGCAGAAAGTCCGTGTAAGAGGAAGCGGTGGGAAGAAGCAGCAGGCCGGCCGGAAGTAAAAACAGCAGCTGGGCTCCAAAAAATGTATAATATGCGCCCATACTCGGTGCAAAATGGCGGGCGGTACGTTCCACGCTGCTTACATAGGAAGTTATATCCCGCTCAAACCGCCGGAAAGCATGTAAAGTGCGGTTAAATACCTTGATGACAGGCATTCCGTGAATATATTCCACGATTGTGCCGTCCATTTTTTCTTTTGTATTATGTATGTCAACCTGCGTCTGTGCACCTTTTGGATTTTTCAGTCCGCTGCCCAGTAAAAAGATTGAAATAAACGCGGGCAGCAGTGTCACAAGTGCCAGCCGCCAATCCATCAGGAAGAGATACAGGAAGGTAAAAACCGGTGCGGCAACGGCTGCCGCAATATCCGCTATATGATGGGCAAGGAACACTTCAATTTGCTCTACGTCATCGGAGACGGTTTTTTTTATTGCACCTTGTGTGGTTCCTGTAAAATAACCGGAATGAATCCGCCCTAACTTACCCATAAGTTTTATCCGAAGCTCATAGATGATATCGTAAGCAGAGCGGTGTGCCAGGGCGGAGGAACAAAATGAGCAGATACCATATGCAAGTGCGGCGGCAAAGGTATACCGGACCAGTGTATTTATTCTTTCCGTATTTATGGCTGAGGAAGATACGGAATACACAAGCAGCTCCCTCATTACTCCATAGATGGTAAAAAAGGGTGCCAGCCGTGCCGCTGATGAGAGCACGGATAAGAGGCAGGCAAGTAAAAGCTTGTTTTTTTTCGGACCTGCAAGCTCCAGCAGCCGTGCAATGCCGGTTTTTTGTTTCGGTGCTTTGCTATTCTTAGCCATGTATTTTACTCCTTTCAATATTTGATGTTGGTTAGTTTTAACTAACTTTTTGCTGTAAAAAAAGCGCCTGTCAGGTGCTTTCTTCAAAAATACAGGAAAAAAGAAGGTCATAGATACGATCCAGCGTTTTTGTTAATGCGTCGGCATGCAGAGTATCCTGGTGTAACATGGCAAGCGCCATAATTTTGATCAGGTTAGCAACAACCTTGTAATCAATCTTCTCTTTTACACCCTCCATGTGCTGGAACAAACCATTCATAACAGCTGTTTCCGCTTCCGGATTCATAAGGTATTCCGGAGGGAGAGCAGACTTTAGCTTATTTTCATCCTCGGCGGTAAGATACTGATAGATACTGTTTTCGCTGTAAATAATTTTTTTAAAAAATGCCTTTGCCTCATTAACGGACATCTTATCCCTTCCGTCCAGCGTGTCCATAAAAAACTGTTTTGACCGGTCGCGCTGATTCTCCATAATCTCGTAAACAAACATTTCTTTCGATGGAAAGAAGTTATAGAAGGTGCTTTTCCCTAATCCTACCGCTTTTGTAACTTTGTCAACGGAAGCATGAGTCATTCCATACTCTTTGATTAAGTTAAAACCGGCTTCTAACATTTTTACCCTTGCGGCTTCTCTTTCCTGAAGCGCAAATATTTTCGGAGACATTGAGATTAAATTCCTTTCTGAACATTATAATAAAGCAAGCGACTATTAATTTAAAAATGGTCATATAAAATATGTATCACTTATACGTTAGCTTGTCAATAGTATTTTAAATTTTTTGCATATTCTATAAGGATACAATTCGCCCAAATATCGGCCGGTGGAAGAGGTGATTACTGTCTATGATACTCTGGTTCTATCTTTCCATGCACTTTCTCAAACTCTGCAACATGCTTTTTCATAAGCACTTCAATTTCCTTATTAGCTGACCGGGCATTATATTCTGCTACAAAGCGAAACTTCTTTAATAGCTCGAAATCTACCCGTATTGTAAACTTAGATTGATTTGATGGCATTTAAAAATCCTCCTAAACATTTTATTGACTTCATTATAACGTCAAAATGACGGCAAAAATTAATTGACGGCATTATGACGGCATATT
>JAEWSD010000141.1 GCA_023398615.1 Bacillota bacterium
GGTTATCGTTTATAATGAGTGAAGTAAGCGCAAATGAAGAGGAGGATTATAACATGTATGAGAAAAGGCGAAGCAAGAGATTTCCGGTTGATCTGAAATTGGATATTTCTTCCTTGTTTAAACAAGATAATGTAATTGTTGATAATGTTCATGCTCCGATAGAAGTGCTTGATATATCAAGAAGCGGAATCGGTTTTGAATCACAAAGCAAGCTGCCGTTGGATTACTATTTCAACGCCAAGCTGCAGTTAGGGGATGCGGATTCCTGCCTTTATACGGTTGTCAGAATTGTGCGCCGGGAAAGTGCCGGTGCCGATGTGGTGCGCTACGGCGCGGAATTTGTGGGGATGCCGTCGGTTCTGATGTACATATTTGATGAATTTGAGGAAAAATACCTGATAGAAAATTAATTCTTTTACCTTTTGTATTATAATAGTAGGGTTCCGTAAATGACGGATATAGCTTCCGCTTATATCTGTCACTTACGGGACCATTTTTATTTCATATTGGAAATTAACCGCAAGCGAAACTCTTTCTTGTCGGTTTAGGGGACGGCTATGCCCTGATATCAAAGTTATAACGGGTGACCGGAGTGGCCGCGGTATCCTGTGCGATAAAATCTTTCACGATATCGATATCCTTTTCACGTTCCAGAATTTCCGCATTCAGGCTGTAACCCTTTCTTTGCAGCGCTTCCTCCAGCAGTTGGATATTGGAGGCTATCAGCTGTCCGGCAGCTTCATCGTTAAGGTAAAACTTCCCTATGACATTATTGTGATGCAGATCGATATGGATATCGACCGGACCAAGATGCTCCAGGTCCAGATGCAGCAGCACACTGATGCCGTCACCGGCTGTACGCCCGCTTTTCTTCCTGGTATATACATACAGTTCACCATTTGCCTTTTGACCGTGCAGCTTTAAGGGAAGCTGGACATAAGTGAACAGTTCGTTTAAGGTTTTCATGAAACTAATATTGTCCTGCAGCCTGCCCGCCTGCTGTGCCGGTGTCCCACCGCCGCTTCCGCCAGCCTGTTCCAGGGTATTCATAAGCTTGTTTAGTTCATGCGACAGACTCTCGAAATGTCTTTCGATCTCATCCTTTTTTGTCAGGGAATCCGGAGTGAAAGCCCATTTTGACGTAAGCGTTTCCTTAAGCAGAGTCTGGTATTCTTTTGAGGTAAACAGCTCCCTGACGGCTGTATCCGGAACCTCGTTTAACTTCTGCCGGATCAGCTTTAATAAAGCGTCGGCAGTGATATCTCCGGATGCTGTCTGTCGGCTGACCTCGGGGGGAAGGGAGAAGGGCTCCAGTGATTTAAGCAGTTCGGTTCTCTCCGGCATAGTAAGGAAGGTGCCAAGCTCATTACTCCCATAACTTGGGTCCTGATAAGCCTTAAGCAGCGTTTCGGCGGCCGCGGCTCCTTCCTGTAAAGCTGATTTTTCGGCACTGTCCTGTATGGAATGGCCTGTTGCGGAAGCGATTTGATTTAAGAATTGTGCGGTATCCCGGATACCGGCAGTTCCTTCCTTTACGGAATCAATGAAATTCTTTGTAATGGCTGAATCCTGAGAAGTGTATGATTCCAGAAGTTCAGACAGTGCAAGGCATTCTTTTGGTGTAAGGAGGTTGCCGACTGTGGCGGCTTCGTTTGACATTTCTGTTTGCCCTGCGGCAGAAACCATACCTGTGACTGCGGCCGCATTCGAATCATTTTTGGTGTTACCTTCGTATTCCCCCAGAACCAGCTTTAGCAGTTCATCCGCTTGATTTATGATTTGTCCGGGAATAACACCGGTACTGCCGTCTGCCTGAGTGAGAAGCTTCGAGACGGATTCCGCCAGTTCTTCAAGCTGGTTCATCATTCCATGTTCTTTCCTGATATATTCTTCAAACTGTGAGACATTTGCATCCGTTACGGGTATATGGTATTGATTCATAAGAATCAGGGTGTTAACGGAGCTGTTCTTATAGGCAACGGATTGCTGGATGATATTTAAAATTGTGTTCCTGTCTATTGACATATGCCGGCTCAACAGCTCCTGAACGATGGAACGGTTGCGCAGGTTTTTGCTTAAGCCGGCTGCTTCCAGGGCTTTGTCAATGGTCGTATCCGGAAGATTATATTGTCCTTCGGCCACAATCTTAAGGGTAATGCTTTTCAGCGAGACATCCTCCACACGGAAGCTGACCTTCTGCCCAATGGAAAGATTCACAGGATTCTCAAGCTTTCCGGAAAGCAAACGGCCGTCATCCAGCTTTACACTCACCTCATTGCTGCGAAGATCAACCACTTCCCCGCGAACGATCTGCCCCTTCTCAAGCCCTGCGGTTACATTTGCGGAAGCTGGCGCGTCCGAGGCTGCGGCAGAGCTTACGGAAGGGGTTACCGGCTGTCCCGTCCCCGTATTCGATTGGGTTACTTTACTGCTGAACATGTTAAAACCTCCTGATATTATAATATCTTTATCGGCGTAAAAAGTAAACAGGTTAATAACGAGCAGCAAATATCCCTGTTTTGAAAACGAGAGTTAAAAATGAAAAAAAAAGGAAAAAAAGAAAAAATTTAAAAAAATATCGAAAAATATTGCAAAATACCAGATTCAGGTATATCATAGCATTTGTATATTAATTTACCCTTAAAAAATTACTGGAGAGAAATCCAGGATGTGGAAGGAGATACATATGAAGAAGATATCTTATAAAATTGCGCTAATCAGTATTATATGTATTTTAATCACAGGTGTATCAATCGGAGCCATATCAAGTGTATACGCTTCGAACGTGGTTAAAGCTCAGCTGGAGACAAACCTGAAAAATCAGGCATCCATATATTCCAGGGACATTGAGAAGGTTATGACGGAAACTGAAATACTGGTAGGCAGTGTCAGCCGTTTACTGGCCGATAATGCGGGTGAGGTGGATCTGAATACCAATATGGAAGAGTTTAAGGAAAAATCCTCAAAGGACATGTACTCGCTGGTATATAAATTAGGATATAATACCGACATGTATGTATCCTTGATAGATAAATATGCTGCTGACGGAGTGCTGCCTAATATATCTTATCTGAAAAACGGCGATCAGTTTGAACTGTCCGAAATGACACAGACCGTGGAAGACTTAAAGAACAAGCCGGAGGAGTTTACCTGGTTTACGGAGCCTATCGAGCAGGAAAAGGGCTGCTGGACGGATGTCTATTATGACAGCAGTATGAAGCTTTGGATGATATCCTATACGGAGCCTATTATTGCGGACAGCGGAATTATCGGGGTAATCGGAGTTGATATCGATTTCGATTCTTTGAAATCCATCGTAAGCAAGGCAAAGTTCAGTGATACGGGTTATGCTTCCCTGTTAGACAGGAACCAGAACTTCTTAGCGGACCCTGTATACCAAAGCACGGATAACCTGAAAACGGTGGAGCAGGGTGCATTTAAAGGACTGTCGGAAAAAATCGCAAAGGATAAGACAGGTGTATACTATTACAATCTGAAGGGTAAATCCAAGATATCGGGCTTTACAACCGTTAACGATACCTTTACCATTGTTACTACAATTGACAGGAAAGACGTCATGGGTGTGATAAGCCGGCTGCAACAGTATACGGTTTTCATAGTCCTGATTGCCGTTGTACTTCTGGCTGCCCTGGCACTGTTCGTAGGCACAAAAATTGCCAAGCCTATCGTTAAGATTTCGGGCATGCTTAAAATAGCGGAAACCGGCGATCTTACAGTGGTAAGCGATATCAAATCAAAGGATGAGGTCGGTGATTTATCCGCCGCTTTTAATAGTATGCTGGAAAAGATAAAGCATATGCTGTCAAAGGTTCAGGCGATGAGTTCGGAGGTCTACAATTCCTCCGAAGCAATGGAGCTGTCCTGTTCCGAGATCTATAAGGCATCGGAGCAGTCTGCAAACGCAGTGGAGGATCTGGCTAAAACCGCTACGGAACAGGCCGATGCCAGCAAAACGGGTTCCGATAAAATCAATACGATAACCGCGGAATTTGATAATATTACCTTTGAGATAAATGAATCCAACGGATTGTCTACGAGCGCACTTGATATCATGAAAACCGGAAATGATTCGATCCGGAATCAGGAGAATCAGATGAACGAAAACCGGCAAATAACCGGTAATGTTACCGCAGCAATTGAGACATTGGCGTTGAAATCCGCAGAAATCGGGAAAATACTGGAGGTCATTAAGTCAATCACGGAGCAGCTTAACCTGTTGTCCCTGAATGCTTCCATTGAAGCGGCAAGGGCGGGGGAAGCCGGAAAGGGATTTGCGGTGGTAGCCGGTGAGGTAGGAAAATTAGCGGAGCAGTCAAATCATTCCGCAAAACAGATATCGGATATGATAGCTGAGGTTCAGAGCGGTGTTGATGAGACGGTGGGCGAGATGCAGAAATCGGTAGCTTCGATGAATGAACAGGCGGAAGCTTTCGACTTAACAGTAAAAGCATTTAATGAAATATCCGAGGTTGTTGAAAAGATAACGAAAAATATAGGTAATATATCCGAAGCGGCAAACCGCCTGAATGAAAAAGCACAGGATGCAAACAGCAATATGGAGCATATCACGGAGCTTTCGGAGCAGACGGCAGCGGTATCGGAAGAGCTTGCGGCTACAACCGAGGAAGAATCGGGACATGTTGCAAGTATCGAGCAGGCTTCCAGGTCTCTTTCCCAAAAGGCCGGCGAGCTGCAGACCGTAGTCGAGCAGTTTAGAATTTAATATAATATCCATTCTTTTGATAAATTTCTAAAAATTTATATTGCTTTTCTGAAAAACATGTATTATAATCGGTTTTGAACAAAGACGTTCTTGATCATTACATTAATTATGCTCAAGGACGCCTTTTTTCTTGTACCCATTAATAGTATACATGTATACTGTATACTGCGATTTTGTCAACATCGTATACAGTTAACATATAATCTATAGAAAAGAAGAGAGGCGTGCGAATGAACATTAACAATTTAGAGGAAATAAAACGAGTACGGCAGGGTTTGTATGATCCAAGATTTGAACATGATAACTGTGGTATCGGTGCAATCGTTAACATAAAAGGTATCAAGACTCATGAGACAGTGGCTGACGCTATAAAGATTGTAGAAAATTTGGAGCACCGTGCCGGAAGAGATGCGGAAGGCAAGACCGGTGACGGCGTCGGCATCCTTTTACAGATCTCCCATAAGTTTTTTTCGAAAGCGGTAAAGTCCTGCAACATACAGTTAGGCGGTGAGAGGGATTACGGGATTGGCATGTTTTTCTTTCCGCAGGATGAATTAAGCAGGAACCAGGCCAAGAAAATGTTTGAAATCATAGTGGAAAAGGAAGGGATGACCTTTTTAGGATGGAGGCAGGTTCCGACTTATCCCAAGGTCCTGGGCCATAAAGCCGTGGAATGCATGCCTTTTATCATGCAGGGCTTTGTTAAGAGACCCGCAGATGTGAAGAAGGGTCTGGACTTTGACCGCAAGCTTTATATTGCCAGGAGAATCTTTGAGCAAAGTAATGATGACACCTATGTGGTTTCTTTATCCAGCCGTACGATTGTTTATAAGGGGATGTTTCTTGTAAATCAGCTTCGTATGTTTTTTGATGATCTTCAAAGTGAAGATTTTGAGTCTGCAATTGCAATTGTTCATTCACGTTTCAGTACCAATACGAATCCAAGCTGGCAGAGGGCACATCCGAACCGCCTGATCGTGCATAACGGTGAGATCAATACGATCCGCGGCAATGCGGATAAGATGCTTGCCAGGGAGGAGACGATGGAGTCCCGTTATTTAAAAGGGGAGCTTTATAAGGTGCTCCCGGTTGTGAATACGGAAGGCTCGGATTCCGCCATGCTTGACAATACACTCGAGTTCCTGGTTATGAGCGGGATGGAGCTGCCCCTGGCGGTTATGATAACCATACCGGAGCCCTGGAGCAATGTTCCGAATATCAGCCAGAGTAAGAAAGATTTCTACCAATATTATGCGACCATGATGGAACCGTGGGACGGCCCGGCTTCCATTCTGTTCAGTGACGGCGATATTATGGGTGCGGTGCTTGACCGCAACGGATTACGCCCTTCCCGTTACTATATTACCAATGACGATCACGTTATTCTGTCCTCCGAGGTAGGTGTTTTGGATATACCGCCGGAACGGATCGTAAAGAAGGAGAGGCTGCGCCCCGGTAAGATGCTGCTGGTTGATACGATTAAGGGCTGTGTCATCGATGATGAGGACCTTAAGAGCGGCTATGCGAGACGCAGGCCGTACGGCGAATGGCTGGACGGAAACCTTGTGGAATTAAAGAGTCTTCATATACCGAATAAAAAGGTATGGGAATATAATGACGAGGAAAGGGCAAGGCTTCAGAGGGCTTTCGGTTATACGTACGAGGACTATAAGGCTTCGATCCTTCCGATGGCCAAAACCGGTGCGGAACCGGTACTGGCAATGGGCGTGGACAGCTCCCTGCCTGTTTTGTCGAAGAATTATCCTCCGTTATTCAACTATTTCAGACAGTTGTTTGCACAGGTTACGAACCCGCCGATCGATGCGATCCGTGAAGAAATTGTTACCTCTACGGACGTATACATTGGAGAAGACGGCAATCTGTTGGAAGAGACAGCAGAGAACTGCAAGGTTCTTAAGATTCATAATCCGATTCTTACAAGTACGGATTTATTAAAGATAAAATCCATGAAGATAGACGGCTTTAAGGTGGAAACCATCCCGATTACCTATTATAAGAATACCTCGCTGGAACGCGCAATCGACCGTATCTTTGTTGAGGCGGACCGTGCTTATAAGGAAGGCGCCAATGTGCTGATCCTTTCCGACCGTGGAGTGGATGAGAACCATGTTGCCATTCCTTCCCTGTTAGCAGTATCCGCAATGCAGCAGCATCTGGTTAAGACGAAGAAGAGAACGGCTGTCGCAATGATGTTGGAGAGCGCCGAGCCGAGAGAGGTTCACCATTTTGCAACTTTGCTGGGCTACGGTGCATGTGCGGTTAATCCGTATCTGGCACAGGAGTCGATCAAACAGCTGATTAATAATAATATGCTGGATAAGGATTACTATGCTGCGGTTAATGATTATAATAAGGCAATCCTTAAGGGTATCGTCAAAATCGCTTCCAAGATGGGTATCTCGACGATTCAGTCCTATCAGGGTTCTAAGATATTCGAAGCGATCGGAATCGGCAAGGAGGTTATTGATAAGTATTTCACGGATACTGTAAGCCGTATCGGCGGAATCAGCATCCAGGATATCGAACGGCAGGTAGATGAGCTTCATTCGAAAGCCTTTGATCCGCTGGGCCTTCAGGTGGAGCTGACACTTGAGAGCAGCGGCGGGCATAAGTTAAGAAGCGGCAGGGAGGAACACCTGTATAACCCTAAGACGATCCATTTACTCCAGATGGCGACCCGTACGGGGGATTATTCCATATTTAAAGAATATACGAAAAGTATCGGGGAAGAGGAAGCAGGAATTAATTTAAGAGGCTTACTGGATTTTGCATATCCGGAAAAAGGAATACCGGTTGATGAGGTGGAAAGCATTGATTCCATCGTGAAAAGATTTAAGACGGGTGCGATGTCCTACGGCTCCATATCCCAGGAGGCACATGAGACGCTGGCTATTGCCATGAACATGCTGGGCGGCAAATCCAACAGCGGTGAAGGCGGCGAGAGCCTGGAGAGACTGACAATCGGCAAAGACGGTTTGAATAAATGCTCCGCAATTAAACAGGTTGCTTCCGGACGGTTTGGCGTTACGTCGAAATATCTGGTAAGCGCGAAGGAAATACAGATTAAGATGGCACAGGGTGCAAAACCGGGTGAAGGCGGGCAGCTGCCGGCCGGCAAAGTATATCCCTGGGTGGCAAAAACCAGGCATTCAACCCCCGGCGTAGGTTTAATATCACCGCCGCCGCACCATGATATCTATTCGATAGAGGATTTGGCGCAGTTAATCTATGATTTAAAGAATTCCAATAAGGATGCAAGGATATCCGTAAAGCTCGTATCGGAGGCCGGTGTCGGAACTGTTGCGGCCGGTGTTGCAAAGGCCGGAGCAGGAGTCATCCTCATCTCCGGATTTGACGGAGGAACCGGCGCGGCTCCGCGTAACTCCATTTATAATGCGGGGCTTCCCTGGGAATTAGGATTGGCTGAAACCCATCAGACCTTGATTATGAACGGTCTTCGCAGCAAGGTGGTAATCGAGACGGACGGTAAGCTTATGACGGGCCGTGACGTTTTGATAGCGGCACTTTTAGGTGCGGAGGAATATGGCTTCGCGACGGCACCTTTGGTAACTATGGGCTGCGTTATGATGAGAGTCTGTAACCTGGACACCTGTCCGGTTGGTGTGGCAACACAGAATCCGGAGCTGCGTAAGAATTTCAAGGGTAAACCGGAATATGTAGTGAACTTCATGAGATTCATCGCACAGGAGCTGCGCGAGTATATGGCAAGGCTTGGAATAAAGAATGTTGATGAATTAATCGGACGCACCGACCTGTTAAAGCCGGGCGAGAGCAGCAAAGCGGGGAAGGCGGCGAAGGTGGACTTATCCGCGATTCTTAACAACCCTTTCCTTGGCGACCCGTCGGGTTCACGGTTTGATGCGAAGCAAATATATAATTTTGAGCTGGAGAAAACTCTTGATGAAAAAGTACTGCTTAAGAAGTTAAAAACCGCGATTGCATCCGGCCAGTCGAAAACAATAGAGATTGAGGTATCAAATGTAGACCGGGCGTTTGGCACCATTCTGGGTTCTGAGATAACGAAGGCGCATGATAATACGCTGGAGGAAGACACCTATGTGGTAAAGTGCAGCGGCAGCGGCGGCCAGAGCTTCGGGGCATTTATTCCGAAAGGACTGACTCTCGAGCTTACCGGAGACAGCAACGATTATTTCGGCAAAGGTTTATCCGGAGGCAAGCTGATCATTTATCCGCCGAAGGAAAGCAGGTTTAAGGCTGAGGAGAATATTATTATCGGCAATGTCGCTTTGTATGGTGCTACCAGCGGCAAGGCATTTATAAACGGTATCGCAGGGGAGCGTTTTTGCGTACGTAACTCCGGCGCTACGGCTGTTGTCGAGGGAGTAGGGGAACACGGCTGCGAATATATGACGGGAGGACGTGTTGTCATTCTTGGCGGAACAGGCAAGAACTTTGCTGCGGGTATGAGCGGCGGAATCGCTTATGTATTGGACGAAGACAGTGATCTGTACAAGAAACTGAATAAGGAACTGGTTTCCATGGAGGCAGTAACCGAGAAATATGATGTCCTGGAATTGAAGAATATGATTACAGAGCATGTTGTCAATACCAATTCGGTAAGAGGCAAATTAATTCTGGAAGATTTTGCGGATTACCTTCCGAAATTCAAGAAGATTATACCGCATGATTACAGGCGTATGCTCCAGACCATTGTGCAGATGGAAGAAAAGGGTCTGAGCAGCGAACAGGCACAGATTGAAGCGTTCTTTGCAAATACCAGAAGGTAAAGGAGTCAGATATGGGAAAGCCAACAGGATTTATGGATTATGATAGAAAGATAAGCCGTGCGGTTAAGCCGAAGGATAGAATTAAGAATTTTAACGAGTTTCATATACCTTTATCCAATGAGGAGCGAAAGAAACAGGGTGCCAGGTGTATGGACTGCGGAGTGCCGTTCTGTCAGTCCGGCATGATACTCGGAGGAATGGCTTCGGGATGTCCGCTGAATAACCTAATTCCGGAATGGAATGATCTGTTATACACGGGAAATATGAACCAGGCGTTAAACCGCCTGTTAAAGACGAATAACTTCCCTGAATTTACCGGAAGGGTATGTCCGGCTCCCTGTGAGGCGGCATGTACCTGTAATGTCGCAACGAATCCGGTAACAATTAAGGAAAATGAGCTGGGAATCATTGAGAATGGCTACGAGGCCGGTCTTATGAAACCAAATCCTCCGAGGGTTAGGACCGGTAAGAGGGTAGCGGTGATCGGCTCCGGCCCTGCCGGACTTGCCGCAGCGGATCAATTGAATAAACGCGGCCATTCGGTTACGGTATACGAACGTTCCGACAGGATCGGCGGACTCCTTATGTATGGAATCCCCAATATGAAATTAGAGAAAGCCGTCATTGAACGGAAGGTTGATATCCTGAAAGAGGAAGGAATTAACTTCGTAACGAATACCGATGTCGGAAACACCTTTAATGCGGCCCAGATCAAAAAGGAGTTCGACAGCGTCATTCTTGCGTGCGGCGCATCCAATCCCAGGGATATCAATGTGCCGGGCAGGGACGCAAAGGGGATCTATTTTGCGGTGGATTATCTGAAGGGTGTCACAAAAAGCCTGTTGGATTCGAATTTTGAAGATAAGGCCTGCATCAACGCGGCGGGTAAAAACGTCCTTGTTATCGGCGGCGGCGATACCGGCAATGACTGTGTCGGTACCTCTATCAGGCAGGGGGCGAAATCCGTCGTACAATTGGAAATGATGCCGAAGCTGCCGGATACAAGAAGTGAGGATAATCCCTGGCCGCAATGGCCGAAGATCTGCAAGACGGATTACGGGCAGGAGGAAGCGATTGCCGTATTCGGTAAGGACCCGAGGGTGTATGTATCTACCGTGAAGGAATTCATCCCCGATAAGGACGGTAAGCTGAAAAAGGCAAAGATAGTAAAGCTTGAGAGGAAATATCACGAGGATACGAAACGTTATACTATGGATGAAATAGCAGGAAGTGAGTATATCA
Organism: Bacillota bacterium; assembly: GCA_023398615.1. GTDB lineage: Bacteria > Bacillota > Clostridia > Lachnospirales > Lachnospiraceae > Anaerocolumna. The sequence goes on from JAEWSD010000141.1 coordinate 10,777, forward strand.
TTGATGTTGACCTGGTACTCATTGCAGCCGGATTCTTAGGCGCACAAGGCTATGTGGCGAAAGCTTTCGGCATTGAACTGGATGCAAGGACGAATGTTCTTACCGCGGAAGGCAGATACCGGACGAGTCAGGAGAAGATATTCGTTGCAGGTGATATGCACAGAGGACAGTCCCTTGTCGTGTGGGCAATCCGTGAAGGACGTGAAGCCGCAAGAGCTGTGGACGAATATCTGATGGGCTACAGTAATCTGGCATAAATTAAAAATTATATAAATAAAAGGAAGGCCTTGTACCGATCAAGTAATACAATATGGTACAAGGTTTTTTTATTTTATGTGAGGAAAGATATTGTTATGGTAATATGATAAAGTAAGGTTGCCTTGTCAAATTCCGTGCAGCTGAGCTGTGATTGCTCCAAGCAGCGTCAGGAATCCGACTATGCAGACGCCGGTCCAGCCAAAATGTGAATAACTGAAAGAACCCAGAAAGGATCCAAGGGCTCCTCCGATAAAGTAGGATACCATATATACCGTATTGATGCGGTTCCTCGCCTCGTCGCTAATCGAATGAATCCGCGCCTGATTGGAAATCTGACAGGACTGTACACCCAAATCAAGCAGGATCACACCGATAATAAGTCCGGCCAGTTGAAAGCCAAAGAGCAGAAAGCTAAGATAGGAAAGAGCTACCGCGGTCATTCCCAGTCCGATGGCAAACCGGGGGCTTCTGTTGTCCGCCATACGACCGACGACAGGAGCGGCCGAAGCGCCGACTACGCCAACTAGTCCAAACAAACCGGCGGCGTCAGAACCAAGTCCATAATGCGGTCCCGCGAGCAGGAAGGAGAGTGTTGTCCAGAATACGCTGAATGCTGCAAACATCATGGCACCGTTTACCGAGGACTCTCTTAACACCGGTAAATCCTTTGTTAATGATACCATTGACCGGAACAGCTCGGAATACTTCATTCTGGTGGCGGGTCGGCATACAGGCAGCTGGATCTTTAGGAATACTCCCAGCAGTACCATCATTCCAGCGGCGATGAAATAGACGGCGGGCCATCCCAGATATTGTCCGATCAGGCCGCTGAATGTACGTGAAACAAGGATTCCAATCAACACTCCGCTCATGACGGTACCGATAATTTTCCCCCGTTCTTCCGGTTCGGCCAGCTGTGCCGCGAGAGGAACAATAAGCTGGGGAACAACGGAGGTAAATCCAACTGTAAAAGACGCGATACACAGCGCGGTGCTATTCCGGGAATTTGCCATAAAAAGCAGGGCAAAGACTGAACAACCCAGCATTTGGAGGATTAAGGTCTTCTTCTCCCGTATATCCGCAAGCGGCAGAATCGTCAGCATACCAAGAGCATATCCGATCTGTGTGAGGGTAGCCGCAAATCCTACGTCTACCTGCGGTACATGGAAAGAGAACGCTATTTTTGCCAAGAGGGGCTGTATATAATACAGATTGGCTACGGTGATGCCGGAAGCAGCAGCCATTGTCAGGATTAAAAACCGGTTCAGTTGTATTTTTTTGTTTTGTATTTCATCATTTTGTGTGAGCATATGGATGTCCTTTCTTTTGTCATAAATCATATAAATTATATCATACTACATTAGCTTAAATTTGCCAATTCCGGATTGCGGTGAAAAAGATCTTCATAAGCCATACTTATCAGTGTAAAACGGAAATATAACTTTTATTATTATTTGTGTTGTGTTATAATACTTTAAAAAGTCTCTGGAGGTAGAATAATGTATTCATTTGAAGATATTGAAAGCTTTGATCCCGAATTGGCAGCGGCGGTGACGAAAGAAATCGGCAGGCAGAATGACCATATTGAACTGATTGCTTCTGAGAACTTTGTAAGCAAGGCCGTTATGGCAGCTATGGGAAGTCCTCTTACGAATAAATACGCGGAAGGTTATCCGGGAAAGAGATATTACGGCGGTTGTGAATTCGTGGATATTGCCGAAAATCTTGCAATTGAGCGTGCCAATAAACTTTTTGGCTGTACCTATGCGAATGTTCAGCCGCATTCCGGTGCGCAGGCAAATATGGCGGTATTTTTTGCGCTGGTAAAGCCCGGTGATACGGTAATGGGCATGAACCTTGACCACGGCGGTCATTTGACACACGGAAGCCCGGTTAATATGTCCGGCAGTTATTTTAAAATAGTCCCTTACGGTGTGAATGAGCAGGGATTTATCGATTATGACGATGTAAGGAAGATAGCATTGGATTGCAGGCCAAAGCTGATCGTAGCCGGTGCAAGTGCGTATGCCAGAAAGATAGATTTTAAGAAATTCAGGGAGATAGCGGATGAAGTCGGAGCGTTCCTTATGGTTGACATGGCCCATATTGCCGGGCTCGTTGCCACAGGCTACCATGAAAGCCCCATTCCTTATGCGCATGTAACTACGACGACCACACATAAAACCCTCAGGGGACCGAGAGGAGGCATGATCCTTTCGAGTGCCGAATTCGCAGAGGAACATAAGTTAAATAAATCCGTCTTCCCGGGAATCCAGGGTGGTCCTTTAATGCATGTGATTGCGGCAAAGGCGGTATGCCTAAAGGAAGCCCTTGATCCGAGCTTCAAGGTATATGCCGGCAAAGTTGTCGACAATGCGCAGGCGCTCAGCAAAGGCTTAATTGGGAGAGGCTTTCACATAGTATCCGGCGGAACGGATAACCATTTAATGCTGGTGGACCTTCAGAATAAAGGGGTTACCGGAAAAGAGACCGAGAAATTATTGGATGCCGCCAATATTACCTGTAACAAGAATACGGTACCGAACGATCCGGCGTCTCCGTTTGTAACCAGCGGAATCCGCCTGGGAACCCCTGCCGTGACCACCAGAGGCTTTAATACGGAGGATATGGATGTGGTTGCGGAAGCAATCGCAATGCTGATCGAGGACGTGAATGCCAACAAGGCTAAGGCTATGGAGCTGGTAAAGACATTAACCGGTAAATATCCTTTATATTAGAAGGAATATCGGAGATTATCAGTAATATAAATTAAAAACTGCCTTCACAAGGATTATAAAAAAGAATCTGTTCCGGAAAATGTTGTACTCCGGTTACAGGTTCTTTTATATTTTCGATATTATAATGTCCTTCTACTATTATAATATCATATAAATGTATTACTTACAAGACTTGTAAACAGGCCGGGCCGGAAGTATAATTAATTACCATAATGAAAGGGGCGGCACGATGGATGGGAATGTTTTTGATTTAATGCAGGCCGGAAAACAAACGGAGGAATTAGCTGTGCTTATCTCCTGCAATGAGAAAACAGAGCAGTTCGGTCTCTCACTAACGGACGAAGAAGCGGGAGAACTAATGATATGCAGGAATAACAGCCTGAAGAAGTATAAAAGAGTGGAATTCGGCAGCGGTATTCTGGATAAATTGATTTATGTCTTTTGTGATTCCCAGTATATCGATCAGGATAACTATGTTGAGACACTGGAAGAGCTTCAGGATGTTTTCTATGAGTTTAAGAATGAGTCGGAGGAGAAACTAAGCGATGAGGAATTGCTGACATTTATGAAGGAACAGTTTGAATCGGTATGCACAGGTGATGTGGAATATCTGGAAACTACCTGTCTTGAAAGATTCGCGGCGGCAATCAGGGCAGGCTACGACGGATACAGGAAATCCGGCGGGCATAATGAATATGGGAATTTTGATGAGGAGCAGCGTTGGGATAAGGATTTATACCTTGAGGTGTTAAAGGAATTATGCTGGAGATGATATATATGTTAGAAAAAAGTCGAAAAGATGGCATATACAAAGGAGAAAACGGATGGGATGTTTAGGTAATTTGCTCTGGTTCATATTTGGTGGATTTTTGATGGGATTAAGCTGGTTTATTATTGGAATTTTGTGGTGTATTACTATTGTTGGGATTCCGGTCGGACTGCAGTGTTTTAAATTTGCCGGACTTGCTGTTATGCCGTTTGGAAAGGAAATAAAGTATGGCGGTGGGGTAGGTTCCTTGATTCTAAATATAATCTGGCTGATTTTCGGAGGCTTAGGACTTGCTTTGGAAGCGGCTGTCATCGGGGGCATATT
>JAEWSD010000167.1 GCA_023398615.1 Bacillota bacterium
TCAGAGGTCTGCTGCAAAGCACAGTTAAAGCTGTGTTTTGCGGCAGATTTTTTATTTGCGTTAACATGCAATTGGCTTATTTTAGACATTGGATTGACAAATATTGGTAATATTATATCCGGGTAAACTAATTTATTCTTTGGAGGAGAATTTGATGAAGAAGCGAATACAAAAGGTATTTGTTTTCCTGCTGGCCATGATTCTAGTACTGCCTCTACTGTTCCCGGGTATCGAAAGCAGTGCAGCTGCAAAACACAAACGGAAATACTACCCTTCGGTTTCTTGCAGCAAAAAAACTTTAAATGGAAACGGAGATACCTTCACGTTATCCGTTAATAATGTGAAGGGCAAGGTAAAGAATATCAGCTGGAATTCAATGGATAATAAGGTGGCCGTCGTTCAAAATACAAATGATCCCCAAAAGGTAACTGTAACAGCAACAGGAAAAGGCTCGACCCGGATCAAATGCACCGTTACTTATCAAGGAGGGCCAAAATACAATGTCTACTGCACTGTTACCGTAAAGACGTCTGTTTCAAAGCTTACAATAAGCAATGTCAGAAAGGATAGGAACGGAAGACATGTGATTGCCGTAGGAGAAAGCTATGATTTTGACGCTAAACTGACACCGAAAGCTGCAAAGGAGCAGACCTACTGGCAGATTGACAGGACGGAATATGCGGTGGTAAGCAATCAGGGTATCGTTATCGGCTTAAAGCCGGGTATCGTTAATCTGACGGCAATTGCGGCGATCTCGAAAGATAAAGTATCATCAAGTACGATAAGGGATAATGTTTGTATTGAGGTGATCGACCTGGGAAACAAGGATGCTTTTTATTCCTACTGGGATTACTGCAGTCAATGGAATTATTGGGATTATTGGAAATCCTGGAACTGGGATGATTCCTGGGACTGGGAATCCTGGGATTGGGATTATGATGATTGCATAGACGTAAGGTTCGGCAAAGAAAAAGGAACGAAACCGCAGGCAAAACCGGTCACCGTAAAGCGTATGAATCAGGATACCCTGACTGCAACCTTTGACCGTGATATCATAGTACCCGGCTATGCGGTGATTAATAACGAGTGGATTCCGGGAACGGTGGATGCTAAGAACTCTAAGCAGGTAAATTACAGTCTGAGCGCGGCAGCTTCACAATTAACCGGAAATCAAAAGGTTTCTCTCGGATACTGGAGCAGCCGGGATGTAAGGCCGGATGATAAATCATCGGAGAAACTGGCGGATATCTATGTCGATTTCACGGTAAAAACAGTAAAGCTTACCGGAATCGATTACATTTATCCCAGAGGCATACAGTTAAGCTTCGACGGAGCTCTTACCGGGGATCCCGTATTTCAGGTATGGCAGGATAATACCGATTTATTCTCGGATGCCTGGGTGAACGGTAATACGGTTATTATTTCCCTGAAAAGCATACCTGTACTAAAATCGACTGTTTATCTGGTGCCGGCTTCAAAAATTACGGATACTTACGGCAACCAGGTTACCATTAATCCCAGTTATGTCTATACATCCCAATGACCGAATGAACATATTAATTGAAGCCCTAACATAATAAGCTGTTATCCTCCTGAATTGTTCATAGTCGTACACTGTAAATAATTTAAAATTCTTACCCCTTTACGGATATCGCTATTTGATTTATAATAATTGGGATATGGAAAGTAAAGCGAAGGAGAATTTAATTGAAACCGAATCAACAAAGATTTATTTTAACAGTAGTCAGGATACTGTTTGCTATATATATTATTCTATTGGCCTATTTTTGCTTTTTCAGTGAACATTTCGGACGTAACTTAAGTTCCGAATACCGGTATAATCTGGTGCTTTTTAAGGAGTTGAAACGATTCGTTACGTATCGGAAAGAGGTTGGGATAGAAAGCTTTATTGTGAATATTATCGGAAATGTTCTGGCTTTTACGCCGTTTGGCTTCGCACTGCCGATTATCAGCACAAGAAACCGTAAGTTTTTGAGCATTGTTTTTCTTAGTTTTGAATTCAGCCTTGCCATTGAACTGATACAGATAATATTCAAGGTGGGAATCTTTGATGTCGACGATCTGTTTTTGAATACATTGGGCGGTATGTTCGGCGGTATCTGTTTCTTTCTATGCAGCGGCATATTTGGTGTTATGAGGAGGAAGGCAAAAGGGTGACTTACGGTGTCATGCAATATTAAGTATTACGCACTTTATCTGTGCAGAGGGGAGCTGCTTTGTTTAAACGTAGAAAAGAAGCATTTAAATTTTCGGACAAAAAACATTCTGTGAAAGGCATGATTTCTTTTATTATGGGAGTGGTATCCTGTATCGGTCTGCTAATACTGTTTTATGTCTCCAGCCTGTCGGCGGGAAGCGGCGGATTATTGCTGGGAGTTACCGGCATGGGTTTATGTGTTGTTTCGGTTACGGGCTTTATAATTGGTGCGAAATCGTGCAAAGAAAAAGATATCTATTATAATGCTCCTGTCATCGGATTGGTTCTTAACGGATTTTTGTCCAGTATTTATCTCATTTTATATATGCTTGGAATCAGCCTTTGACGCTCTGGTACGGAATGTTGAGCCAGTTGTTACTATTCGGCCGTAAGGCTGAATAGTAATAACCAGTTCGGTTAGTTAGCGTACAAAATACGCGGAAGGAGTTGCGATGAAATACGTTGAATTATTTCGTGAAATGAATGAAGAAACCGCTGAACGTTATGCATTGTCTATGGAACGTATCGAAGACATAGTCCGGGAACAAATGGTAAAAGAACCCTGGGAAGATTTTTTTAAAAGGACTTCGGAATTTATTCTGAAGATAAGACAACTTATCCCATATATCGCGGAGGATAGATTGCCGCAGATGTCTTTAAAGGAGCTACGGGAGCTGAACCATGATCTCTATGAGGATATCCTGGAGGAAAACTATGCCCTAAGCTATGCCAATCCTCGCTATGCCGTGGGAAAGCTTGGCAAGAAATACGGTAAACTGCTGTCCTATCTTTATACGGAGATAAGAGGGCTGATTGTTTATGCCTTTGAATACAGGCTTTTTGACATTGCCCCTTGTCTGGAACTGTTCATTGAAGTCTATAATTATTTTGAAGAAGAGAATGACTATACCTTCAAGGATGTTAAGAGGGCAATCTACGATTTTGAATATGATTACTGCATTGAGAGGGTAAAATACCGTACAAGGGAGCAGCTGGATGCAACGCTTTCCTTTGCTTCGGAGATCATAATGCATTCTGATTTAAATGATTTCAGATATCTATATCTGTTTGGAGAATACATAGGTGATAATGAACTTTTGATGGCGGAATTTCTGAACCGGCTGCCGGAGGAGGATGTCCGGAGAATGGCATCTACCTATACGGAAGGCTTTCGCAGGGGATTTGAAAATGCGGGCATTGACTTAAGCAGGAAGGCTTCCGTTAATATTCGTTACAACCTGGGCTTTGAAAGGATGATTA
>JAEWSD010000178.1 GCA_023398615.1 Bacillota bacterium
TAAAAGTATATAACCAAAGAGACTATAATAATTTCCCTATGAGGCCTTTAGGATGGAAATCACCCAATACCATTCTGAAGGATTTTATCCAGCATGGTGTAACATATGTTTGACAAACCTACAAAAAAATGACGATATTTTCCGAAAATTAGCTCCAAGTGAAACTTATTTTTACAGAATTAGATAAAATGCCAAAATTTTTTGATTCATGATTGACAATTATTAACATAATATGGTAAAATTAACCTAAGAGATTAACATAATAAAATAATTATAAACCAATAGGAGACAAGCCATGAAAAAGGATAGTCCGTTTATACATGCTTTCAAAACATGCGGCAGCTATTACGTCTTTGATGTAAATACGAATACCATTATAAAGACGACGAAAAAGAACTATGATTCACTTAAGTCAATAGAAAGAAGTGAATGGAGTAACGATCTTGCGGATGCCGAAGCAGATGCTTTTATTCAGAAAATGAAAAGCAGGGGCTTTCTTTCGGCAAACCGGGTGAAGGAAATACTGCATCCGGCGACGAGATATCTGGATAGCTATCTGGAATCGGGGGTGCAAAAGATTTGCCTGCAGGTAACACAGCAATGTAATTTAAGATGTGAGTACTGCGTGTATTCCGGCAACTATACGAACAGATCCCATTCCAATGCCCGGATGAGCTTTGAGACGGCAAGGAAGGCGATAGATTTCCTGATAGAACACTCCAGGGGTATTGAAGATACTAATATTTCTTTTTATGGCGGGGAACCGATCCTGGAATTTGAACTGATGAAAAAATGTATTCTGTATGCCCTGCAGGCTTCGGAGGGAAAAACGGTCACTTTCAACCTGACCACCAACGGTACCTTATTTACAAAAGATATCATAGAATTCTTCCGGCAGTATAACGTACATATAACGATCAGTCTTGACGGACCCAGGGAAATTCATAATAAGAACAGGAGATTTGCGGCAGGCGGAGGCGGAAGCTTCGACAGGATCATGCAAAATCTGATGTATATCAGCGATAATTACGAGGAATATTTTAAGGAAAAGGTTGCATTTAACCTTGTTCTGGACGGCGACAGCGATTTCACCTGTGTGAACAGCTTTTTCACCAGCTACGAGGTGATTAAAGACAGTATGGTAAGGGCCAGTTATATATCTGAAAACTATGCAAAGTTTCAGATTGACAAGAATGAGGAAAATGATATTCAGACAGATTACGAGCTCTTTAAATTATACCTGAGCAGGCTTGACAGGCTGGATAACCGTTATGTATCAAAGCTGGTGGAGCAAAAGTACAATTATATAAAGGATTACCTGGCGGACGCCAGATACAGAACCGTTTCGCTCAGTGAAACGGCACATCCCGGCGGTCCCTGTATTCCGGGTGTCTTAAGATTGTTTGTCGACGTAAACGGGTCTTTATATCCGTGCGAACGGGTGGATGAAAATTCTGATTTGATGAAGATCGGGAATCTGGAGGAAGGCTTTTATAAGGAGAAAATTGAACGTATTTTAAATATCGGAAAGCTTACGGAAGGAAGCTGCCGTAATTGCTGGGCCTTTCATTACTGTTCTGTCTGTGCGGCAGTTGCGGACGATAACGGAGAGCTGTCGGCAGCCAAAAAGCTTTCGAAATGCAATGCCGTTCGGAACGGCCTCGAGAAAAATATGATAAATTACTGTATATTAAAGGAATATGGGCATAACTTTGAAGAAAATAAAGTTTTTCTTATGGCGGAGGTGAAATAGAATGCGGAAATTAATGATATACCCCTATGACGATGAGTTCAATCCTGTTTTAAAGCATAAGGATTTGCTGGAGGGATACCGGATAAGTGAAGTAGTGTCTCTGAAAGGCTGGGGCTTTTGCGGTAAGGATGCCGGTATAACAAATGCCCGGGATAAGCTGGGCTTCCTTGTCACGAATGAATTCGCGGATCGTTTGAATCAATGTGACGCGGTTCTGTTCTGCGAAACCAGAACTCCTGTGGATTTTGACAAGATTATTTTACCCAAGGTTGATTTAGCCGCAAAGTACGGGAAAAGCATACTGTTTGCCGCAAAGCTGGAGGGTCAGGATTACGATGAGGTCCTCAGAAAATGTAATGAGAATAACGTGGATTTTAAATATTTCCATAATGGCGGCAAGGTATGGGACGACGGGAATATCGGCCGCTTTGAGGAATCGCTTCTGGATATATTTACTCCCGTTATATTCGTATTCGGTACAAGCCAGCGGACGAATAAATTTGACATTCAGCTCTCCCTTCGGAAAAGCTTTATGGATAAAGGGTATCGGGTAAGTCAGATCGGGAGCAGGAATTATTGTGAGCTGCTGGGCTTCCATTCCTTCCCGTCCTTTATGTCTTCAAACCGGAGCGAGGATTCCAAAATATTAATGTTTAACAGGTATGTAAAAGAAATAGAGCTTACGGAAGCACCCGACGTGATCATAATAGGCATACCCGGAGGGGTAATCCCTTTTAATACTAAATTCACAAACAAATTCGGCATCTTTGCCTACGAGGTATCGCAGGCCGTAACGCCCGACGCCAGCATTTTCAGCAGCTTATATAATGAATACCGTGCGGAATATTTCAGCATGCTGTCAGCCAGCGTAAAGTATAAACTCGGCTACGATATTGACTGCTTTAATTTAGCTAATAACATTTTTGACTGGATCGATTCCGAATATAACGGAAAAGAGGTTTATGTAACGGTCAGTGCAGATATTGTGGATGAAAAGTTAAAGGATTTTGACAAATTGGATACGCCGGTAGGAAATGTTCTGAATGATGACAGTGCCGAAAGAATGGCTGAGTTTTTAATGGACAAGCTTGCGGGATATGCCGAAACGGAATGTGTCTAGGGAGGGTTTGAGCTATGTCAAAGGAAGAAATAACGGTAAGGCTGCAGAATATTTTAAGAAAAAGATTCGGTATGGATCTGAAAGGTAAGTGGCAGGAAGTGAAGAATTACCCCTTGTTGGGATATAAGCTGGGAATCGGGCCGGGCCAGCTGCTTTACTTATTTTTTGATATTGAGGAAGAATTTAATATAAGGATACCGGAGAATTCCATCGTAAATGGTGATTTCCATTCGCTGGATTCCATTGCCGGTATAATAGCGGATGAATATAAGGGAAATGATGATGAAAGATTATAAGATACATATTGCCGTAGTGGATGACGGGATCAATGAAGAATACTACGACGGCTGCGAGCTTGAATATAACCTTGAGGTAACGGATGAGCTGACGGTAGTAAACCGGTATCCGTATGATAAAGCTGTGTCAAGCCACGGAAGTATATGTGCCGCCATTATATGCAAATACGTGCCGCAGGCCCGTATCGGCAGCGTTAAGATATTGAACGGGAACAGAAGGAGCGAAGCGGACAGGCTGGTAAGAGCAATTGAGTGGTGCACGGATAATGGGATTAATATCGTCAATCTGAGCCTTGGTACGGTATACTTTAAGGATTTTCACAGGATACGAACAGCAGTGGAAAAAGCAATCGGGAAGGGCATTATCATAATTGCGGCCTGCAGCAATTCCGGACGAATGACATACCCGGCATATATTACGGATGTCATCGGTGTCAAATGTGATGATTCGGGTACCCTTTCGGAAGGGGAATACAGCTATCATTACTTTCCGAACGACGGGATCAATATCACGGCTTACAGCAATATATTAATTCAGACATCCGGCGGGGTAAAGGAATATGCGGGAGTCTGCAACAGCTATGCCGCCGCTTTTATTACCTCAAGGGTTTGCGGAATACTTACCGAAAACAGGAACAGCAGTCTGTATGACGTAAACAGGGAGCTTGCCGCAGGCTCCGTCAACAGAAGCGAAAAGGATGATTCGGGGAATTTAAAAAAGGAGATAGATTGGGTACATAATGCCGTACTCTTTGAAATAAACCGGGAAAAAGCGGAGCATTACAGAAAGAATTTTATATTCCATGCCGCGAAGACCGTTACTTTAGAATATAACTCAACGGATAAACTGATCCGTGATATACGGTATCACCTGAACGTTCAGATCAAAGAATTCGATACTATTATCCTTGATCTGAACGGGGTGAAGCTTTCGGAACCGGATTATAATCCGGGCAACATAATATCGGAGCTGTCCGGACTTCATAAAAACATTGTTTACCTGGATGACAGGGAAACGGAGAAAAAGCCGTCTTTGAAATTATCCGACGGTAATATAAAAATATGGCATCCGTCCATAATAAAGCTCCTTAATTACCCGGTACGTAAACGACTGGATGTTCCGCTTATTACGGTGCATGATCTGACCGGTAAACATCTATTCTCTTTCCTGTCTGAAATACAGGCATATTTCAGACAGGACGGCTACTATATTACTTCCGTGGCCGACCAGTGTTACGGTAAGCTGTTCGGGTTTGAATTTATACCGGTTTACGGCGAATCATTGTCCGGCAGGCAGGCCGATTTTCTGGAATTCATAACCGGCTTTTATCATCCGGATATTCTATTGATCGGTTCGGGTTCCATGAGCAGGGAGATCGAAAAAATCGACAAACTGATAGAGATAGATATCAGCATAGTAATAACCGAGAAAATTGACGATAACGTGATGGAGTTCATCAATATAGGCAAAAAGCGCTTGTTTCTGCTGATATCCGATGACAAAGCGCCGGGTTTATCCTATGCCGGAAGAGAAATAGTACGGTATGATGCCGCAATCCTGGAGGAACCGTACGAATTATACCAATACATCGTCGGGTTATATGAAAAGGCACAGGGATAAATTTTATTGTTTGATTTCACTTTACAATAGTCTTTTATAAAAAAATTTCAGGAGGGAAAACTATGAAAAAATTGGGAAAGAATTTATATCTGGTTAAGGAAACCGTTCAGGCGTATCAAACCTGTACCTGCAATTGCGGCTCCGCAACCTGCGGTTGTCCGTGCGGACATCCGGAAAATGCTACCGCTTCCTACTATGCAAGCACTGCGAGAAGCAGTGATTATAACAACACGGTGACAAGAAATAACGCGTACGATGATGCTGTATAAACTGATATGATATGCATGTGCATCATTAGTTACAGTTTAGCCGAAAGCTGAACTGCTTTAACATAGTTTATATCAGATTATTGTAAAGTGGAATGAAATGAAGCACGGAGTAACGCGTAACAATAACGTAAATACGAATGAAAGCGGAAAATAACCGGTATAGAGGGAAAGCCTGTGAAGATTGTAAATAGCTTAAAAGGCCTTAAGAACAATTTTATATTTAGTCTTTCTGTTTCCTGGAAAGCGTCTAAAGTATTCTTATCCATCCGGATACTGATCGAGATGTTTCTGGCAATCCAGCCTATCCTGCAGCTGTATTTGGGCAAAAGGCTGCTGGACATCATAGCGGGAGGCCTCTATAACCGTGAGCTTGCCGCGCAAAAGGCCGTTTACACCGTGGCGGCTGTTTTTGCGCTGGAGACCTTGGGACTGATTATATTCAGAATAAACGAAATTATTAAATCCATCCATAATGATAAGATATCCAATTTTATCAAGGTGCAGACAATGGAGAAAACAAAAGCATTGGATCTGGCTTTCTTTGATTCTCCTGATTTCTATAATCTGCTTCAGCTGGCTCAAAGAGATTCCGGCGCTTTGCAGGTTTTTTCCTGGCTTTCCCTTGGCATTATTAAATCAGCGATACAATTAATATCAACTTCCGTAATACTGATTCGGCTGCATTGGCTGTTTCCCATTATGATCATTTTGTTAAGCATCCCTTCCATCATAATGGAGAAGAAATTCGTCGATCACCTTTATAACTGGGGGATCAATAAGGTTCCGGAAGAGAGGAAAATGAACTACATTACCGGGATTCTGACCGGCAGAGAGTATGCGAAGGAGGTCAGGCTGTTTAACATATTTGATGACCTGTTCCATAGATATGACAGCTATTGGAAATCCTGGTTTCAGGAAAAAGTTAAAATCACAAAAAAAAAGAGTGTCTGGGTATCCGTTTTGCCGGTACTGCCTCAGGCCGGTGTGACTTTTATTACGGCATATGTAACCTTTCGTATTATCCGCAGAACCTCCACAATAGGAGATTACAGCCTGTATACGGGCGCTGCGGCTCAGTTGCTGGGTGCCATCACCTCTTTGATAACGGTTATTTCAAACATTTATGATAATGGATTAAGAATTGAGAATTATAAGAAATTCATCAATATAAACAGTACGTCGGAAAAAGGCGGCTGCAGGGATTTGGAAGAGGATATCAGCATTGAATTTAAGGATGTTACCTTCATCTATCCGAATACGACAAAGAAGATTCTGGACAAAATCAGTTTTAAGATTGATCACAGGCAGAAGGTTGCAATCGTCGGCCTGAATGGGGAAGGAAAGTCTACGATTGTTAAACTGATACTGAGATTTTATGATCCGACGGAAGGCGAAATATTGATTAATGGCTGTAATATTAAGGAATATGATCTGGTAAAATTAAGGAAAGCATTCGGAGTGATATTCCAGGATTACTCGAATTATGCCTTTACGTTAAGAGAAAATATTACGATTTCCGAGCTGGGTAAAAAGGAGGATGAAGAGCGGATCTTAAAGGCATGCCAAGAGGCGGGAATGGATAATATGCTTGAGAAATGGAATACGGGCCTGGATACCTATCTGACCAAAAGATTTGAGGAAAACGGAGAGGAATTATCGGGCGGAGAATGGCAAAAGGTAGCGCTGGCGCGGACCTTCTTTAAAAGCTCCCGGTTTATTATTATGGACGAGCCGACGGCGGCGCTTGACCCGGAAGCTGAACACAGGCTTTATAAGAAAATAGCCCGGTTATGTAAAGACAAGTCTGCAATCTTTATATCTCACAGACTGTCGAGCGTGATAATCACGGATAAGATACTGGTATTAAAGAACGGAAAAATAGTGGAAGAGGGCTCGCACAAGGAATTGATGAAGCAGGGCGGAATTTATTATTACCTGTTCAATCTCCAGTCGGAGAAATACCGTATCGAGGAAGTCCGGGAACAATTTTAAGCTGAAATAATTACAGTAAATATAATATGCATTCTTCCTATTTTGTGCTATAATATTTATTAAATCAGGAAAGTATTGTATTTAGAAAGAGAATTTTCAAAATACTTAGAACATAGCAGAGGGAGATTAACGTGAAATCTAATAAATATACGATATCAGATGTGGCAAAGATGCTGGGAGTATCCAGATCGACCGTATCAAAGGCTATAAATGATGCGCCGGGGGTCGGACCGGAAGCAAGGAAAAAAATCCTGGACTTTGTAGAAGAGATCGGATACAGGCCGAATACTCTGGCAAGAGGGTTAAGCAAGGGCAGGATTAATATCGTGACGTTAATCCTGGGGGATGTAAGGAATCCATTCTATTCCGACCTGGCCTTTTATATCCAGAAAATACTGAACGAAAACGGATATATGGTCATGGTATTCAACAGTGAATACAAGGAGCAAAAGGAAATAGAATTCATTAAGATGACGGAGCAGTTTAATTTTGCCGGACTGATATTGATTACCGCCCAGTCAAATGACCTGAAGCTGGCACTTGAGAAGGTGGAAGTACCTGTGGTTTTGGTAAACCGCAGCTTTGAGGATTATCAGGGCGACGCGGTTTTCCTGGATAATTTTAAGGGCGGATATATCGCTACGATGCATCTGATGGAATTGGGGCACAGGAGGATCGGATTTATCGGAGGGCAGATTAGCTCTTCCTCCATTGAGCACAGAATAAGCGGCTACCGCCAGGTATTGAAAAACTATCACCTTCCGATCCTGGAAGAGGATATCATGCTTGGGGAGTTGGGTTTTGATACAGGATTTGAGATTGCAAAAGGGGTCATTAAGGATATTAAAAATAAGCCGAGCGCATTTGTCGTAGGAAACGATATGACTGCGCTGGGCTTTATGGAGTGCTGCAAGCAGTTTGGAATCAGTATTCCTCAGATGATTTCAATCACCAGCTTTGATGATATTATGTTTTCTTCCATAAAGGATATTGAACTGACCACCGTAAGCCAGCATGTAAAGGAAATGAGTGAGAATACCGCAAGGCTGATGCTGCGCAGATTGAAGAATCCGAATGCGGAATCGGAACGGATCGTGATCGATCCGACCCTGATCCTTAGAAGTACGACCGGAATCTATAACCAGAACCGGTTTAATACGGCGTCCGAACATTAAAAGACGTACCGCATCCTAACTGAAGAAGTTATTCCGCGGTACGCCAAATCTATATATAGGTAGTGGGAGGGTGGAAAATTAATAAACTGTTTGTACTACTGAAGATTTTTGAAAACAGCGGAAATTCCTTGACCGCCGCCGATACACATGGTAACAAGGCCGGTTTTTGCGCCGGTGCGCTTCATTTCATATAACATCTTAACAGGGAGGATACATCCGGTAGCGCCGACAGGATGTCCCATTGCGATCGCTCCGCCGTTGACATTAACCTTTGCCGGGTCCAGTCCGAGGTCACGGATGACGGCAACACTTTGGGAAGCGAACGCTTCGTTTAACTCTATGATGTCTAAATCGTCAACGCTCATATTCAACTTCTTTAAAAGCTTCTTCGTTGCAAGAGCAGGAGCAAATCCCATCAATTCAGGTTCATTACCCGCAACGGCATATGCAACAAGCTCCATTAACGGCTTGCAGCCTAATTCCTTTGCTTTTTCCTCCGTCATGAGGACAAGCGCGGCCGCACCGTCGTTGATACCGGAAGCATTTGCGGCTGTTACCGTGCCGTCTTTCTTAAATGCCGATTTTAATTTTGCAAGTCCTTCAACGGTAACCCCGCGGCGGAAATGTTCATCCTGGTCTATTACGAGGGTTTCTTTTCTTGTTACGATTTCTACCGGGACAATTTCATCCTTAAACTTTCCCGCATCGTGGGCGGCAATCATTCTTCTCTGGCTTTCCGCAGCAAATTCATCCTGATCCTGTCTGGAAATATTGAATTTTTCCGCAACCGCTTCGGCAGTCATTCCGTTATGGTACGGTCCCAAGGGCCAGGTAAGAATATCAATAAGCCCGTCCTCAAGCTGCTGATGGCCCATTCGCAGGCCTTCTCTGGCACCCTTTATATAGAAGGGCAGCTGGGACATGTTTTCCGTACCGCAGGCAACAACAACCTCCGCATTATCCGTCAGAATTTCCAAAGCGCCGCTGACGATTGCCTGAAGGCCGCTTCCGCATTGACGGTTGACACTGAATGCGGTGGTTTCCTTTGGCAGATCGGCTTTTAACATGGCAGCCCGGGCAATGAATCCGCTTTCGGCGATCTGCCCTACGTTACCGACAATTACTTCATCTACGGCTTCCGGTGAGATACCGGCACGCTTTACCGCTTCCTTTATAACGATTCCGCCTAAATCAATCTGGTTAACGGAGCTTAAACCGCCCATGAATTTGCCGACCGCCGTTCTGGCACCGCTGACAATTACTATCTTCTTATCCATAATTACCTCCATTTCCGCGCATCCTGTGCGCATCCCAAATACTAAATCTTAAAGAATCATTCCGCCGCTGACTTCAATGACCTGGCCGTTGATATAGGCTGCCTCGTCGGATGAAAGGAAAGCTACCAGGTTTGCAACGTCCTCAGGGGAGCCCGCACGGCCGGCAGGTATCTTCTCAACCATGATATTCCATACCTTTTCGGGAACCCCGCGGGTCATATCCGTCTCGATGAATCCGGGGCAGATAGCATTACAGGTAACTCCCTTTCTTGCCAATTCACGGGTGGCGGTTTTGGTAAGACCGACAATACCTGCCTTGGAAGCAGCGTAGTTGGACTGGCCGATGTTACCCATCCAGCTCATGGAAGAGATATTAACAATTCTGCCGCTTTCCTGTTCTCTCATCCGTTTTGCGGCTTCACGGGCCATGTAAAAGGTTCCGGTCAGGTTCACCGCAATTACGGAATCCCACTGCTCGTCCGTCATTTTATGAAGCATGGAATCCCTGTTGATACCGGCATTATTTACAACGATATCGACTTTACCGTAGGTCTCAACTGTCTTGTTAAATAAAGCATTTACCTCGTCAAGCTTGGCGATATTGCCGCAGAAAGCTGTTGCATCCCCGCCTGCATCCCTGATTTCTTTTACACATTCCTCGGCGTTATCGGTTGCAACATCACTGACGATTACCTTAGCGCCTTCTTTGGCAAGCTTTACTGCGATCCCTTTTCCCAGACCGCGGCCTGCTCCTGTTACGATTGCTACTTTACCTTCTAATCTCATAAAGATCCTCCTTTATAAAAAATATTTATAGTTTGTGTAGTGTTTACACGAAAACAACAAGGTTAGTTTATTTTGCCCTTTAAGCCGAATACGCCTTCTTTAAATAAGTCGGCATCCATCGTCTTTAAATCTTTGCTGATAATCGGCCGGAAGCCCATCTGTGCAAGGACGTCCTTTTCAAGGTCGATGCCGGGCGCTATTTCCGTAAGCATTACTCCTTCGGGAACCAGCTTAAGCACGGCACGTTCGGTAACAATGACAACCTCCTGGCCCTTTGCCCTGGATAATTCTCCGTTAAAGGATATCTGCGTTACCTTGGATACCATTTTTTGTATTTTGCCTTCCTGCAGGATTATTAATTTGCCGTCTTCAAAGGCATACTTTGCCCCGCTTGCGGTAAAGGTACCGCAGTAAACGACCTTCTTGGCATTCTGTGTGATATCGATAAATCCGCCTGCACCGGTGCATCTGGGGCCCATTTTGGT
The DNA here is from genome assembly GCA_023398615.1 of Bacillota bacterium. Taxonomy (GTDB): domain Bacteria; phylum Bacillota; class Clostridia; order Lachnospirales; family Lachnospiraceae; genus Anaerocolumna. The sequence continues at coordinate 10,775 of JAEWSD010000178.1, forward strand.
TGCGTTTACATTGCCTTCCCCGTCAAGCTCGCCTAATCCCATGAAGGTAATGTCTACACCGGCTCCGTTATAGTAATCCATCTGTTCGTGATGGGTGATCATGGCTAAGAGGTTCTGTCCGATGCCAAAGTCAATTCCGCCCGCCTGTACACCGCCGTAGATACCGGATTCGACAGTGATCATGATATCATCGGAGATCTTTTCTTCATTGCATATTTTCCCGATCACATCATTCGGAATACCGGTTCCCAGGTTTATTACGGCTCCGTTGTTGATTTCCATGCAGGCGCGTCTGCCGATAAATTTGCGCTCACTGAAGGGGAGCGGTTCAATGGCATTCTGGGGAACCCTCAGCTGGCCGCAATAGGAGGGGTCAAAATACCAGGAAGAGGTCTGACGGTGGTCTTCAAGCGGATTGTCGCATACCACGATGGCATCGATAAAAACACCGGGTACGGTAATGCTTTTGGGATTAAGGGTGCCGGTCTGCGCTACGTGTTTCACCTGTGCGATTACTTTACCGCCATACCTTTTTGCGGCCAGAACCGCAGGTAATACTTCCAGCTTCATGGCTTCCTCGTCGGTGGTGAGATTACCCATTTCGTCGCAGGCCGTTCCGCGGATGACACAGACATCGATGGGAATTTCATTGTAGAACATGTATTCCTCGCCTTTATATTCCAAGATATCTACAATGTCGCCAAGGGCTTTTGTACGTTCATTCATCTTTCCGCCTTCAATCCTTGGATCTACGAAGGTACCGAGTCCTACCTTTGACATCTTTCCAGGCAAACCGCAGGCCATGCTGCGGTATAACTGGGCAATTTGCCCCTGCGGCAGGCAATAGGCCTCCACCTGATTATTTGCGATCATTTCCATCCATCTCGGCTGCAATCCCCAATGGGAGCCGATAATTCTTGTAACCAGACCCTCATGGGCAAAATGCTGAATGCCGTCCTTGCGGTCACTTTGTCCGCAGGAATGCAGCAGGGTCAGATTGGCGGGATGACCGGTTTCCAGGAAGCTTTTCTCGATTTCTTTTAAGATCGATTCGCTGGCACTGATTAATGTCATTCCGATAGTACATATGGTATTCCCATCGCTGACGATAGAAGCGGCTTCCTTTGCGCTGATAAAATTTGCTTTAAGCATAAAGATCCTCCTGTCGGGTTAATAATTTTCTGATAACTTTTTTATCTACTTTATCATTCGGTGTTTTTGGAATGGTATCTGCGATTATAATTTTCTGAGGAATCTGAAATTTTGCCAATCTATCCTTTAAAATCTCTTTTACCTCCTCAGGGGTAATCGATGCTCCAGTAGAAACTCTGATAACGGCTTCGGGAACTTCTCCGTAGACCGCATCCGGAATACCTACAACGGCAGCTTCCATAATATCCGGTATTTTACAGAGCTCGTTTTCAATGTCAATGCTCCAGATCTTTTCGCCGCCGCGGTTGATCATATCTTTTTTGCGGTCGACGATATACAGGTAGTGCTCGGAGTTCAGGTAACCGAGATCACCGGTTCTTAACCAGTCGTCCTCGCCGGCATCCGCATCCGTATTGTAATACCGGTTAATGATATTGCATCCCCGAAGCAGTATTTCACCGATGTTGTTGTCTGCCAGTTCCTCGCCGTGTTCGCCGACGATCTTGATTTCAACGCCGGGGATCGGAAAGCCGGAGGAACCGATAAAAGGACTCGTACAGGCATCGCCCGGAAATATGGTAGCCGGTGAGGTTGTTTCGGTTAAACCGTAAACGGTACGGAACGACAGGTTTGGCAGCCATTTGTGAAGCTGTCTTAATTTCTCCGGCGGCATATTGCTGCTTCCGCAGGCAAAGCTTCTTAAACTGGGAAGCTCGGGATGGGCCGTATGTAGCTCCAATAACTTGATAAAAACGGTGGGTGAAGCATGTAAAAACGTTATATTATGGTTTTTCACACAGTCCAGTACCTTATCCGCTTCAAATTTCCTGTGCAGATACAAACAGCCGCCGCTATAAAGGAATAGTCCCAAAAGGGCAACAAGTCCTGTTATATGATAGATGGGAGTTGCTATGACGGACTTGTCTTCACTTGTTATGTTTAAAATTCTTTGATAAGAAAGAATAGCATGCATCATATTAAAATTACGGATCTCAACACATTTACTCTGGGAGGTAGTTCCCGAAGTAAACAAAATAAGGGCAGGGTCCTCTAAATTGCCTGTACTGGTACAGGTATCGAGCATATTCATATCCAGATGAGAGAATCCGTATTTCACGGTTGAATCCACGGATGTTACTATTTTGACAGTATTTTTAAAATTTCTGAAATAGTCAGAAAAGGACTTATCACATATGATACAACAGACCTCAGCTTTTTCAGCCAGGGGTACGACCTCATCTTCCTTGAATTTACTGGGAAGTGCAACGGTAACCGCACCGATCTTTGATAATGCCAAAAAAGAAACACAATATTCGATTGAGTTATACATCATTAATCCGACATGATCACCTTTTGATATTTTAATCTGATGATTCAGATAGGAAGAAAACTCATCGACCAGTTTCAGAAGGTCAAAATAAGAATAGTACATGTTCTCGTTATCGATAATGGCGGTTTTATGCGGAAATTTTTGTACCGTCTTCACTAATACATGGTATAAACTGCCTGGTAATGCATCGTAAGTATAGTAGTACTTATTATTAAATATATGATGTGACATGGTGTCTTCTATGTGATTATCCCATAACCCGTTTCCAGAAACCATAATAATCTCCTTTCATAAACGCGAAACCGGTTTCTTGTTTATAAGCATATAATAAGATAAAATGCTTGAAACGTCAATAGGAAATTGCAATTAAAAATAAAAAAATTTATGAAACATACAAAAATGATAAAAAAAATAAAAAAAATTAAAAATAATTGTTTAAAATATGTGAGGAGTATGGTATAATCAGTTTACGTTGATTCAAATGTGAACAAAAACTGATTTCTTGCATATTGATCGATGACAAAACAAATCGTATGAAACGTTTTCCTCATCCTTGTTTAAAATCAACGAAATGCATTTCCTTGATTTGGAAGTATTCTTTTATGGAGGTATTATTATGGTGCTTTCTAAAGTTAAAATGCAAAAAATTGTGGAAGAACTGCGCGGGTCCATTGATAAGGATATCAATATTATGGATAAGACCGGTGAAATCATTGCTAGTACGGATCCGACCAGGCCGGGAATACTACATCAGGGTGCGTTAAAGATTATTAATCAGAAGATGAATGAGTTGCTGATTGGGGATGAAACTAATTTTAAAGGGGCAAGGCGCGGAATTAACCTTCCCATCTTTATTAACGACGAGATAGTAGGCGTGGTTGGGATAACGGGAGAGCAAAAAGAAGTAGAGCCCTTTGGGAAAATCATCAAAAAGATGACGGAAATCATGATTACGGAGGAATACTTAAAGGACCAAAACCAGCTGGTTGAGAATACGAAGAATAATTTTGTATATACCTGGCTCTTTGAAACGAAGCAGGATGATGAGAAGGAAAAAGAAAATTTCGTATTAAGCGGACACCTCCTGGAGATCGACGTCTTATTGACCCGTGCCGTCGTGGTGCTGCAGGTATACGACCTAAAGGAGAACGACAAAACAGATGTGGAAAAGCAGATCCTGAATAACCGCGTTATCAGGCATATCAGAAAGCTGATAGAAGATGACAGTCAGAATATTGTAGTACAGATCGGTGCCAGAATCATTATTCTTTTGCATATTGATTCCGTATCGGCTGCGTTGGAGAAAATGAATTTAATAAAGGAACACATTGAAGACTACTTTCGTGTTAAAATAGCAGGCGGTATCGGCTCCACCGGTACGAGACCGGTGGAGATCAGAAGATCCTACCGGGAGGCGGAGATGTCCTGCGACATGATGATTCATATAAAGAATATGGAAATCAGGGCGTACGGTGATATGGATCTGGAATTGCTGATTCAGTCTATGCCAAACCAGAACCAGGTTTCTTATTTTAAAAAACTATTTAATAAATGTCCCGGAAAGGACCTGGAAAGCTATTTACTGTTACTCAGGGTGCTTTTTGAGAATAACGGTTCCATTAATAAGACCGCAGAGCAGCTCTACCTGCATAAGAATACGGTTCAGTACCGCCTTTTGAAGCTGAAAGAACTGACGGGTTATGATCCGCGGGTTATGAAGGAAATGGTACCGCTGTATATAGCGTTATTAATATATGAAGAGAATAAGGAAAATTTCAGGTATGACAGTTATTCTGCCTGAGAATATTAAGGAATTGTAAATTATCGTACTAAAAATTATATAGATAAAACGAATTTACACCGGTTTTGTTTGTTACCGGTAACATTGTAAAGAGGAGGCATCCTCAATATAATACATGTATGGATTTGTAAGTTATGCATAATGTAACTCCAGAATTAATTGACTATTTATACTTAATGCCTAAAAGAATCAAGGAGGATAAACAGTTGAATATACTAATTGCATCAGATTCATATAAGGGAAGCCTCAATACGATGGAGGTGGCGGAGAGGATAAGCAAAGGTGTACTCAATGTTATAGAGGATGTGAATCTCATGCAGATACCTGTAGCGGACGGCGGTGAAGGTACTGTGGATGCTATGGTGGATTGCCTGGGAGGACGGATAGAGTATTGCGATGTTGTTGGCCCTATGGGAAATACCATACATGCAAAGTATGGAATCCTGAAGGACGGAAAAGCTGTAATTGAAATGGCTGCAGCCTCCGGTCTTCCGCTGATAAAGGAAGGCGAACGCAATGTCATGCAGGCCACGACATACGGAACCGGCCAGCTGATTAAGGCGGCGTTGGACAAGGGCTGCAAGAAGATTTACATCGGAATCGGCGGTTCCGCAACGAACGATGGCGGTGTCGGAATGGCACAGGCTTTGGGAGGCAGCTTTCTGGATGTTAACAATCAGGAAGTATCCTTCGGAGGAGGCGTTCTGAAATCTGTTTTTCACATTGATTTAAGCAATATGGACAAGAGGTTGAAGGATACGGAATTAATCGTAATGTCGGATGTGTCAAATCCTGTTTGCGGTCCTACCGGTGCAGCAGCAATCTATGGTCCGCAAAAGGGAGCCACGGCACAGCAGATAAAGATATTGGATGAAGGTCTTATGAATCTTGCAAATGTAATCAAAAAGGATTTGCATTCAGACATAATAAAAATGGAAGGTGGTGGAGCGGCAGGAGGATTAGGTATGGGTCTTGTTGCATTTACAGGCGCAAAACTTGTATCCGGAATTGAGGCAATACTCCAGGCGGCAGAATTTGATGAAAAGTTAAAGTGGGCGGACCTGGTCATTACGGGAGAAGGAAGAATTGACGGACAATCCATCAACGGAAAAGTACCGATGGGGATAGCGAAACGCGCATCCATTTACGGAGTCCCTGTCATTGCAATTGTCGGAAGCATCGGAGCAAACGCAGAGGTTGTTTACCAATACTATATAGAAACAATGGAAAGCTGTGTAATTGCACCGTGCACGATAGAGGATGCAATTAAAAATGCCGATAGAAACCTGATTAATGCAACCGAAAGGGTGATGAGGTCAATTACTTTGGGAATGAAGCTGAATAAAAAAATAGGTAATTGCGAAACTCACCTGTGACTATCCCGTAACGGGCTATTACAGATAAAAGAAAAATGATGAAAGGACAATGGAATATGATATTGGATTTGGAGGGAAAAAAAGCGATTGTAACCGGAGGCGGAAGCGGATTGTGCAAAGGCATCGCACAGGCAATGCATGACTCCGGTGCGGAGGTTGTTCTTGTCAGCCATACGCAGGATACTTATGATACTGCTGAAGAGATGAGCAGACAGGGAGCAAAGGTTCATGCCGTTGTCGGAGATCTTTCAACGAAATCTGAGCTGGATAAAATTTATCAGGAATGTCTTCAGAAATTAGGAGGCAGGCTGGATATTCTGCTTAACGGAGCAGGAATACAATTCCGGAGTCCGGCGGTTGATTTCCCGGAGAAAGAATGGCACAGAGTACTTAGTGTAAACCTGGACGCGGTATTCTTTATGTCGCAGAATGCGGCCAGGACGATGCTGCCGCAGAAATACGGCAAAATTATAAATATTGCTTCGATGACATCCTTTATCGGAAGCGAATTAGTCCCGGCTTATACGGCATCGAAGGCAGGTGTTGCACAGCTGACAAAGGCATTGTCAAATGAATGGGTAAAGAATGGGATTAACGTGAATGCAATTGCTCCGGGTTACATGGCAACTGCATTAACAGCTTCCATAAAAGAAACAAACCCGAAACAATATGAGGAAATCAGCAGCCGGATCCCGATAGGAAGATGGGGGAATCCTGAGGATTTGCAGGGAATCGCGGTATTTCTGGCGTCAGATGCTTCCGCATATATATCCGGAGCGGTTATTCCGGTAGACGGCGGAATGTTAGGCAAATAAAATAAGAGGAGGTACACTCGTGAATACACTTTTACAATCGGTTGTAAATGGATTAATGGTTGGCGGTATCTATGCAATGATCGGAATGAGTTTAAATATTATATTTGGAGTTATGAAGATCGTTAACTTCTGTCAGGGCGAAATATTAATGCTGGGCATGTACGTTTCGTTTGTGTTATATGATAAGGGCGGTCTGGATCCGTTCGTTGCGATCCCAATCGTAGCCGTCATTATGTTTGCGTTCGGCGCATTGATTCAGATGATGTTAATAACCAGGTCAATGAATGCGGATAATGATACCAATGTTTTGTTTTTAACGGTCGGCCTCGGAATTCTGTTTTCGAACTCAGCCCTGCTGTTTTTCAAATCGGATTACCGTACGGCAAAGAGTATCTTTACGGACAAGGTACTGCATTTTGGCAACATTAATATCAGCTTGCCGAAGCTTGTCAGCCTTTTAATCGTATTAATCATTACTGTTTTACTATTTGCACTGTTAAAATATACGAAGGTCGGCAAGCAGATTCGTGCTACCTCCCAGAATCAGATAGGAGCGCAGGTATCCGGAGTAAAGACCAAATCCATATATGCGATTACGTATGGACTCGGTGCCGCGATAGCGGGTATTACGGGAGCATGTCTTATGTCCTTCTACTACGTATATCCGACCGTAGGGAATATCTATGGTACCCGTTCCTTTATCGTTGTAACAATGGGTGGTCTGGGAAGTGTTCTCGGTGCGTTTTTCGGCGGAATTGTTTTAGGCTTGCTTGAGACGATCAGTGCTATGGTAGTCGGGTCATCCTTAAAGGATAGCGTTGTATTTTTAGCATTTATCATTATTCTTGTTGTGAAGCAAAATCTTACTGTAAGAAAGCAAAGGGGGTAACAGCTGTGGGAAAGAAAATCAGTATTCGTCATATTTTAATACTTATACTTTTGGTAGTTGCCGTTTGCATTCCATTGGTAATTAAGACACCATATTTGCTGTCCATATGTATCACTACATTTTTTATAGGCTCCTGTGCCTTATCCTGGAGCATCTTAGGCGGCCTGACCGGCCAGATATCGCTTGGACATGCGGCATTCATGGCTCTTGGAGCATATATTTCAACACTTTTACTGATACATGGCAATCTTTCACCCTGGATCAGCATGATAATCGTATTTTTCGTAGTTGGTTTAATTGCGGCGCTATTGCTTTCCCCTTGCTTCGTACTGCGGGGACCGTACTTTTCACTGGTTACGATTGCCTTCAGTGAAGCCTTCCGGAATCTGTTCCTTAACTGGGGATTCGCAGGACAGGGACAGGGCTTAACCTTACCGTTCGGTGAGAGCTCCTTTGCATTAATCCGGTTTACCTCCAAAGTACCGTATTACTATATTGCATTGGGGATGTTAATTGTTTTCTATATTGTATTAAAAAAAATAGATGTCTCCAAACTGGGATACGGGTTAAAGACCATAAGGGAGGATGAAGACACGGCAAATGCGATCGGCATCAACCCGCTTCGCTATAAAGCGGCGGCAACTTTCGTCAGTGCCGGAATGATCGCGGTCAGCGGGGTATTTTACGCAAGCTATATCCGTTATATTAATCCGGATATCCTGTTAAGCAGCGCATCCGTTCAATATGTAATGCCGGGAATCATCGGCGGTATCGGCAGCGTAACCGGTCCTTTGCTGGGTTCCATTATTCTGACTCCGCTGTCGGAATACCTGAATGCTACGTTAAGCCAGATTGCTTCGGGTGTAAACCTGGTTGTTTATGCAATTATTATTATACTGGTTATCCTGTATCAGCCGTCCGGTATCATGGGTTGGTTCACACATAGTAAACTGAAAAAAAATATTAACAATTTCCTGGATAAAGTAGACGGGAAAAAGTAGATTGGATAGCGAGGTGAAATAATGGGAGAAATATTGCAGGTACAGAATTTAACAAAGAATTTCAGAGGGCTGAAAGCGGTTTCCGACGTTAGCTTCACGGCGGAAGAAGGCTGCATTACCGGTATGATCGGCTCAAACGGAGCCGGAAAGACAACCTGCTTCAATATGATCAGCGGTTTCCTGGTTCCTTCCGACGGACATGTCATATATAAAGGCAAGGATATTACCGGTATGAAGCCGTATAACTATACTTCCCTGGGAATTGCCAGAACATTTCAGATCATGAAGCCGTTGGCGAATATGACCCTGTTGGACAATGTGGTGTCCGGTGTTTTATTCGGAAGAAAGAAGATTACGAATTCAAAAGAAGCGAAGGAATATGCACTTGAGATTCTTGAATTTGCCGGAATGTATGATAAAAAGGATCTGTATCCGAAGGAAATCGGAACACCGTTTAAAAAACGTCTGGAATTGGCAAGAGCGTTGGCAACCGATCCGGAGTTACTGCTGTTAGATGAGGTTATGGCAGGACTTAACCCGACGGAAACAGATGAAGCGGTGGAATTGATAAGGAAAATAAATGAAAACGGTACGACCGTTCTGTTGATCGAGCATGTTATGAGGGCAGTCGCAAACCTTTGCAAGAAGGTTGTTGTTATGCATCATGGTGAAATGATCACGGAAGGTACACCCGAACAGGTTATGAATGATCCTTATGTAATAGAAATTTATCTTGGCAAGGAGGAACATTAACATGGCAGAGAAGTATTTACAGGTTGACAAGATAAACGTTCGTTATGGTGATGTTCAGGTTATATGGGATATAAGCTTCTATGCGGACAAAGGTGAAATCATAGCGCTTGTCGGCAGCAACGGCGCAGGAAAAAGTACTACGGTAAAAACCTGCGGCGGACTGGTTAAGCTTATGGGCGGTTCCGTTAAATTTAACGGGAATGAATTGGCCGGCAAGGAATGCAGACAGTTTATCGACCAGGGAATCATTCTGGTACCGGAAGGAAGACAGCTGTTCCCTAATATGACGGTATATGAGAACCTGGAAATGGGCATCGTAAGCAGAGAAGCAAAAGCGAAAAAGCAGGATTCACTGGAGAAGATATATACCTGGTTCCCGAAATTAAAGGAAAGAAAAAACCAATTAGCCGGCACGTTAAGCGGCGGTGAACAGCAGATGGTGGCATTCTCCAGAGGAATGATGGGGCTGCCGAAGCTATTGATGATGGATGAACCCTCTCTGGGACTTGCGCCCAACATTGTCGATAATATCTTCTCAATCGCTCAAAAGGTCGCCAAGGAGACCGGACTTACCATTATTCTGGTGGAGCAGGATGTAAGGAAAGCACTGCGTATTGCCAACAGAGGATATGTAATAGAGAACGGGGTAATCAATATCTCCGGAACAGCAGAGGAATTATTAAATAACAATGACGTAAAGAAGGCTTACTTGGGATTCTAAGGTTTCAATGGGTTCAGAATAAATTTCTGCCTTGAAAATAAATTAAAAACATCATGAGGAGGTTAAGTTATGAAAAGATTTTTAGCGTTATTATTGGTAACAGTATTATTGGGATCAACATTAGTCGGATGCCAGTATTCTTCGTCTGATTCATCAGATAAATCGTCTGGCGATACAGGTACGGCGGATACTTCAACACCGGCAGGATCCGATACGTCAGATGCGGCTGCACCTGACACGAAGCCCACCGGAGAACCGATCTTAATTGGCGGTGTTTATCCTCTTACAGGTGACCTTGCGGATTCAGGAAAGAATATGCAATACGGTATTCAAATGGCACTTGATGAAGTGAATGCGGCAGGCGGTATCGACGGCAGGCCGATCGAAATCACCTATGGAGACAGCAAGGGTGCAGGCGCAACAGGTATGACGGAAATGGAACGTCTGATTACACAGGAAAAGGTTCTGGCTGTAATCGGAGCATATCAGAGCTCTGTAACAGAGGTTGTTTCACAGGTTTCAGAAACCTATAAGGTACCGATGATTACTGCAAACGCAACATCCGATGCTTTAACATCACACGGTTATAAGTATTTCTTCCGTTTAGCACCGACCAATATGATGTTCATTCGTGATATGATCCAGTTCATCTCTGAAGAAGATGAAAAAAATGACGATATGAGTATCAAGACGGTAGCTGTTTGCGCAGATAATACGGAAGTAGGACAGCAAACAGTAGAATGGACGAAGTACTGGGCAAAAGAGCATGGCTATGATTATCTGGGAGAAGTTCTTTATTCTCAGGGCGCCGCGGACTTAACCAGTGAAGTGCTGCAGTTAAAGGATATGAATCCGGACGCATTAATCTTAGACAGCTATGTATCCGACGCAATTTTATTAACAAAGACCTTTAATGAGCAGGGCTACGCACCGAAGCTTGCCATTGCAAAGGGTAACGGCTATACGGAGGCTTCCTATCTTCAATCCGTAGAAAATCTTGCAAATGGTATCACCTTAGCTACGGAATATGTTCCGGGCTCCAAGGGACAAAACGTATCTGTTGAATTTGAGAAGAAATACGGCGTTGCTATGAACGGACATTCCGCAGAAGCTTATACGACAACATGGGTTCTTGCAACCGCATTACAGAATATTGCCGATGCAGGTCTTGATATCACTACGGAAACAATCAAAGACGAGTTATCAAAGATTAAGATTGACGGACAGTTTGCAAATGGCAATGAAATCATTCTTCCGTATGACACTATTGAATTCACTACTTCTGAATTTAACGGAAGCACCTATGAGAACCAGAACATGGGCGGTAAGTTAACTGTAGTACAGGTTCAGAACGGTTTATATGTACCGGTTTGGCCGTTTGATATCACGGATAGTGAATTCATTTATCCGGCACCGCTGAAATAAGATCCAATAAAAAATAATACAAAACACCAAGATAAGGACTTCACCCTTCAAACGGGGTGAAGTCCTTGTTTTAAGAATTATAAACGGAGGAAAGAATGGAAAAAGCAAAACAGGCAAAGGATACGGTTACGGAACAGGCTTATGTAATTATGCACAGGCACATCAATGGCTGCGGCAGGCTCTTCGGAGGCCAGTTAATGCAATGGATTGATGAAGCTGCCGGAATTATCAGCAAACGGTATTCCCAGGCGGAAACGATAACGGCTGCGGTCGATAACCTGGATTTTAAAGAAGGCGCCTATCTTAACGATATCATTGTTCTGACAGGGAAGGTTACCTATGTGGGAAACAGTTCCGTGGAGGTAAGGGTCGATACCTATGTAGAAGATTTAGACGGCACGAGAAAAATAATCAACAGAGCTTATGCCGTTATGGTTGCGGTAGACGGTGCGGGGCATCCCGTAAGAGTGCCGAGGCTGGTTACTGAGACCAGGGAGGAGCAGGAAGAATGGGAGCAGGGGCAAAAGAGATATGAACTTCGGAATTCTACAGCTCGGAGATCCATTTCACCCTTAGAATCAGTATAGTGGTAATCAGGGCTGCCATGTAGTTGGAAAAAAGATTGCCCCAGAATACCGAATAAAAACCGAGAGAAGGTTCGGTTATCAATATAAATACATACCGTAAAAGCCATACGCGCAGGATACTGATTACCAAGGTAATCCGGGTCCGGCCGAGTCCTATAAACGCTCCCTGCTGTATCATGCAGATACCGAAACCCACGACGGAATAGGTATAGATGTGGAGGGCATTGTTTGCTATGTCAAGAACATCCCTGTCACGTGTGAAGAGAACGGTAAGTCTCGAGGAGAGCGGAACAATAAGCGCAATTAAGGCGGCTGCGGTGATCGCACTTATGATACAGCCGGCCAGACAGGACTTTTTTGCTTTTTCTGTCTGATTGGCTCCGATGTTCATACTGACCATAGTGGTGACCGCGGAGCCGAAGGAGGAAGGTACGATGAAGCACACGGAGGTGATATTGTTTGCGATACCCTGGCCGTTCAAGACGATCGCGCCGTATTTCTCAACCTCATTGTTGATCAGAAAGAATCCCAGGTTGAGCATGACGCTTGAGAGCATTGCCGGAAAGCCGATGTGCAGAAGATTCCGTATAATCTTCGGATCAAATTTAAAAGAGGTCAGTGTGAGGCGGTCACCGTCAGGCTTCAGGAACAGTTCATAATACATCCATACGGTTATGATAATATTAGAGGCCAGGGAAGACATTACGGAACCGATGAGGCCCCATTTAAAAACGGCTACGAAAAGAGCGTTAAAAGCGATCTTTAATACGAGCATGATTACCATCCGGACAAAGGTATCCTCCGGTTTTCCGTATGCGTTTTTTATTGCATTGTAGACCGATTCCATGAACAGGAAGGGTAAAACGCAGGCATTCAGGGCAAGATATAAAAATACATCATGGGAAATCTCCGCATTTACATGTGAGGACACGGGGAAGGCAAGCGCTGCCAGTATGGGGGCTAATACAAAGCCCAAAAGAAAAGTAAAAACGGTAATCTGGGTTGTAATACGTCTGCTTGCCTCATAGTCTCCCTTTCCGTTGGACTGGCCTATCACAGCCATTCCGGCTACGCTTAAGCCCTGTGACAGAGCAGTGGTTATATTGACTATGGGGGTACAGTAGGTAACGGCACTGGCTGCCTGTGTACCGGCTATATTATTAAGGAAAAGACCGTCTATTACAGGGATTACGGATTGAATCAGGCCCATCATGAGTGCAGGGACGGATAGCAGTAAAATCGTCAATGATACCGGGCCGTTTAAAATGAGATTGCGTCTTTGTTCGATGTCCTGTTTAAGAAAATTAATATGCATAATGTGTAAATTCACCTGTCTGTCTATTGTGTAGTGTTCGATTGATGTCGTACAAATAGGGATTATACTCTTAATAAAATAGGGGGTCAAGTGCATAATTCAATATCCATGCATTTTTCCAGGCAAAATCATGTTAAATTTAGCAATTTATTTACCATATTTCATGTGCTATAATATCTTTATGTGTGCTATTTTAGCATAATATATTGAATTAAAGGAGCTGTGGTATGAATTTTTTTAATTTACTAACTTTGATTGGCGGATTGGCTTTATTTTTGTATGGAATGAACACCATGGGGAACGGACTGGAGAAATCATCGGGAGGAAAGTTAGAGAAATTATTGGAAAAGCTGACCTCCAATCCGTTGAAGGCCGTACTTTTGGGTCTGGGCGTAACGGCGGTCATACAGTCGTCCTCTGCGACAACGGTTATGGTTGTAGGCTTTGTTAATTCGGGTATTATGCGGTTAACACAGGCAGTAGGGATCATTATGGGGGCTAATATCGGCACTACTGTTACGTCATGGATATTAAGTCTTTCCGGCATTGAAAGTAATAATTTCTATATACAATTGATGAAACCAACGACATTTTCGCCGATATTGGCTTTGATTGGTGTAATACTTCAATTATTTTGTAAAAATGAAAAGAAGAAGAGCATCGGTTCTATCATGATAGGTTTTTCGATTTTAATGTTCGGTATGGAAACTATGAGTGATGCGGTAAAACCTCTGTCGGACGTACCGGAATTTACAAATATATTAACGATGTTTTCACAGCCGCTGCTGGGTATGGCGGCCGGTGCCGTACTCACAGCAATTATACAAAGTTCTTCCGCATCCGTCGGAATTCTGCAGGCTTTATGTATGACAGGCTCTGTAAGCTTTGGTACCGCATTGCCGATCATAATGGGACAAAATATCGGAACCTGTATTACGGCTATCCTTTCTGCTATCGGCGCCAATAAAAATGCAAAAAGGGCCGCGCTGATTCATTTATATTTCAATCTGATCGGGACTTCATTGTTCATGATAGTATTTTATACCTTGAATGTGTTTGTGAAGTTTCACTTTTTAAGTGAGATGGCTAACCCGGCAGGGATTGCGATTATTCACAGTTTATTTAACATTAGCGCAACGATAATTTTACTGCCATTTTCCGGAGGACTGGTAAAGCTGGCATGTATTTCGATACCTGTGGAAAAACAAGGAGGCGAGGAATCGGTGAAGAATGATTTTCAGCTTTTGGATATTCGGTTCCTTGACAAAACATCGTTTGCAACGGAGCAATGTAAAAATGTTACTGTTAATATGGCGGAGCTTACCGGAAATTCATTGTTTAAAGCGATGGGATTATTGGAAAAGTACGATAAGGATATTGAGAAAGAGATCCGCGAAACAGAGGACAAAGTGGATACATATGAGGATGAGCTCGGGTCGTATCTTGTCAAATTAAGCAGCAAACATCTGTCGGAAAAGGATTCAAGAACCATATCTATTCTGCTGCACTGTATCGGTGATTTTGAACGTATTTCCGATCATGCGATTAATATTATGGAAGCGGCAATGGAAATGCATGATAAGGGATTGCGGTTTTCGGAGGAAGCATCGAAGGAAATTACAATATATACGGAGGCAATTAAAGAGATTGTAGCTACTTCCATTCAGGTATTTAAGACGGATAATATTGCGCTGGCCTCTACGGTGGAACCTTTGGAAGAGGTGATAGACAGCCTGAATGAGAAGCTGAAAAAGAGGCATATTAAACGCCTCAGAAATGGAAACTGTACGATTGAACTGGGCTTTGTCCTGTCGGATATTCTTAACAATTATGAAAGGATTGCAGACCATTGCTCCAATATTGCGGTCTGGCTGCTCCATTCAAAGGAGGACGGTTTAGATACGCACGAATATCTTGACCGGATGAAACAGGAAGATAATGTTGAGTTTAAGAATCAATATATCCGGTTTAAGGAGAAATACCAGCTGCCGTAAGTACAATAAAAAATAGTTGACGTTACAACTAATTGGAGTTATACTGAAATGGTTGCAATGTCAACTATAAAACAAGATGGAAGGATTCAAAGAATAGGGATTATGCAAAAACGTATAGGAAGGCTGATTTCAATTCTTTATAGAAAGAGTCAGATATTTTTAGGACAGGCTTTGAAGGCGTACGATATTACATCTGCCGAATATCCTGTTTTAATTGCCTTAAATAAAAAGGACGGCGTCACCCAGGAAGAACTGGTGTCCTACCTGTATCTGGATAAATCGGCAATTACGAGAGTAATACAGGGACTGGTAGAGAAAGAGTTTGTGACGAAAAGCAAAGATGAGGAGGATCAGAGATGCAACCGGATCTATCTGACCGCAAAGGGATATGAAGTCCAGGCAAAGATAGAGAAAGCATTAAACGATTGGAATGTAATTTTAATGACGGGGATAGAGGAAGAAAAGGGGGAGAAAATATACGAAGTGCTTATGCACATGGCAGGGAATGTAAAGGAAGGATTCTTTCATAAAAAATAGACAGAAACTAATTTGCTTAATAACAGGAGATAAAAGATGGAAGAGAAAATAAATCATAATCCGTTAGGAACCGTACCGGTAGATAAATTACTGGGGAAGTTTGCGGTACCCAGTATCATTGCCATGCTGGTAAGCGCATTGTATAATATTGTTGACCAGTTCTTTATTGGAAGAAGCGTAGGGGAGTTGGGGAATGCGGCAACGAATATCGCATTTCCGCTTTCGATTTCCTGTGTGGCTATCGCACTGCTGTTTGGAATCGGCGGGGCGTCGGCCTTCAATCTTGCTATGGGTAAAGGAGAAAAGGACGAAGCGGTATATTATGCCGGTAATTCGGCGGTATTGTTATTTGGCCTGGGTGTGGTATTATGCATTACGGTACAGATCTTTTTAACACCGATGCTGAAATTTTTCGGAGCGCCTGCCGGGGTTCTGGGCTATGCCAAAGTATATACCCAGATTACCGCTTTCGGATTCCCTTTTCTTATTCTTGCAACAGGGGGAGGGCATCTGATACGTGCGGACGGAAGTCCTAAGTTTACTATGGTTTGTAATCTTACAGGAGCAGTCGTCAATACAATCCTGGATGCACTCTTTGTGTTTGGCTTCAATATGGGTATGGCGGGAGCTGCCGTTGCAACGATTATCGGCCAGATCATCTCAGGTGCGATGGCCTTCTATTATTTATGCCATTATAAGACGGCTGTCATTAAGAAAAAGCATTTAGTACTGCAAAGGAAGTATGTGGGAAGAATTACCGCACTTGGAGCGGCACCCTGCAGCAACCAGCTTGCAATGATGGTGGTTCAGATCTTTATGAATAAATCACTGACACATTACGGTGCGTTATCCTCCTACGGGGAAGCCATTCCTTTGGCCAGTGCGGGAATTATAACGAAGGTGAACCAGGTATTTTTCTCCTTCATCATAGGAATATCACAGGGATTGCAGCCTATTGTAAGCTTTAACTATGGGGCAGGAAAGTATGCCCGCGTCAGGAGCGCATATGTTCGAGCAATATCCTACGGATTTGGCTTGGCATTAACCGCATTTCTTTTGTTCCAGCTTATACCGCGGCAGATCATATCGCTGTTCGGGAACGGTTCAAGGGAATATTATCAGTTTGCCGAAAGCTATTTCAGGATATTTTTACTCTTCACATTCCTGAACTTTTTGCAGCCGATTACCTCCAATTTCTTCACAGCAATCGGCAAGCCGCAAAAGGGTATTTTCCTGTCACTGACCAGACAGATTCTGTTCCTGCTGCCGCTCCTTTTTATATTGCCGTTGTTTATCGGAATTGACGGTATACTGTATGCCGGACCGATTGCGGATTTTACTGCCGGAATGGTTGCCGTATTTATGATCGCAAAAGAATTGAAGGATAAACAGTACAGAGTAAAATAACAGGGACCAAAAAAGATTAAATTCCTTACTATCCTACTCGGATGGCAGGGAATTTTTTTTA
>JAEWSD010000004.1 GCA_023398615.1 Bacillota bacterium
AGGAAAGTTCGTCCTATACGATAAAAAGCGCTCCGCTATGGGTGCGCACTCGCGCGTATGGAATTTTACCGGCAAAGCCGGCCGCGCTCGGCGCGAGAGTTCCGCGGGCGAAACTCTTTCTTATTCGGCGCGAGAGTTCCGCAAGCGAAACTCCTTCTTATCCTATCAGGCGTTTTTCCAAATCGGTTAAAACCGTATAAGGTATTTTTAAATTACTGCGCCCGGTTCCAAGGCTTATATCCGGCTTGTTTGCACCGTGAAAATCGGAGCCGCCGGAGATTACGAGGTTATATTTGTTAGCCAGGTGCCGCATCCGGCCCTCATCGAATCCAATATTGGCGGTATAGATCGCTTCAATGCCGTCCAGTTCCAGACCGGCAAGGTAGGATACGAGCTGTTCCACTTCGTCAAGGGAATATTTGTACAGCAGCGGGTGTGCCAGTATTGCCAGGCCGCCTGCCGAATGGATCAGTGAGATTGCTTCCCCGGGGTCTAAATACTCCCTTGCCACGTAGTAGGGGGAATCGCTGTTTAAATACTTATTGAAGGCATCCTGAATTGTTTTTACATAGCCGTTGGCTACCATATATTTGGCGAAATGTGCTCTCGTCAGTACGGCGTCGCCTTCCGTACTGCGCATCTTACCGACGGTAATATCGATTCCGGCGGCCTGCAGACGTTCTGCCATTCTGTCATTTCTCCGCTCTCTGTTTTGCTTTGCGTCCTGCAAAGCCTGATTTAAGCTTTCATTTTCCGGATTCACAAACAACCCCAATATATGGATATCCCTTTGCCTGTAGGAAACCGATATTTCAGTTCCGGCGATAATTTGTATTGCATACCCCTTGGCTTGCTCAGCCCCGGCCGCTTTTTGCGCTTCCGGTATCCCGGCAAGCGTATCATGGTCGGTCAGCGCGATAGCACGGATATTGCCCGCAACGGCTAATTGGACTACTTCCGTCGGACTGAAGGTACCGTCGGAAGCATTGGAGTGAACATGTAAGTCAATATATTCCATAAATGGTTTCCTTTCCTTTGTCATGATGCCGGCGCGGTATCATAAAATATTAGGTATTAAATCTCATCTTCTGTTACTATTCGACCTTACGGCTGAACCGTAACAAATGATGTGAACAGACATGTCTCGGATTTTCTGTGAATAGTAACCTTCTTCTTCACAATGGCATTATACCTTAATAGCATCCATTATGCAAATGTACTGCTTTAAAATTCTTATGAATATTAGTCCATGAATTTTCATATATTACGGTATAAATGTATGGAGGTTGGAAATGGACAAAGCATTACATCGAAGTTCCAAGGTTGTCGTTATATTAAGAGATCTGCTGATTTCGTACATAATAACCGGGATACTGCTGTTGATACTGGCATTTCTGATGCTGAAGCTCGATTTATCGAATAAGGTAATGGGCGGAGGTGTCATTTTAACCTATATCCTGTCCAATGTTGCAGGCGGCTTTCTGCTGGGAAAAAGTGCAGAGCAAAAGAGGTTTCTGTGGGGGCTGGGGATGGGAGCGCTGTATTTTGTTCTGCTTATTCTGATATCAGTCCTGACGAGTCCAATAGCTGCCCTGGAGGGAAGCCGGATTATATCGGTCCTGGTTATCTGCTTGTTCAGCGGAATGCTTGGAGGCATGGTCAGCTGATTAATTTTTGCGCTTGTTGAAATTCAGCTGTTGAAATTCACTGTTGAAATTCCGGAGAAAAACCTCTTTTCATATGATGAATCATATGGTATAATAGCACTTAATGTTATTGCTGTAACAGGGCTTCCGAGGATGCCCGCAGTCAATAAGCGATTAATTAAGGAGGGAACACCATGAAACGTATCAAAACATTGAATACCAGGAATTTGAAAGATACCATGAAGAAAGGCGGATGCGGCGAATGCCAGACTTCCTGCCAATCGGCCTGCAAAACATCCTGTACCGTAGGAAATCAGAGCTGTGAAAATAAATAAATACAATTTAAACGGTATACTTAATACATAACAATTATTTTTGGTTTGACTAAAATTTAAGCAGCGTCGTAAGTCGCTGCTTATTCCTTGTATAGGTTTTTGGAAGGGAGAAGTACATTGGTACATCAATATAAAAGCAACGGTTATAATATTGTTCTGGATGTTAACAGCGGAATGATCCATGTGGTGGATGATTTGGTATACGATATTATAGCTCTTTATGAAAATCATGATAAGGAAAGCATTATCGGCAGGATGGTTGAAAAATATTCCGGACCGGAATTCAAAGAGCTTTTTGAAACCGAGACCGTTGATGAAGCCGTGGTCAGGAAAGCGGCGCAGGAAGCGGTAGAGGAGGTAGAAAAGCTGAAGACGGACGGTGCGCTGTTCACAGAGGATATTTATGAATCGTACATCACGGATTTTAAATCACGCCCCACCGTAGTGAAAGCCTTATGTTTACATATTGCACATGACTGCAACCTGGCGTGCCGTTACTGCTTCGCCGGGAAAGGGGAGTATCACGGAGACAAGGCTTTGATGAGCTTTGAGGTCGGTAAGAAAGCTTTGGATTTTCTGATTGGTAACTCCGGCAGCAGGAGAAACCTGGAGGTTGATTTCTTCGGCGGAGAACCTTTGATGAACTTTAATGTAGTGAAGGAGCTTGTGCATTACGGCAGGGAGCAGGAGAAAATACATAATAAGAAATTCCGTTTCACGCTTACAACAAACGGTGTTCTGCTGGATGACATGGTTATGGAATTTGCCAACCGGGAAATGAGCAATGTGGTTTTAAGCATAGACGGACGCAGGGAGGTTAATGATTATATGAGGCCTTCCAGGAACGGAAAGGGCAGCTATGATCTGATCCTTCCGAAGTTCAAGCAGCTGGCCAAGAGCCGGAACCAGGCCAATTATTACGTCAGAGGGACCTTTACTCACAATAACCTTGATTTCTCCGAAGATGTCATACATCTGGCTGAACAGGGCTTTAAACAGATATCCGTTGAACCGGTGGTATCGCTGCCGGAGGAACCTTATGCAATAAGGGAAGAGGACATCCCCTTTATCTGCGAGCAGTATGACAGGCTTGCAAGCTACATGCTGGAAAAGAGAAAGGAAGGCAGGGAATTTAATTTCTTCCATTTCATGATAGACCTGTCCGGCGGTCCATGTGTCGCAAAACGCCTGTCCGGCTGTGGCTCCGGTACGGAATATCTTGCGGTAACGCCTTGGGGCGATTTGTATCCCTGCCATCAGTTTGTAGGAGAAACGGAGTTCCTCATGGGCAATGTTTTTGGTGGGGTAACGAATACGGATATCCGGGATGAATTTAAAGGCTGCAATGTCTACGCAAAGGAGAAATGCAGGAAATGCTTTGCAAAGTTTTACTGCAGCGGCGGCTGTGCGGCTAACTCCTATAAGTTTCATGGTAACATTAATGATGCTTACGACATCGGCTGCGAGCTTCAGAGAAAACGTATTGAATGTGCGATTATGCTGAAAGCTGCTGAAGCGGAAGATTAATTGTTACTGTTAAAGCCTGTATACGCGACGTGTTTTTTGGGAGTGCAGCAAAGCGAAAGTCACAAAAAACCGGAGAATTGTCGCACCAAAACGCCGTCTTTGCGTTTTGTGTGCATCGCGAAGCGTGTTATTGTTCACATCACTGCTGTTTTTGGCAGGGGTGCGAACAGTAACGATTAATTAACGATTGGTGAATTATGGAAAAATGGGTATTGAAAAATAGAAAAGCGGATTTCCATGCTATTATGGAACGGCATAAGGTCAGTGAGGTCCTTGCCAGACTGATGGTAAACCGCAACCAGGAAAAGACGGAAGATATCGAAGCCTACCTGCATCCGGAGCTTAAGTACCTGCATAATCCCTTATCCATGAAGGATATAGAGAAGGCCTGCCATATTTTAAAGGACAAAACGGAAGGGAAGAAAAGGATACGGATCATCGGGGATTATGATGTCGACGGTATTGCCGCGACCTACATCCTGTATAAAGCCTTACATGAATTGGGAGCAGCCGCGGACTATGAGATACCTGACCGGATAAGGGACGGGTACGGAATTAACAGGAGTATCATAGAGAACGCTTACCGGGATGGTATCGATACAATTCTTACCTGCGATAATGGCATATCAGCGGCAGAACAGGTTGCGGAAGCAAGAAAGCTAGGCATGACCGTGATTATAACGGACCATCACGATATTCCGTTTATTGAAGAGGAGGGACAGATCAGATATCTTGTTCCGGATGCGGATGCCGTAGTCAATCCCAAACAGCCGGACTGCAAATATCCGTGGAAGAATCTCTGCGGAGCCGCCGTTGCCTATAAGCTCGTGCAGGTATTGTATGGTATGTACGGACGGGATACGAAGGAAGCCGACGAACTGATTGAAATTGTTGCGATCGCCACGATATGTGATGTAATGGATTTGATTGATGAGAACCGTATTATTACAAAAAATGGAATAGAACTTTTGAAGAAGACAGGGAATCCGGGGATAAAAGCCTTAATTGAAGTGAATAATATCAATCTTAGCAAGCTTACCGCATATCATCTTGGCTATATTATAGGGCCCTGCCTGAATGCTTCCGGAAGGCTTGATACGGCAAAGATCGGATTAAGACTTCTGCTTTCGTCAACTAGAGAAGAAGCGTTTAAGCTTGCCGGTGAGCTAAAGCATTTGAATGATATCCGGAAGGACTTGACCCTGCAGGGATATGAACAGGCTGTCCGGATAGTGGAAAACGGCGGGATGGATCAGGATAAGGTCTTAGTGGTTTATCTGGAGGACTGCCATGAGAGCCTTGCCGGCATCATTGCGGGCAGGCTCAGGGAAAGATATAATAAGCCCGCAATAGTCCTCACCCGGTCGGAAAATGAGGTTAAGGGCTCCTGCCGTTCCATTGAGAAATATAACATATATGAAGAGCTTACGAAGTGCAGGGACTTGCTGCTTAAGTTCGGAGGCCATCCGATGGCGGCGGGGCTGTCCCTGGAATATGACAAGGTGGAAGCACTTCGGCTTGCGTTAAACCGGAACACGCAGCTGACCGAGGAGGACCTGATACCAAAGATATCAATTGACGTAGCACTGCCGCTAGGCTATGTAAACGAAGAACTGGTTACGGAGCTGGAATATCTGGAACCTTTCGGAAAAGGGAACATCAAGCCCATATTTGCCGAGAGGAACCTGCGGATACGCAGGGCAGGCGTCATCGGTAAGAATGCAAATGTGTTAAAGCTCCAGGTGGTAAACGATTATGGAAGAGTCATGGACGCGATATATTTTGGCAATGTAAGCGGTTTTCTAAAGCAGCTTACGGAGGGATACGGAAAGGAGGAGGTCGATAAGATGTTTCAGAACCGTGATAACAATATTAACCTCTCTGTTACTTATTATCCGTCAATCAACGAATACGGCGGCAGCCGCAGCATACAGATCGTCATTCAGAATTATCAGATAGTAACAGGAACATGAAGAATTGTAAGTAAAGTATATCGACGGAATAGGCTGCTTTGCAGCTTTTCTGTGCATTATTTGTTGCTATGAAGCCGCAAGGCTGAATAGTAACTATTATAAAATTTCTCTGAAAGAATTACAATTGATATATATACAGAACAATGTTATAATTATCCTTGTGTTTATCTATAAGATGTAAGTAATTTCATATTATTATGATCTGGCTTACAGACAAGTTGAATATGCAGGAAAGAGGTTAGGTTGAAAGAAAAACACTTTCAGCCGTTTTATTCAAGCCTATTCAATTTTTTGAATAGGTCATTAAAAAAATTGAAAGGCGCGGGTGTTAATATGAAAGAATTAGAGGAATATGTAAGAAGTATACCGGATTTTCCGGAAGAAGGTATCATTTTCCGTGATGTAACGAGTGTATTGCAGGATAAGGACAGCTTAAAAATGTCGATCGACCAGTTGCAGGAGCTCATTGACGGAATTGATTTTGATATTATTGTAGGACCGGAATCCAGGGGATTTATCTTTGGAGTTCCTATCGCTTATAATTTGAACAAAGCTTTCATCCCGGTTCGTAAGAAAGGGAAACTTCCCTGTGAAACGATAGAAATGGAATATGCTTTGGAATATGGGACCGCGACTATTGAGATGCATAAAGATTCAATCAAGCCCGGTCAAAAGGTTGTTATCGTAGACGATCTGATTGCTACCGGAGGTACGATCGGAGCTATCGTAAAGCTGGTTGAAAGCTTGGGCGGTGAAGTGGTTAAGATTATCTTTCTTATGGAGCTTGAGGGTCTTCATGGACGTGAAAAACTGCAGGGATATGACGTTGATGCCGTAATTAAATATGCAGGAAAATGATGAAGCAAGGGCTGTTTCAAAACTCATACTTATGCTGAGTTTTGAAACAGCCCCATCTTTTGATTATATCAGAAATACGATTCCTGCCGCTGCCGCCGAAACTACCGCGCCGATCAGAGTTCCTTTCAAACCGCCGATAATATGCATCCGCGGATTCTCATATACCTTTGCCATATCCTCCGTTCCCGGAATCCGGAAGCCTTCATAATGGCAGAAAAATATGCTGTCTAAAACCAACGCGTCGAACCAGTTGACAACCATAAACAGACCAAAGGTATATATAAAAGCGGACAAAAAGGTTCTGGTACCTGAAAAATATGCGATAGCGGCAAGCAAAATTATGAAAATGACGGCTGCCGTTAATTGAAGTCCTAAACTTTTCTTATGAGTAGGGATCCTGCCTTGATACTCCGGTAAACTTTTCACGCGTTCCTGAATTGCAGCCGGATAATTATGCAGCTGCCACAGGGGGTTCTTTAGTGTTCCAGGAATTACCGCTACCGTAAAAACAACACACAAAATAATACTTTCAATGATAAACAGCATAGATAGTCCTCCTTATTTATATTATCAACAGGTTACGGTTCAGCCGTAAAGGCTGAATAGTAACATCATCAGCTTTCATAAATATAATTACACAGCATATCCGTCATTAAGGAAAGGTTCTCTTCCAATGCGTCCTGATGCAATTCCGCCTTATTTTCCGATGCCATCGCCATAATTTTTATCATATTTGCTATCACATGGTAATTTAAACTTGATCTTGCACCGATCATTTGCTTAAAGATCAGATCTGCCGTTTTCTCCTCTTTTTCAGGGTTCAATGAATATTCTCCGGGTAGTTTTTTCCTGAGCCATTCTTCATCCTCCATACTCATAAAGGAAATAATATTATTTTCTCCTGTAAAAGAAAAGGTTCGGAGCAAGTGAAGGAATGTCTCCTTATCTATCCCGCCCCTTTCTGCTATAGCTTTATTAATGGTATCATATATTTTCTCCTTGCTGAATTGAATCACATCGTGCACAAACCATTCTTTTGATTTGAAAAAGTGATAAAAAGTACCTTTCCCAATTCCGGCCTGTTCCGCCACATCGTCAATGGTCATTCTTTTAATGCCTTTTTCTTTAATCATGCGAATTCCAATCTCCAACAAAGTTACATGTATTTCTTCGCGTTTTTCAAAACTGAATATCGGCGGCACTGTTTTCACTCCTTTCAATTATATGACCAAACATCCACGTATCAGTCATATAATTTATATCACACCGAACCAGTAAATGCAAGCATTTTTTTATAAGTACAGGCAGAAGAACATAAATAGCAGAATCTGTCATGTTTGAATGGAATACAATTAGACTGTCGCTGAACAGAGAAACTTCCATATATAATGTGTATACAAATAGGACTTTCCTGTATAGACAAAGCCAAGGTTTTTCCTGTGAGATAAAAAACAATTTCTGTGATAAATACTGACAGAAGCCAGCAGAAAATGTCATAAATTAATAAAGCAATTGATTTTTAGAAAAAAACTGATTATAATAAAAAAATAAACTTAAAATTAGGTGGTGATATCATGGAAAAAAAGGCAAATGCGGTGAATGGGACTGACAATGACATACAAATTTCAGAATATTCAGAAGATTCGAACGTTCCTGCTGATTTTACGGCTCCTGAAGAACTCTATAAGGAACTGATAAAAACAGTAGAAGGCTATCATCCGTCTGCAGATATTTCCATGATCGAGAAAGCTTATCATATAGCCAATAAAGCTCATAAGGATCAGCTTAGAAAATCCGGTGAATCCTATATCATACATCCTTTATGCGTGGGTATTATACTGGCTGAATTGGAGCTGGATAAGGAGACCATTGTGGCAGGCCTGCTTCATGATGTCGTGGAGGATACGGTATATACGACGGAGCAAATAGCCGTAGAATTCAACGATGAAATAGCACTGCTGGTGGACGGGGTTACCAAGCTGACCCAGTTGAGTTATTCAAAGGATAAGGTCGAGATACAGGCGGAGAATCTTCGGAAAATGTTCCTGGCTATGGCAAAGGATATCCGTGTCATTCTTATCAAGCTGGCCGACCGGCTGCATAATATGCGGACTCTGCAATACCAGACTCCGGAAAAACAGAAGGAAAAAGCCAGGGAGACTATGGATATCTATGCACCCATTGCACAGAGGCTTGGTATATCAAAGATTAAGATAGAGCTGGATGACCTGTCCTTAAAATTCCTTGAGCCGGAAGTATATAAGGATCTGACTGAAAAGATTAATTTTAAACGGGGCGAGAGAAAAGAAATCATTAATGAGATCGTGGAAGAAGTTAAGTATCACATTAAAGCCGCGGATATCGAAGCAAAGATTGACGGACGTGTAAAACATTTCTTTAGCATATATAAGAAAATGGTAAACCAGAATAAAACACTCGATCAGATATATGATCTGTTTGCGGTACGAATTATTGTGGATACCGTTAAGGACTGCTATGCCGCATTAGGGGTTATCCATGAGATGTATAAGCCTATTCCGGGCAGATTCAAGGATTATATAGCGATGCCTAAGCCTAACATGTATCAGTCTCTTCATACTACATTAATCGGCCCGCAGGGCCAGCCTTTTGAGATTCAGATCCGGACTTACGAGATGCACCGGATAGCCGAATACGGTATTGCCGCACACTGGAAGTATAAGGAAGGTCAGGATGGAAGAAATACCCAGGACACGGAGGAGGCTAAGCTTACCTGGCTCAGGCAGATTTTGGAATGGCAGAGGGATATGTCGGATAATAAGGAGTTTTTAAGCCTGCTTAAGAGCGATCTGGATCTGTTTTCCGAAAGTGTTTATTGCTTTACGCCTACGGGAGATGTTAAAAATCTGCCGAACGGATCTACCCCGATCGATTTTGCCTACAGTATCCACAGCGCCGTGGGAAATAAGATGGTAGGGGCCAGAGTCAACGGAAAGCTGGTCACGATTGATTATATTATTCAGAACGGTGACAGAATTGAGATAATAACTTCCCAGAATTCGAAGGGCCCGAGCAGGGACTGGCTGGCACTTGTAAAGAGCACCCAGGCCAAGAATAAGATTAATCAGTGGTTTAAAACAGAGTTAAAGGAAGACAATATCATCCGCGGCAAGGAACTGATTTTAAACTACTGTAAAACCAAGAGCATCAATCTCAGTGAACTGATGAAACCGGAATTCATGAATAAGGTCATGTCAAAATACGGATTCCGTGACTGGGATTCCATTTATGCCGCCGTCGGACACGGAGGCTTAAAGGAAGGCCAGGTAATCAATAAGCTGAAAGACGAGTATGATAAGAAGCAGAAGAAGGAAATCACGGATGAAAAGGTCCTTGAAACTGTTTCGGAAGTAAAGGATAACAAGCCTGCTACTATTACCAAGTCGAAAAGCGGTATTATCGTGGAAGGTATCCATGATGTTGCCGTACGCTTCTCAAAATGCTGCAGCCCCGTGCCGGGGGACGAAATCGTCGGCTTTGTTACCCGGGGACGTGGTGTTTCCATTCACAGGACGGACTGTATCAACCTGATGAATCTTCCGGAGGAAGACAGGGCAAGATTAATCGAAGCGGAATGGAGCAATTCTATCGGTGTAGTGCCGAATAATGAACTGTATGCCGCCGAGATTAAGATATATGCCAATAACCGCAGCGGTGTATTGGTCGATGTGTCCAAGGTATTTACCGAGAATATGATAGATGTAACCTCTATGACGGTAAGAACCAGCAAGCAGGGAACGGCGACAATAAGCGTAGGATTTGATATAAAAGGGGTCGAGCAGCTTCGAACCATAGTGGCCAAGCTGCGCAATGTAGAAAGCGTGCTTGACATTGAAAGGACAACAGGGTGATTTCAATATGAAAATTCAAGCATTTGTACTAGGAGCGGTAGGAACGAACTGTTATTTTGTCACGAATGAGGTAACAAAACAGACAATTATCATAGATCCGCCGGAGCAGGCAGGGAGGATCAGGGAAAAATTAGAGGATAAAGGTCTTGTTCCGGTTGCAATACTGCTTACACACGGTCATTTTGACCATATCATGGCCGCTTCGGATTTATCCGAAGACTATGGCATTCCGGTATATGCCCCCGAAGCCGAAAAAGCCCTGCTTGAGGCGCCCCGGCTTAATTTATCCGAATCGATGGGCAGCAGCTTTGCAATTACTCCGGATATCTTTCTGCATGATATGGAACAGCTGACAATTGCAGGCTTTCCTGTCAGGGTTCTGCTTACCCCCGGACATACGGCCGGTAGTGTCTGTTACCATTTCTATGAGGATAATGTTTTGGTAAGCGGCGATACCTTATTTTTTGAATCGGTCGGAAGAACGGATTTACCGTCCGGGAATATGGAGCATTTGCTGGAATCTATCCGGACGAAGCTGATGTGCCTGGAGGATTCCGTAAAAGTATATCCGGGACACGGACCCCGCACCACTATAGGCCATGAAAGGAAAAACAATCCTTTTCTGGGCAGGGAAAGCTTCTGGGATTAAGAGACGGATAAGAAAACGGCGGTATGGATTATGATAATGATTACTTCATCGAAGGATGAATTCCTGAATGATATACATGATTTAGTGAAGGCATTTTATCCGGACGAGCAATTAAATATAAGTACAGTATCCGGTACTGTCGGCCGGAATGCGGAAAATTCCTCCGCAGGAGGACATAATGCCGTGGAACCGGAGGATGAGCTTCTGTTTAAGATTATTGCGGACCTGGATGACAGTATTGGGATTACAATTGTAAAAGGTGGGAATATCCTTTATTCCGAAAGCGTTCATGCAGGACGGACGGATCGAAGACGGTACAAGAACTGCCTTAAGAGGGTACTTTACCGCGGTCTGTCGGAGCTTACGGGCAATCGGCTGCCTTGGGGTACCTTGACCGGTGTAAGGCCTGTTAAGATCGCATTTGAGAGGCTTGAGCATGAGGAATCAAAGGCAGATATAGCAGCCTATATGAGAGAAGAATACCTGTGCTCCGGTGAGAAAACGGAGCTCAGTCTGCAGGTGGCCGGACGTGAGCTGGAATTGCTGCGGAAAATGGACTATCGAAACGGATACAGTGTATATATCGGAATTCCGTTTTGCCCCAGCACCTGCCTTTACTGTTCCTTTACCTCGTATTCCCTGGACAGGTTCGGAAGCATGACGGAGCAATATTTACAGGCTTTGTTTAAAGAGATTGACTATGCAGGAACCTGCTGTAAGGGTAAGAAGCTGATTACGGTTTATCTTGGGGGCGGAACTCCCACAACCTTATCGGAAGGCCAGCTCGATCGGCTGCTTGACCATATCGGAAAGAGCTTTGACTTTAAACATGTCATGGAATATACGGTGGAAGCCGGAAGGCCGGACAGCATCACCAGGGACAAGCTTAACATCCTGATGGAACATGGGGTAAGCAGGATTTCCATCAATCCTCAGTCGATGCGTCAAAAGACTTTGAATATCATCGGCAGGAGGCATACTGTCGAACAGGTAACAGAAGCGTTTCATATGGCAAGGAGCTGCGGCCATGACAACATCAATATGGATATCATAATCGGCCTGCCCGGAGAAGATAAAGAGGATGTGGAATATACACTCCGGGAGATTGATAAGCTTAAGCCGGACAGTCTTACCGTCCATACTCTGGCTTTAAAACGGGCTGCCAGGCTTAATATAGAAAAAGAGGAATACAGAAGTCTTGTATCAAAAGGTGCTTCAGATATGCTGGAGTTAACTGCTGAATATGCCAGGCAGGCGCATTATCTGCCGTATTATCTATACAGACAAAAGAATATGGCAGATAACCTGGAGAATATCGGCTATGCGCATTACGGCAAGGAAGGGCTCTATAACATATTAATAATGGAAGAAAAGCAGACAATCCTTGCACTTGGCGCCGGTGCACTGTCAAAATTTATATTTTACGACGAGAACAGGATTGAACGGGTAGAAAATGTAAAAAGTCTAAAGGATTATATCGGTCGAATTGATGAGATGATCGAACGGAAACAGGTTTTTTTTGATAAACATATCATCTAGAGAAAGGATAGTCCAATGCCGAGTGAAAGTAAAGTTGAATTGAATTTACCGGGAGCTGATTACTGGGAAGCGGATGATTTAACAGAAGCTGTTGATCATGGTATTTTAGTAAGTAATTTAGCCGTATTGCTATCGAGGAAATTAGGGGAAACGGATGAGTTCTGCTATATGATGGCCCAGGCAGGGCTGGTTCATGATGTGGGGAAGCTGAAGCTTGGCAGATATCTCTACGGCAGGGCAAGGGATTCTCTCGTTGTGGAAGAAATGAAATATGTAAGGATGCACCCTACGATTGGTTATGATATATTAAGAAATTACGGATACTCGGATATGCTGCTGGAGTCCGTTTACCACCATCATGAAAATTATGACGGCTCCGGTTATCCCGATAATCTGAAAGGGGATTCCATACCTTATGGCGCAAGGATTCTCAGAATCTGTGATGTTTTTGCGGCGCTGGTTTCGGAAAGGCGTTACCGGTCGGCTTTCGACCTGGATACCGCGATGGAGTTAATGATTGAAGAAGTGAAAAACTTTGATATGCAGATATATCTTGTGTTTTTACGGGTGGTGAATTCCGAGCAGTTTGCGCCGATTCAAAAATTTATTGATGAAACAAACCGGAAGAATTACTCCTGGAGAGATCTGAATTCAAAAGGGTTACTTGGAGAAATGAATTCCGTGAAAGAGGCTTTCTCAGGCACCTGATTACGCAGACCCGGTATCTCTGCTAAAAACCGTTATTGCTACAGGTAACAAGGAAAGAATTTAAGCTTACTCTGTATGCCGTGTGTACGCCATCAGAGCAGGGTTGAAAATAACAGGAAAGGGTATATGTTGTATATGATAACACAAAGACCGAAGGGTACTCAGGATTGGTACGGCAGTAATATGCACAAGAGGACGCTGATAGAAGCTTTAGCAAGAAAATTATGCAAAGTCTATAATATGAAAGAGGTAATAACACCGGTATTTGAACACACGGTTTTATTCCAGAGAGGGGTAGGGGAGACGACAGACGTCGTTCAAAAGGAAATGTATACCTTTACCGACAAGGGAAACAGAAGCATAACCTTAAAGCCGGAAGGGACGGCAGGCGTCATCCGGGCATATCTTGAGAATAATATGTATGCGGAGAGCCAGCCTGTCAAGCTGTTTTATATCACCCCTGCTTTCCGGTATGAACAGCCGCAGAGCGGAAGATTACGGCAGCATCATCAGTTCGGCGTAGAATTTATAGGTTCCGGAAGTCCTTTGGCTGAGGTAGAGATCATAACCTTAATTTCCACCTTTATCAAGGAAATCGGGCTGAAAAATACAAAGCTTCATATAAACAGCATTGGCTGCGGTAATTGCAGAAAGCTATATAACGGCGCATTGCTTGCTTATCTGAAACAGCATGAGGAACATTTATGTCCGACCTGCCGTGAACGGATGCAGAAAAATCCATTAAGGGTTCTGGATTGCAAGGTTCCGTCCTGCAGGGATATCGTGAAGGATGCTCCGAGAACCATAGAGTATTTGGATGAGGAATGTAAAAGCCATTTTGAGGAATTGCAGCATTTATTAACAGAGCTTACTATTCCTTTTGAGATTGATACCGGAATAGTAAGGGGCTTGGATTACTATACGAAAACGGTATTTGAATTCGTAAATGAGGAGGGCTTCACTCTATGCGGCGGAGGCAGATATGATAATCTGGTCCATGAAATTGATGAGAAACAGGATATCCCGTCCGTGGGGTTTGGGATGGGTATCGAGAGGATCATTTATTTCCTGGATAAGGAAGGGGTGGATTTAGGAGCAGAGCCGCAAATCGAATTATATGTCGGAATATTGGGTAATGACGCGAAGCCTGCTGCATATAAGCTGGTAAACAAACTGAGAGACGCAGGAATAATAGTAGAAACGGATTACATGGACAGAAGCGTGAAGGCACAGATGAAATATGCAAACAAAATCGGTGCAAGGAATACTGTAATAATCGGTGCGGATGAGATTGCCAATAATACAGTGAGGATTAAGAATATGGAGAATGGCAATCAAGTCGAAACAGCTCTGGATAGCATTACAGATTACTTTATGAAATAGTAAAAGACCCGGGACACTTCAAGGTTTCAATGTAAATTAGACCGTTTTGAAGTGTCCTGTTATTATCATACAGCAGGCAGAAACACTGTCACTATCAGATGGGGTATGAATGACGGTATCGGTGAGGAGGTAGAATAATGTCAAAAGGTAAGGATATGTATGATAATGAAATTATTTTTGAAAACTATAAGCAGTTGAGGGATAATCCGATCAGTACCAATCTGCTGGAGGAAAAACCTGCGCTTATGAGTCTGTGCCCTGATCTGCACGGCAAATCGGTAATTGATTTGGGCTGCGGGAACGGTGAGAATTGTATCACCTTTTCTAAAATGGGTGCCGTCAGGGTGCTGGGAATCGATATATCGGACAGAATGCTGGATATAGCTAATGCAAATAATAAGCTGGATAATATATCCTATATGTTCCTGGACATGAACCACATCGACCTGCTCAATGAAAAGTATGATGTTGCTTTCAGTTCGTTGTCGGTGCATTATATCAAAGACTTTAAAAAGCTGCTGCATAACATAAACCATATTCTAAACAGTGACGGCTGTTTCATATTCTCACAGGAACACCCGCTGTCCACCGCACCAATCAGCGGAGTACATTGGACACGGGACGACAAGCTGAATATCCTGCATTATGATCTCACGGATTACCGCCGCGACGGAGAACGCATTATCTCATGGATCGTTGACGGTGTCATAAAATATCACAGATGTTTTTCGGAAATCGTTAATTTAATTATCGAGGAAGGGTTTGCCATTGACCGGATGCTGGAACCGGTCCCGGCAAAGGAGCTGATAGAAAGGCTGCCGTACTTTGAAAAGAGTATGCATAAGCCGAACTATCTGGTTATCAAAGCGCATAAATTATAAAACAGACAGGGCTCTACAAAATATTGTTATAGTTTCCCGAATCTTTCTGGACAATGCGGAAAAAATGTATTAAAATAGGAAACCAGAAAGATGTGAGATAAATGGGACATTTCGAAATTCCGGAACCATTACGGCACAGAATGATTTTTATGATACCTAACAGAAACGAAATAGGAAAGGAAATATAAGGAATGATAAGACACTTGGTATTTTGGAAATATGGAGATAATTTTACTGATGAAGAGAACAGGGATAATGCCGTGAGGATTAAGGAAAGCCTGGAAGCCTTGCAGAGGATAATACCGGGTGTCGTCTCAATAAAGGTGGTAACAGATCCTCTTCCGACCGGTTCGGGTGATGCCGATATTATTCTGGACAGCCTGTTTGTGAACGAGGAAGCATTGAATAATTATCAGGTTCATCCGGAGCACGTAAAGGCCGGCAGCTTTATCCGCACAGTATTAAAGGATAGAAAATGCATTGACTATAAAGAAGAGTGATGTCAGGAAAGTAGAAAGAATAAAGAGAAAGGTAAGAGGCGTAAAGATGGCTGAATCTATGAAAGGCTTGCACAGGAGCCATAGATGTACGGAAGTATCGAAAGCCAATATCGGTGAAACGGTTACGGTAATGGGCTGGATACAGAAAAGCAGGAATAAGGGAGGAATCATCTTCGTTGATCTGAGGGACCGTTCCGGGCTTCTGCAGATTATCTTCGAGGAAAGCAATATAGGCACGGAAGGATTTGCAAAGGCGGAAAAGCTTAGAAGCGAGTTTGTTATAGCCGTTGTCGGTAAGGTGGAAGCACGTTCGGGTGCGGTGAATGAAAATCTTGCAACGGGTGATATTGAAATCAGGGCGGCAGAGCTGCGTATCCTTTCGGAATCGGATACCCCTCCGTTCCCGGTTGAAGAAAACAGTAAAACCAAGGAAGAGCTGAGGTTAAAATACAGATATATTGATTTAAGAAGATCGGATCTGCAAAAGAATATTATCATGAGAAGCAAGGTTGCTACCTTAACCAGGTTATTCCTGGCGGAGGAAGGCTTTCTGGAGATAGAGACGCCGATGTTAACGAAGAGCACGCCTGAGGGAGCCAGGGATTACCTGGTGCCAAGCCGTGTACATCCGGGCAATTTTTATGCTCTCCCGCAATCTCCGCAGTTATTCAAGCAGCTTCTGATGTGTTCCGGATATGACAGGTATTTTCAGATTGTTAAGTGTTTCCGTGACGAGGACCTGCGTGCGGACAGGCAGCCGGAATTCACTCAGATCGATATGGAGTTATCCTTTGTCGATGTGGATGATGTAATCGCCGTAAATGAAAGGCTGCTTAGGAGGCTGTTCCGGGAAACGATCGGGGTAGAGGTTAAGCTTCCGATTCAAAGAATGACCTATGCCGAGGCTATGGATCGTTACGGCTCAGACAAACCGGATACTCGCTTTGGCATGGAGTTAAAGAATGTATCCGATGTAGTCAAAGATTGCGGCTTTTCGGTGTTTACCGGAGCCCTTAAAAAGGGCGGTTCCGTGCGCGGCATCAATGCTGCCGGACAGGGTGAAATGCCGAGAAAGAAGATTGATGCCCTGGTGGAATATGCGAAGGGCTTTGGTGCGAAAGGCCTGGCATACCTTGCGATCAATGCGGACGCTACCTATAAATCATCCTTTGCAAAATTTATGACGGAAGAAGAGCTGGCTGCTTTAGTCGGTGCTATGTCCGGGAAACCCGGGGATTTATTGCTGTTTGCGGCGGATGAAAATGCGGTTGTATTTGACGTATTAGGCAACCTTAGACTCGAAATTGCAAGAAATCTTAATTTATTAGATAAAAATCAATATAATTTCCTTTGGGTGACCGAATTCCCTCTGCTGGAATACTCGAAAGAGGAAGGAAGATATACGGCAATGCATCATCCGTTTACAATGCCGATGGAAGAGGATCTCGAATTGCTGGATAGTGACCCGGGCAAGGTAAGGGCGAAGGCTTATGATATTGTATTAAACGGTACGGAGATTGGCGGCGGAAGCGTAAGAATCTTCCAGAATGATGTACAGGAAAAGATGTTTGGGGTACTTGGATTTACCAGGGAAGAGGCATACAAACGGTTTGGTTTCCTGTTAAATGCGTTCAAGTACGGTGTTCCGCCGCACGCAGGACTTGCTTACGGTCTGGACCGTCTGGTCATGCTGATGGCAAAGGAAGACAGTATCCGTGATGTGATTGCATTTCCTAAGGTTAAGGATGCTTCCTGCCTTATGACGGAGGCGCCTAACGTTGTTGATCAGAAACAGCTGGATGAGCTTGGAATCAGTATTAATCCGGCAGAATAAATGTATTCGGGAAGGCAATTGTTTGCCTTAAAGGTTTTACGAATTCCGGCAGGACTTCTGATATATCTGAAAGTCCTGCCGTAGTTTTTTTCTGAGCTTAATACCTCTTTAAAAGCTTGTATCCTGACGGTCTGACTGCTCCTGCCATTTGGTGTCTGTTGATTCTTTACTGTAGCGCAGATTGGTAAAAGCGTCGAAATCCTTCTTAAACAGCTTCATAAGCTCATCGCTGTATCCGGTAACGACGTAAGGATTGGTTTCCGAAAGCTGTTGAAGTATGGCAGTAATATCATCGGATTTCTTAACCTGTACGGAGTGCTTCTTTTTATCCCTGGTATAGATAAGAAGTGTTTTCGTTGTACCTACCTTTATCCCGTAGGTCTTATGTGTCACATTGAGCAGATATGCCCAGACGATGTCACTGTTCTTGAGTATCCAGGCTTTATTGCCCTGAAAATAGTAGGTGAACAGCTTTCCGACCCATACGGACCCGAGAGCAGCCGCATTTTCAAAATCGGATTCAATTCTTTCCATACTGGCGCTAGATTCATTTTCCCTGATATATTTCTTTATCCTGGATAAATAGGATCCGGTCAGAGACTGAATGATTATGATGACTGTCAGAAGTAAGCCGACGGCGGCAAGTGCCAGCAGACCGTAAACGGCAACCTGATCCATAGCACCTATGTAACCGATCTGGAGAATGTACGGAAGAGCCACGTTATCGATCTCTTCGTCGGTATATCCGTATTCTTCAAACCACTCCTTGTAATAATCATAAACCTCACTGTCCATATCATTAACGGACCCTGTTACATTCATGATACTGGTAAGCTCATCGGTATTACCTATCAGATAATCCATAGTTTGATTGAATATGAGCTCTGCGGAGTCGAAGTCTTCCTTGCTTACCTGTAAGCCTATGAATTCTTCATCACCTACGGGAATGACATAGTAATTATCCGTTACATTTTTTGACCCGTCATCACTCTCCTCATAGTATTCCGCAAAATTACCCAGAATGGCATTGATATCGGCGTTTACATATGCTGCGGATATCCGGTCAAGCGGCAGGTCATCGAGTTTTTCCGGACCGCTGATCAGCTTGCTTAAACTCCCGCTTACTACCAAAAGCGAAATTATAGTAATGAGAAGGCAGATTATCAGTCGGTTCCTTGTACTTTTTCTTGATTGTTTCTTTAATTGTTCCAGCATATAGACCCCCATCTTCAAGGTTTTTACCTTGACCTATAATTTTTACAGTATATGTATAAAAATACATATAATTACATTAATGATACATAATTCCGGTGCAAGTTGTCAAGCAAAATTGTTTACATTCCTTCGGATTCTGGTATTATTAAAAAGGGCAGTAAGATATTTCGTCGAAGAATGAGAATATGGCGAAGCCGAAAGGAGGGATCGGTGTGGAAATTATGTTACGGGTGGCGGCAGTTTATTTATTGGTGTTGAATATCATTGGCTTTGCTGTTATGGGGATAGATAAGAACAGAGCCAGGAAGAACAAATGGCGGATCAAAGAAAAAACTCTGTTTTTCATTGCGGCAATCGGCGGCTGTGTGGGTTCGATTTTAGGCATGTTAATCTTTCACCATAAAACAAAGCATATGAGCTTTATGATCGGTATGCCGTTTATATTGATTCTGCAGGGGATTATAGTATCATATCTGTATTTTTCTCTTGCATTTTCTTAAGAAAACGTGCTTTTTACAAGCTATTCCATTGATGATTCCCCTCCATTATAGTATAATAATTTTACTGCACTAAAGCTGTGACGCATAAATACTTTAAAACGTTATGCTTTAATGCAGCATATAAACTTAAAGGAGATCGATTATGGAGTACATAGTATGTCTTGCTGCTTATTTGGCAATTATGATGGGGGTTAGCATTTATTCAAAAAGCAAAACAAAAAATGTCAATGATTATACGTTGGGAGGGCGTTCCATACCTTCCTGGATGTCGGCTTTCTCTTACGGAACAGCTTATTTCTCGGCCGTTATACTGATCGGACATGCCGGAAAGAACGGCTGGAGTTATGGCCTTGGCGCATTCTGGATTGTATTGGGGAATTCTATCTTAGGAACCTATCTGGCATGGAAGGTATTGGGCCCCCGTACCAGAGAAATGACACAGAGGCTCGGTGCGGCGACCATGCCACAATTCCTTGCTATCCGGTATAAGGATCAGAAATTGCGTTCACTGTCATCCCTGATTATTTTTATTTTTCTTGTACCTTACGCGGCTTCCGTATATAAAGGACTGGGTTACCTGTTTAAAATCACCTTTAATATGAGTGAAAATACCATTATGCTGATTATGACTCTTATTACGGCATTATACCTGTTTGCCGGCGGATTTCTGGCGGCTTCGATAGCGGATTTTATTCAGGGTGTTATTATGCTTGTAGGTGTAGGCCTGTTGATTGTATTTATTTTATCCAGCCCGGAGGTAAACGGAATAGCAAATGGCGTGGCAGGCTTAAGAGAGATTAATCCTGACCTGATTAAGCCGCTGACCAGGGATACCGCCTTGCCGCTGATTTCACTGGTGATCATGACAAGTCTTGGAACCTGGGGGCTGCCTCAGATGGTCAGCAAGTTTTATACAATTAAGAATAATAAATCAATTCCGACCGCTAAGATAGTGTCTACAATATTTGCGGTAGTCATTACCACGGGTGCATACACTATGGGCACCATGAGCCGTCTGATTTTAAATAATGATGAAAGTACATTTACGGAAAACGGAAGACTGGTCTATGATAAGATCGTTCCTATGGTTATAAACAAGACTTTGCCGACTATTATGATAGCAGTTCTGCTGATTGTAATACTGGCGGCATCCATGTCTACCCTGGCATCCATCGTCATGGCTTCCAGTACCACCTTTGTTATGGATCTCGTAAAACCGTTAACCGGAGACAGGATGACGGAGAAAAGAACGATTACACTGCTTCGGATATGCTGTATTACATTTGTAGCTGCCGCATACTTTCTGGCTACCGGCAACAGCCCGATCTTAAGCCTGAATTCTCTGTCCTGGGGTGTGGTATCCGGCTGCATGCTGGCACCGTACCTCCTGGGGTTATACTGGAAGAATGCAACAAAGACAGGTGTCTATGCAAGCATGGTGTCGGCCATCGTTATAATGGCTGCCGGCGTATTGAAATATTCGATTAATAGTGTTATGATAACTACCATAAGCGCTTGTGCCATGATAATACCTATCGTTGTACTGGCTGCGGTAAGTCTGGTGACGAAGCTGTATGAACAGGCGCATATCGACTATATATTCAGTAAAACAACTAGTGATGTGGAGGCAGATTTAGAATGATTTGGTCAAAAGAAGAAACGATGTCCAGGGAAGAGATCGAAAGGATTCAACTGGTCAGGCTGCAAGATACCGTAAAGCGTGTGTATGATAAGGTTCCGGCTTACCGTGCCAAAATGGAAAAGGCAGGTATAAAACCGGAAGATATCAAGACACTTGATGATCTAAAGACACTTCCCTTTACTAATAAACAGGACTTAAGAGACAATTATCCTTTCGGAATGTTTACCGTGCCGAAAAGCGAGCTTGTCAGAATCCATGCTTCCTCCGGTACTACCGGAAAGCCCACCGTTGTCGGTTATACGAAGAAGGATCTGCAGACCTGGACGGAGTTGGTGACAAGGATCGCCGTAATGGGCGGGGCGACCAGGGAGGATGTGGTACAGATATGCTTCGGATACGGCATGTTTACCGGAGCCCTGGGCCTGCACTACGGCTTGGAGAATCTGGGAGCCAGTGTCTGTCCGACCTCGTCCGGCAATACGCAGAAACAGATCATGTATATGAAGGATTTTGGAACAACGCTCCTGGTTGCAACTCCTTCCTATGCATTACATATCGGGGAAGTAGCAAGGTCGATGGGTCTTGACCCGGAGAAGGACCTGCAGATCAGGATCGGTTTGTTCGGCGGTGAAGGAATGACGGAACCGATGCGCCTGGAAATGTATAAGATTTGGGGCAGGGATATGAAGGTAACCCAGAATTACGGAATGAGCGAACTGATCGGGCCGGGCGTATCGGGAGAATGCCTGGAGCTGTGCGGTATGCATATTAACGAGGATCATTTCATCCCGGAAGTCATTGACCCGGATACCGGTGAGGTACTGCCCCCGGGTTTAAAGGGCGAACTGGTTGTTTCGTGTATAACAAAGGAAGCCCTTCCGATCATTCGTTACAGGACGAAGGATATTACACGGCTTATGTATGAGCCGTGCAAATGCGGAAGAACGACGGTAAGGATGGAAAACCTCTCCGGACGTTCCGACGATATGCTGATTATCAGAGGTGTTAATGTCTTCCCGACACAGATAGAAGAGGTTTTGCTGAAGGTTCCGGAAATCGGTCCGCATTATGAGATCGTGGTGGACAGGGTCAATCATCTGGATACGATCGGAATAAAGGTAGAGCTGGTGGATGATTCGCTTTTGGAGTCCTATTCCAAGCTGGGGGAATTAGAGAAAAGAATACGGAATAATTTAAAGGTGGTATTGGGATTGGATGCCGCCATCAAGCTGGTTGCGCCGAGGAGCTTGCAGAGATTTGAAGGGAAGGCCAAGAGAGTTACAGACTTGCGGCAAAATGTAGTATGCTGAACTTGGCCCCGGCCAAGCACAGACTTGCGGCAAAACGTAGTGTGTTAAATTAAGTAAGACATAGGCTATTGCGAAACTCTGAATTGTGTCTATGATTGCTCCAATGTGTTTTTTGTCTGTCGTTACTGTTTGCTGAAATTGTTTGAACGTCACATACAAACGTTTTTATTGTATGTGTAAGTCAAATAATTTCAACAAATTGTAGAGACAGCTAAAAAACGCAGGAACATCAATAGATACAAAAAAAGAGTTTTGCAAACCGAGATAACGTAAGACAGAATGAAAGGAGAAACACAATTGATGAGTAAACAGATTATGCTTGGAAATGAGGCCTTTGCGAGAGGTGCATATGAGGCGGGAGTGAAGGTTTCTTCTGCCTATCCGGGTACTCCAAGTACGGAGATCAGTGAGAATCTGGTGAAATATAAGGAAATCTACGCGGAGTGGGCACCAAACGAAAAGGTGGCAATGGAGGTAGCCATCGGAGCTTCTTTAAGCGGAGCCCGAGCTTTGGCTTCCATGAAGCATGTCGGAGTTAATGTGGCGGCGGATCCTTTATATTCTATTTCCTATATCGGGGTTAACGGAGGCCTGGTATTAATAGCGGCTGATGATCCGGGTTTGTACAGTTCCCAGAACGAGCAGGATACCAGGGCGGTTGCACGCGCGGCAAAGCTCCCGGTGCTTGAGCCTTCGGACAGCAGCGAGGCGAAGGAATTTGTTAAGTTCGCTTTCGATTTGAGCGAGAAGTATGACACACCGGTTATTGTACGTTCCACAACCAGGCTGTCCCATTCACAGGGAATGGTGGAATTATGTGACAGAACGGAACCGGAAGATAAACCCTATGAAAGAAATTTTGCTAAGAATGTCATGATGCCGGGCAACGCGAAAAACCGTCATCTGGTTGTAGAAAAAAGAGAAAATGAATTAATAGAGGATGGCTGCGGTTTCCCCGTAAACCGTGTGGAATATAATGATACCGGAATTGGTATTATCACTTCGGGTATACCCTATCAATACGTAAAGGAAGCACTTCCGAAGGCATCTGTTCTGAAACTGGGCCTGGTTAACCCGCTTCCCAAAAAGCTGATTCAGGAATTTGCCTCAAAAGTGGATAAGCTCTATATCGTGGAGGAGTTGGATCCGATTATAGAGGAACAGGTGAAATCCTGGGGGATTCCGGCCGTCGGCAAGGAGATTCTTACCGTACAGGGGGAATACAGCGCCAACATGCTGCGTACGGCTATAAACGGAGAAATGTTGGAGCTTACGAAACCGGAACAGGTACCGGGCAGACCGCCGATTCTATGTCCGGGCTGTCCGCACAGAAGCGTATATTCGGTATTAAATAAGCTGAAAATACATGCGGCAGGTGATATCGGCTGCTATACGCTTGGAGCGGTAGCACCGTTAAGCGTCGTTGATACCACGATATGTATGGGTGCCAGCATAAGCTCCCTGCACGGAATGGAGAAGGCAAAGGGAAAGGAATACATAAAGAATTGGGTTGCGGTGATTGGTGATTCCACCTTTTTGCATACGGGCATTAACTCTCTGATGAATATGGTATATAATCAGGCTACGGGAACCGTAATGATATTAGACAATTCGACTACAGGCATGACGGGTCATCAGGATCATGCCGCTACCGGTAAGACTCTGATGGGAGATGCCACCTATGCGATTGATCTTTATGGCCTGTGCAGGGCGATCGGTATCGAGCATGTTGTGTCTGTGAATGCATTTGATATTGAAGCCCTTACAAAGACGGTAAAGGAAGAGACCGCACGGGATGCAATCTCCGTTATCATAGCAAAAGCTCCATGTGTCCTGTTGAACAAGAAGGCGGTTACGAAACAGTATAAGGTGAAAGCGGAAGCATGCAAGAAATGCGGCCTGTGCATGAAACCGGGATGTCCTGCGATAACAAAGAGTGAAGACGGCACCTCATTCATCAACGATACCATGTGCAACGGCTGCGGTTTATGTGCGAGTCTGTGCAAATTTGGGGCAATCGAAAAAGTGGAGGTACAATAACATGCAGACAAAGAATATTATGATTGTTGGTGTCGGAGGACAGGGAACACTGCTTACCAGCCGCATCCTCGGAGGAATCACCTTGCAGGCCGGCTATGACGTAAAGCTGTCCGAGGTTCACGGAATGGCACAAAGGGGCGGCAGTGTTGTAACCTATGTAAGATACGGGGATAAGGTTACGGAACCGATCGTTGAGGAAGGCCAGGCAGATCTCCTGATTGCTTTTGAAAGATTAGAGGCATTACGTTATGTGCATTTTTTAAAGAAAGACGGAGTTCTGATTGTCAACGACCAAAGGATTGACCCTATGCCGGTAGTGATCGGTGCGGCGTCCTATCCGGAGCATATCATTGAAGATCTTGAGAAGAGATGCAAGGTACTTAAGGTAGATGCGATCCATGAAGCAAAGAAGCTCGGCAACATTAAAACCTTTAATATCATCATATTGGGTATAGCGGCACAGCACATGAATTTCTCCAAGGAAGAGTGGCTGAAGGTAATAGAGGACACTGTTCCGCCGAAGACTGTTGAAATCAATAAGAAAGCATTTGAAACAGGATACCATTTACACGCATGAAACAGGAATTTCATGCTAATCTTGAGGAGGTAGTATGTTAAAGCAACTTTCTGTATTTGTTGAGAATGAGATCGGCAGCCTGAGTAAAGTGACTGCCGTACTAAAGGAGAACGGCATTAACCTGAGGGCGATCGCTTCTTTTGATTCGCCGGAGTTTGGTATCCTGCGTCTGATTGTTGACAAACCGGATCTGACGAAGGACATCCTGACGCAAAAGGGGTTTGTGGTTAAGGTCACGGAAGTTCTGGCGGTAGAATTACAGGATAGGCCGGGGAATTTGGACAAAGTACTGCATATTATTTCAGAAGCGGGAATATGTATTAATTATATCTACTCCTTTGTAATAAGAACC
The DNA here is from genome assembly GCA_023398615.1 of Bacillota bacterium. GTDB lineage: Bacteria > Bacillota > Clostridia > Lachnospirales > Lachnospiraceae > Anaerocolumna. The sequence goes on from JAEWSD010000004.1 coordinate 25,360, forward strand.
GAAAAAGTTCCGTTAATGGTAATGCATGCGGATGATATGGGAAAAGCGGAAGCAATACTGAAGCAGCATGATATAAGAGTGGCAGATGAGGAGGACTAAGCTATGATTTGGAATGAAACAAAAGAATGCATGAGCCGGGACGAGATGACAAACCTGCAAAGTGCCAGGCTTCGTAAAATGGTTGAGCGTGTGTATCACAATGTTGAATTCTATCGCAAAAAAATGCAGGTTATGGGGATTGAACCGGGCGATATCAGAGGAATTGAGGACTTGCACAAGCTTCCCTATACTACGAAGGATGATTTGAGGGATAACTATCCGTTCGGCCTCTTTGCTATTCCGGAATCCGAGGTGGTAAGGCTGCATGCTTCTTCCGGTACAACCGGCAAAGCTACGGTAGTCGGATATTCCAGAAGAGATATCGAAATCTGGCAGGAATGTGTTGCGAGGGTACTTGCTATGGCCGGTATCGGCAAGAATGATAAACTGCAGGTTTCTTACGGATACGGATTATTTACCGGCGGCCTGGGCTTGCATTACGGCGCGGAAAATCTTGGCGCTACCGTAGTTCCCATGTCTACCGGTAATACGAAGAAGCAGATTACCATGATGGAGGATTTCGGATGCACGGCAATTGCCTGTACCCCTTCCTACCTGCTGCATATCACGGAAGCATTGCAGGAATCCGGCAAAATGGATTCGATTAAGTTAAAGGCGGCAATACTCGGCGCCGAGCCCTGGACGGATAATATGAGGCGCGAGATCGAGGACAAGCTGCATATTAAGGCATACGATATCTATGGACTAAGTGAGGTTATGGGACCGGGTGTTGCGGCAGATTGCGAGTATCATAAGGGCCTTCATATTTACGAGGATCATTTTTTACCGGAAATTATTGATCCGGATACCTTGGAGCCGGTTGCGGAAGGTGAGGTAGGAGAATTGGTATTTACTACGATCACGAAAGAAGCCTTACCGTTGTTCCGTTACAGGACAAAGGACCTGACAAGCATTTCCTATGATAAATGTGAATGCGGAAGGACGCTTGCCCGTATCTCAAGGTTTAAAGGACGTTCCGACGATATGTTAATCATACGCGGTGTGAATGTATTCCCGTCCCAGGTTGAGACCGCATTGCTTGAAATCGGCGAGACCAGTCCGCATTATCTGCTGATTGTGGACAGAATCGATAACCACGACATATTGGAGGTTTGGGTAGAGGTAGAGGAACGGTTCTTCTCCGATGAAATCCGGGCATTTGAAGAGTTGACAAAGAAAATTGCCCATGTCCTGCAGAATGCACTGGGCCTGGCGGTAAAGGTTAAGCTTGTTGAACCTAAGACACTGGAGAGAAGCGAAGGTAAAGCAAAAAGGGTAATTGATAAACGCAAGTTAATCTAGTAACTGGTGGAGATTGGGAGGTAGAGTATGGTCATTAAACAATTATCTGTTTTTATTGAAAACCGGGAAGGCAGATTAGAGAATGTTACGGAGACACTCAAGGATAATAATATTAATATAGTATCTGCCAGTGTTGCCGATACCTCGGAGTACGGAATGTTCAGAATGGTGGTATCAGATCCGGAGAAGGCAAGATCGGTACTGAAGGAATCGGGCTTTTCCGCAAAGCTGACGGATGTAATTGCGGTAAGACTGCCGCACCGGATCGGAATGCTTTATCAGCTATTCAGATTGCTGGCGGAAGAGGGCATCAGCGTGCAGTACATGTATGCTTTATCCACCGCCCGGAACGGTTCTATGGTGATAAAGGTATCCGATGTTCCGAAAGCATTAGACGCTTTGCAAAAGAACCAATTCGAAGTAATAGGCCCCGATGAAGCCTATACGATAAATGATTAGGAACCGATAAAAAGTAACAGTTCAGCCGTAAGACTGAACTGAAGGACGGAACGAGCATTCTTTTAAGTAATAAAAGGATGATACGTTCCGCCCTTATTTGTATTCCCGCACTTTAGCTTCCAGAAGTGTTAAGATTTCCTTTTTGTCTTCGTTTGATAATTTATTATATAGGTTAAACAGCTTTCTCTCATCAGCAGACAGCTGGATAATACGCGGAGAGGTTATACTTGGTTTTGGCCCGCTCTTTTTAATCAGATAATCTTCATTCTCATGAAGGGTTTCATGGTCAATCGGTGTCGTGTGGGTATTAATTAACTCACTGATATCAACCTGATATAGCTTGGATATTTTCAATAAGGTTTGATAATCCGGATTACGTAAGCCGGCTTCATAGTGGGCATATCCCTGGCGTGTCATATTAAGATAATGACCTACGAAGCTCTGGGTGTAATGCATGCCGGTCCGTAATTCCCGCAGCTTATCTTTCAGTAACAGTTCAGACATAGAAGACTCCCTTTCCAAATGGCACTTTATCAAGATTGCAATCAAATTATATCAATATGTAGCGAAAATATCTGAAAAAGCAACAAAATGTAGCCTTTAAATTACAATTTACATAAAATTTATTAATATTATCTCTTCTGGCAGGAAATAATATACAGAAAGCAGGCCGCTTTATGTCGAATGAAACAGGAAGAAATGAGACTAAAGTCAGTATCAAATTGTAAAATAATATTTGACAGAAAGCTTAAAGAGTGCTATCATTACTATATTGCATCAGTATGCAATTAACATTATGTTTTGTTACGGATCGTAACAGTAATTATTATTTTATTTTGGAGGAATTACACATGAACAAAGGTACAGTTAAGTGGTTCAACAATCAAAAGGGTTTTGGTTTTATTTCTGATGAACAGGGCAATGATGTATTTGTACATTACTCAGGCCTTGCAATGGAAGGCTTCAAGTCTTTGGAAGAAGGACAGGAAGTTGAGTTTGAAGTTGTTCAGGGAGCCAAAGGCCCTCAAGCTACTAACGTAGTAAAATTATAATCAACAGAAGTTATTCAGTGTACCTTTTTCTAATATATAAATTTTAAGAATTAATTTTTTTAAACATTTTTATACAGAATTAGCTATATTGTTATGAACGAAATTGATTGAGGCTGTTGCAAACACTCATAATTGTGAGTGCTGCGACAGCCCCTTTTGTCTCATAGGGAACGCTTCGGATACTTTCTTTACAGGGGATGAATCTATGTATATTACTTTCTTACCATTGAATAAACGGATACAGGCTAAAACCGGTGCAACCCTTCTGGAGACGGCGAGAGAAAACGGGATTGACCTCGGCGGTACATGCTCGGGCAAACAGTACTGCGGGAAATGCAGGGTTTATGTAACGAAAGGCAATTCCGGGCAATATGCGGAGGAAGAGCTTAAGCTTCTGACGGAAAAGGAAAGGGAATCCGGTATGAGATTAGCCTGCTGTCTTACGGTTACACAGGATATCTGTGTCGTGATACCGGGCAGGGGAACGGAGAATGAGAAGAAGGGGCATCAGGAATCCCTTGCCGCAGGTACGGATAAAAGGAGGACGAACCGATCAGGACATCGTTACGGAGCGGCAATCGATATCGGTACGACCTCCGTTGCAGGAGAGCTGTGGGACCTGACCGAAAAAAGGAAGCTAGCGCAATTAAGCAGGATGAATCCGCAAAGCATATACGGAACAGATGTGATCTCAAGGATTACCTATGCAAATGCATCGGAGGCCAACAGGGAAACACTGACGGAATTAATCCGCGGCTGCTGCAATGAGATCATAAAAGGGCTTGCCGTTTATGCGGGAATACCATGTGAAGATATCATATCTATAACCGTTGCGGGTAATACGACTATGTCCCATTTATTTCTTGGGAAAACGGTGGAAAGCCTGGCCCGGATGCCTTTTCAGGGAGTTTCCCATAAGAGTGAGGAACGGAAGGCAAAGGCTTTGGGAATCTTAATACATCCGGACGGAGAAGTCTATATTATGCCGGGGATCGGCGGACATGTGGGTTCGGATACCTTAGGCTGTATCCTGAGTACCGGAATGGCGCATTCAAAGGGTAAACGGCTAATGGTCGATATCGGAACAAACGGTGAGATTGTTCTTGCGGAAGACGGAAAGCTGACCGCCTGTTCGACAGCAGCCGGGCCTGCGTTCGAAGGAGCCTGCCTGCATCAGGGAATGCGGGCGGAGGAGGGTGCCATTACAGCAGTACACATGGCCGGCGGCGTGTTTGAGGTCGATTTCATAGGGGCGGGCAAACCGCATGTGGTTCCAAAAGGCATTTGTGGCTCAGGTGTGATAGAGGCGGTGTCTGAATTGCTGGCTAATGGTATTATGGATGAAAGCGGACGGCTTCTGGGAGAAGCCGGTGACAGGAACCAGGTTGCCTTATGGCAGGGGCCGGAAGGTCGGGTGATACTGACACAGAAGGATATACGGGAACTGCAGCTGGCAAAAGGAGCCATCTTTGCGGGTATACGGCTGCTTCTTAAGGCTGTGCGGCCGTCTGATAGGGAAAGTGCACCGCTGCCTGACAGGATCTATCTGGCCGGTGCATTTGGAAGCGGTGTGAATATAAGCAAAGCGGTTTCCATCGGACTGCTGCCGGATATCGGAACACAGCGGATTGAATATATAGGAAACGGCGCCTTAAACGGTGCGGTTAAAATTCTCCTTGGCGAGGTCAGCCGGGAAGAAGCCGAACAGATCAGTTTCGATACCAAGCATCTTGAGCTTGCGCAATGTTCGGATTTTGAGGAAATGTTTGTGGAAGCTCTGTCCTTTCCATTTCCCCCTATCCGGCATGATAATAGGAATCATGTAAGTAGTCCATAAGCGTATGGAAAGGCTTGAAAAGTATGAGTGCTATGCAGAAATTTGCTATCCCGTGGGTGATATCGAAAGGAATTCCGCTGATCCAATATGCAAAGGCAGTTTGATATCCTCCCATGAAAAAGTAAGGAACGGAACAAAGTGCCCCGAAGGATAAACCGTATGCACCTGAGATAAGAGCCCATAGGAGAGGGGAACGTTCCTTTTGAAATAATTGGGTAATCAGGTACAAAACAAACCATATATAAAGATAGTTAATCCACCAGGTACTGAAGCCGTAAAAAATCCCTTCGAGCAGCACGAATACGGTTATGATAAAAATTGTTTTCTTTTTCATAACAATTGTATACACAATTATGAGTATGGAAACAAGCTCAATATTGGGGAGGAAGGCAAGCCCAAGCTGGAAAAGTAAAAGGATGGCACCCAGCATGCCGGTTATAACGATATCTTTTATCCTCATATTACCAGCCCGTCTTTAGTGTAAGTTCAAAATGGTCGCCGTCTTTTATAGGCGTACTGTCGACACTGGTGTTAATGGTATTGCCCCCGGCGGTAAAGCACCACCATTCCTGTTTGCCTTCGTCGGCCGTAATACCGTCAGCCGTTGTAACGTACAGGCCGTACTCGTCTTCCGTACCGGAGATCAGTTTGATCTGTTCCAATGCTTCCCTGAGATATTCCGCGTCTGTTTGAATCTCATAGGATTTACTTGATCCGTCTGCCCGGATAACCTCTGCCACAATCTTCTTTGAGCCTTCAACCGGCTTAGGTTTGAAGCCGGCGTAAAGAAAGTACATTCCTGCAATAACAGCGATCAGGACGACACAGGCAATTATTAATTTTTTAAGCTTCTTACTTTCCATAAACCTTTCTTCCCTTCATAAACAATATTACAAGAAAGCGGGGTGCGTCATCCCAAGGCGAATGAAATTCGCTTGCGGAGCGCTTTTCATCGTATAGGATAACTTTCCTATACGACAAGAAAGAGTTTGCCAAGGGCAAACTCTCGCGCCGAGCGCGGCCGGCTTTGCCGGTAAAATTCCATACGCGCGAGTGCGCACCCATAGCGGAGCGCTTTTTTATTTCATAGGATTATTGTACTTTAGCACGTCACCGTAACAAGGTATTTCCTATGAAATAAATAAAAGGGTTCCTTTCGCTGAAAGGAACCCTGCTTTTGATAAAAGTCCAACATAATAATCCGGACGAATTCTGTATCGGTGTCCGAACTTATGTACCCTTACCAATTCCTCGTGGCGATAGTGGTACCGGTATTAAGCAGGTATTCTGACTTATGAATCCGCATTCCCTTCGAACCTTCCCAGGCGTAAAATCGCCCAGTGATTTTTAACAATTCTAAATTGCCGAAGGAAACTCCTCATTTACAGCGGCGAGACCGTACAGGCTTTTACCTGTTTCCCTATTATACCACGCATCATAACAACTGCCGTGACTTGTGGATACTTAATACTGAATTCTGTTATGAACAAATACATATCGATAAATCGTTGTAAGTATACCATTATGAATTTGCATTGTCAATGTAATTTGTGTACTGTGCTTTAGCAAATTTAACCGAATTTTCCAAATCGGTCGGGTCGGGATGCTTTCGTCCGAAGAACAGGAAGCTGCCCTGACATGTGAATTCTTCCTCCGACACCCTGATATTCTTTTCTGCCAAAAGATTTCTGACTTCTTCCTGTTTTGCGATTTTGGAGACGCAGGAGGTTATCAATACCGCTTCCCTTACCGTGCTGGCATCAAGACCCCGCAGGTACTCCAGCAGCTCCGGTATGCTTTTTCCGCCGTAGATTCCTCCGACTATGAATAGGAGATCTACGTCGTCAAGCTTTGGTCTTGAGGCGATATCCAGTGCGGGAACCTTAATC
>JAEWSD010000013.1 GCA_023398615.1 Bacillota bacterium
TTTTTACTTCGTTTGGTGTTCTGTATCCCAGTTTCCTTCTTGGATAATTATTTAGCCAGCTCTCTATATATTTTATCATTGATGGAGATATCTCATCTATACTGCTTCCTTTCGGTATAAATCGCCGGATTAGTTTATTCGTATTCTCATTGGTACCTCGTTCCCATGAACTGAATGGGTGCGCATAGTATACCTTTGTCCTGTCCTTTCGACTTCTCTTAACCGACGTTTCGATGCCTTTGTAATCAAGAAATTCACTTCCATTATCCACTGTTATTGTTTTAAATATTTCAGTGAATCCTTTATATCCAAGCTTCCTTTCAAGACTGTCTATCACCTTCTTAACGCATTCCTGCGTTTTGCCTGCCATCTTATAGATGATCTCTTCCCGACTCTTTCTCTCACTCAATACGAGCAATACGGATTTACCTTTATTCTGCCCTCCGACTACACAATCCATTTCCCAGTGTCCGTATTCCCCTCTGTTCTCAATCTCTTCTGGCCTCTCCTCTATGCTGGTACCCTTCAGATTCTTTAATGCTATTTTCCTCTTCCTATAAATCCGTTTCTTTCCCTCCTTCTTTACAGGAAGGTCCTTATTTGTCAAATGTAAAAACAGTCCGGCATCAATGTAATTATATAACGTCTTTGTACAGATGGAGGTCTTAAACGGGTTTCCCTCAAGCTTCATTCTGCCAATGACTGCATCCGGTGATTGCTTCCCATCTATGATCATTCTTTCAATATATCCAACTAATTCATGATCCTTTCCAATCTTATAATTTCTTCCCTTATTCGCTGCATTCTCGTCGTATTTACGCTGTGCTGTGTCTGCGCAGTAAATCTTATACTCCCTCAACTCCGTATCAAGTAGTATTACAGTACCTCTTTTGATCTCACGCTGGATGGTACGTTCACTCTTTCCAAGCAGCGAGGCTATTTGCCAGGCTTTCTTATTATCTTTGAGGTAAGCCTCAATTTTATATCTTTCTCTTTCTGTTAAATGTTTATTTTTTGCGCTGTTTGTGATAATATGAATTAGACTCATGGTAGTTACTTTTTCCTTTGTAAATGTTTTTATGGTGATTACATTATACAATAAAGAACTGCCATGTGTCTTTTTATATTCAGTTAACCGTCACTTAATTTTACAACTTACTGAACAAGTTTATATTCCCCTAATCCGTTATACAATTCTTCAAACGATGTGCTCTTCTACAAGATTAAAGAGTTTGCGGTATTTTCCACATCCAGTGTTTTCATATTGATATCCTCTATGGCATGGGAAATGGTGGAGATCGAACCGTTTATTCGGTTTAATTTATCATTCAATATTTCAGAGATGTTTATCAGGGCCAGGATATTCTTCATTACCTCCGTCTCCTCATTTTTTGTGGAGTTGGCTACAAGCTTCGATGTATTGGCAAGCTGTTTGACTTCTTCTGCAACAACCGCAAAGCCTTTTCCCGCATCACCGGCTCTTGCCGCCTCTATGCTTGCGTTCAGGGAAAGCAGGTTGGTTTTTTCGGCAATGGCAATGATTTTGGAGGAAGCATCTGAAAATGCCGTTATCTTTTCCTTTATGACGCCAGTTATACCGCTTAGTTCGTGAAAGGTTTTAAGGATCTCCCCGGACTCGGACTTTATTCCCGTGGAATGATTGCTGACATTATCACTGCTTGCAACAATATCCTGAACCGCCAGGGTAATATTTTTCACCGCCAGCTTTATCATTGCCAGATTGTCCTCGGCACTCTGCCTTAAGACCTCTATTTCGTTTTTAACCTTCGTCGATTCCTGCTCCCTCTTCTGTATAAGCTCATTCTCGATCCGCAGGGATTCCTGGTTATAATGGATGCAGTTAGCAAGGTGGTTCACGTTATTGCATATGGCTATGGCCATCTGCCGGCAGCTCCCGTAGCCGCAGTTATTGCAGTTAATCTGTTTATCTTCCTTTGTGATTTTATGCATCCTGGCAAAGGTTTGATTAATTACCTCTTCGTTTACATCCAGCTTTGCAACAAGGGAAGATTTGTCGGAATAGCTTCTTAAGAAATCGTCTAAGGCCAGTTCATTATCAAATCTGCCGTACAGTATATCCAGGTCTCGTTTAAAGAGGGATTTGCCGTTCAGCTTTTCAGCTTTCCGCCGGTCCAGTTCGTAGTCAATTTCATCAAGCGGTATATTTTTCTCTGTTCCCGTTCCCTCATTACAGCCAAAGGAACAGTTGAGGATATCAACAACTGTCGGAACAGCTTTATTCTGTGTTATTCTTTCCTGATAGCTTTTTAAATAGCTTACGATATGTTCGGTCCCTTCAATCTGTTTCACCCACACATCCGGCATCCTGTCGAATATATTTTCCTTTAATCCGCCCGGCCGCGGGAACAGAAGTCCAAGGCCGCAGTCGATATTATCAAATCCGGCAGATTCATAGCTGTTTATGCTGATTTTGTTGTTGGCAATATATTCGTTTAACTTCTTAAAGGTAATGTTATAGCTTATGTAATCATTTGTTTCCTTTGAATTGAACTCATCCAACTTTGCAAAACAGGGAGACAGGAAGGCAATCGGGTCGGGCAGTTTCAAATAGTTTTTTACATATACGGCGGTACATAATGCAGGACTGTGGACCGGGGAAAGATTTTGAATGAGGGCCGGGCTGTATTTCTCAATATAGTTTACTACCACCGGACAGGGCTGTGCGATGACACTGGTCAAATTTGATTCTTTTATGGCTTTTAAATAGGCCCATGTGGTAATATCCGCACCGAAAGAGACGTCATATATTATATTTACTCCTTTTGCTTTAAGAAAGCCGAGAATCTTATCATAATTGGGATAATTCGTCCGAATGGACGGGGCGGCGACAACGGATATTTTTCTGCCCTGAGACAAGTCATTAAAGAATGTTTCCGTATCATCCTGGTAATATCTTGCGTTGTGATCACATACTTCCAGACATTTTCCGCAGTGTATGCAGTAATCGGAGTTTACTTTGATTTTATTCCTGCCCGCATAATCCGCATAAGCCTCATTTGCCAGCTTTACAGGACAGATCCCAATACATTTGTTACAGCCTTGACATTTTTGCTCGTCAGTAAATATAATACTTTTCATTATAATATGCCTCCTGCGTTATCATTCATATTACCCCAACTCACTTATACAGGCAGAAGAATTGCAGTCGCAGATAGAATGAATTGGTAGCATGTACCTAATTATAACATTATTTGTAATAATGTAAATAGGATATTTGTATATTATGGAGATTTACTATCATTATTTGTAGAAAAAGCCTGAAAAAGAGGAGCCGTTGCAAAAACTCAGTATGATTCTGTAATGAGTTTTTGCAATAGCCCCCGGCAATGTCGTAAGCATAGCTTTAGAAAGGGTTTATTTATGGTTAGTAAGTGAATTTACCGATTTGCATTTGCAGCTCTTCAGCCAGCTTCGCCAGAGATTCACTTGCTCCGGCAATCTCATCCATTGAGGCGGTCTGTTCTTCGACGGAAGAAGCTGCTTCTTCCGTTCCTGCCGCATTCTCTTCCGAAATTGCGGACAGATTTTCCATGACGGCAATCATTTCTTCCTTCTTCTTCTCCATATTTGAACTTGCTTTGTTCAGCTCATTAATAATTAATTTTATTTTTTCGATTGCATTATTAATGCCGATAAACTTGTCACTGGTATTACGGACACTTACGGTTTGTGATTCCATAACGGCGCCGACATTTTCGATTGCTTTGACCGAGGTATCCGTTATATTGGAAAGCTCCTGAATGATGGAAGAAATCTCATCGGTAAAGGTATTGGATTGTTCTGCCAGGGTTCTTATCTCTTCTGCAACTACTGCAAACCCTTTTCCGGCGTCACCGGCGCGGGCAGCTTCGATTGCGGCATTTAAGGCCAGAAGGTTTGTCTGTGTTGCGATATTCTTTATCATCTGACTTGCCGAGGCAATCTTTCCGGCACTTTCATTTGTCTGCATGATTAAAGTATGTATGTCTTTCGCATGGTCACAGCTTTCCGTATTCTTTTGACTGAGGTCCTCCACGGCGGCAAGGCCGGTATCCTTAAGAAGGTTTATCTCATTGACCGACACGTTTAAATCCTTAATATGCCTGATTTCTTCCGCTGCCAGCTGTCCCAGGGTATTGATATTTACGGCTCCGGTCTCGGTTTCTTTTGCCTGATCCGAAGCGCCTTTTGCGATTTCCTCTATTGTTCTGGCTATCTCGTTCGCCGTGGCTGAACTGGTCTGCGTGGTTGAACTAAGCTCCTGGGAGGAGGCGGCCAGAAGCTCCGAACTGGTGGCCACGGCCTTTACCAATTCCATTATGTTTTGCCTCATAACCAACAATGCATTTGCAATATTACCGATTTCATCCCTTCGCTTTAATATCCTTTGTATCTTAGTATTGGTATTGTGCGTAAAGTCATAATTTGACATACGACCGACCGCTTCCTGCAGAACAGTGACAGGCTTCGCGATGAAGGTTCCGACCCCTGCACCTGCAAGAATTCCCAATATCAGTATAACTGCGGTAGCAGCAAACAGAAAGGTCCTTAAGCTATTTATTTCCGTCAGCACGTCGCTCTTATAGTTACCGATCGCCAGACTCCAGTCGGTTCCGGGTATTGCGGTGATTGCGGTAAAACGGTCATCCCCGGCGAAACTGTATTCGACAACACCCGTATTGCCGATACCCAGTTTCTTTAACTCAATGCCGAAGGATTGCAGCTCTCCGCCTTCCTCGACCTGTTTGAATACATTTGCCTGGGTCATGACCAGATCCCTGTTGGGATGGGAATACATGGTGGAATCGGGGCCAAGTATGAAGGCATACCCTCTTTCTCCGGTTCCCAGCTCATCTGTTATAACGTTTAAGGCGTCCCCGCTCCTGCGCCCGATTAAGGCACCTGCTACTTTTCCGTCCTTCTCAATGGGAACGGCAAACATGATTACCGCACTGTTTGTTACTTTACTGATTATTACACCGGATACATTTGATTCACCGTTTAAAGCTTTCTGTATGTAATCACGGTCACTTAGATCCGCAGTTTCGCCGCTGACCACATATTGTGCGCTGCCGTCGGGCAAAACTACGCCCAGGTCCAGGTATTCCAGCCGCTCAACATCATCAGACAAATAAGTTTTCTGGATACTCCAGTCCATCGAAGTGACTGTTTCCACAGAAGCAAGCTCTTCTAAAATCTGCAGGCGCATATCAAGATACAATTCAACACGCTTTGCTCCCTCTTCCGCCAATTCAATTACCGTTTCTTTCTGACCGTTAAGTAAAACCTTAGAACTGTAGACAGTTGCTGTCAGGCCGATTCCAAGGGATACCAGGAGCACAATGACACCTACTATGGCACCGATTTTTCTTGATAAATTTAATTTCATATTAAAAGCTCCTTTCTAAAGTGGTTATAGACCTATATCGACATATTTTGATCAAATATGTATATATTTTAAATATTAATACTATATTTTGCAATATATTTATGAATTAAATTATTGTAATATTAATTCCAAAGCCAAAAAACCGAATCCAAGTCTATGCCCGGTTAAAACCGGCTTTGTTACCTGGATTCGGTAGTTTTGACAAATTGTCTGTTAATTCACTTTTCTGCGCTTAATTACCTTAAGCCTTGTAAATTCTTCACGTTCCTTTTCTTCCAAAGCATTTTGAATATCGGCCGTTAAGGCGGTATAGAAAGGAATTGTTATATTCTTAAGTGCATTTGCACGTTTTTGTGTTTTCTTGATATTAGTGGCAAGACGGTAAGCGGAATTTTCAATCATGGATAGGCGGAGTGTAAGCTCCTTTACCTTTTTAAAACGGTACGTAGCCTCATCCAGTGACAGCTTGGTGTTGTAAAAGGAATAGGTCGGTACGTTTTTGGAAGTATCAAATTCAACCAGCGGGATCTCTGTTCCCATAATACTGCGCTGCTTGATCTTAATTGAATTTTCTTCCGGTACAGTACTGCTCAAATCCTCCACATTCCGGATACCTATCTCGATATTTGCGCGCTGCAAGGCCCTGTATGCGGCAGTAAAGGTAGTATCTATTTGCGATTGGATATCCCTTGCCTGGTCGATTAATTCCATCAGCTCACGAATCAGGATGTTACGTTTCTTATCCATTAAATCATAGCCCTGGTTTGATAGGGCAAGGGAATTTTTTGCCTTGATTAAATTACCTTTGGTTGGAAAAGTATTCGGATCCATAGTTGCCTCCTCTCCTGTGTAATCGCGGTTTTTTAAATTAGGGCTTTAATCCTCTTCTTCCGTCTCTTCCTCAGCAGGATGATAATATTTCTCCAGTATCTTGGTGTCAACACGGTCCAGTTCGTCCTTTGGAAGTATGGACAGCAGCTGCCAGCCCTTATCTAAGGTCTCTATTATAGAACGGTCCTCTTCAGCGCCCTGGGCAATATATTGCTGCTCCATAGCCTCTCCGAATTTCAGATATTTCTTATCGATAGCGGACAATTCATCCTCGCCGATTACACTTGCCAGTGCTCTTGCTTCCCCTACGCGTGCATAGGAGGAAAAGAGCTGGTTTGCAAGGTCTTGATGATCCTCTCTGGTATATCCGCTTCCGATGCCGTCCTTCATAAGACGTGACAGGGACGGAAGGATACTGATAGGGGGATATATGGCATGCTGATGCAGTTCTCTATCTAAAACAATCTGGCCTTCTGTGATATAACCGGTAAGGTCAGGTATCGGGTGAGTGATATCATCGTTCGGCATGGTCAGGATCGGGATCTGGGTAACGGAACCCTTACTGCCCTTAACAATGCCGGCTCTTTCGTAGAGAGTAGCCAGTTCACTGTAAGTATATCCGGGATAGCCTTTCCTGCTTGGAATTTCACCCTTAGAGGAGGATACCTCACGCATTGCCTCGGCAAAAGAGGTCATATCGGTCATTATTACAAGGATATGCATTCCCTTTTCAAATGCAAGGTATTCGGCGGCAGTCAATGCTACCTTTGGAGTAATCAAACGCTCTACCACCGGATCATTAGCAAGGTTCAGGTACATAACCACGTGTGAGCTTGCACCGCTCTCCTCAAAGGTACGGCGGAAAAATTCCGCAACGTCATATTTCACACCCATTGCGGCGAAAACAATTGCAAAATCCTCGGTGGAGCCGTCTCCCAGGGAAGCCTGCTTAACAATCTGAGCAGCAAGCCTATCGTGAGGAAGTCCGTTGCCGGAGAAGATTGGAAGCTTCTGGCCACGGATTAAGGTGGTCAGGCAGTCAATTGCGGAGATACCTGTTTTTATATAATTTCTGGGATATTCTCTGGAGCAGGGGTTCAAAGGCTGGCCGTTTACATCACGTTTTAAATCGGATACGATATTGCCAAGTCCATCAATCGGCTGGCCGATACCGTTGAAAGTCCTGCCAAGGATTTCTTCGGAGAGGGCAATTTCAAGAGGGTGTCCGGTCAGCTTGGTATGAGTGTTCTTTAAGGACATATTCTCAGTTCCTTCAAATACCTGAATAACAGCCTTATCCTCATAAACCTCTATAATTCTTCCCAGTTTCTTCTGGTTCCTTTCCACGGTTAATTCAACGATTTCATCGAAGGAAGCATCGCGAACGCCTTCGAGAACAATCAAGGGACCGTTTATCTGACTTAGTCCTAAATATTCTATTGACATTTTGCAGATTCCTCCTTATGCGTTCTTAGCCATGACACTGTTATAGAAGGTGTCAATCATGTTCCTGTAATCATCAAATTTTTCAAGTTCATCATTCCCGACGTCATATTTGATAGATATAAGCTTCTCGAAGATATCATATTCCTTTAACACGGACATTGGCATATTCATGGTAATCAGCTGTTTTGACTTGGTATACAGGTACAGGATGGTCTGCATCATTTTAAGCTGCTTTTTCATTGGTACATAGGTATCGGAAGGATGATAAGCATTCTGCTGTACAAAGCCCAGGCGTATCACTCTGGCTATCTCTAACAGCAGCTTCTGGTCGTCGGGAAGAACGTCACTGCCGATCAATTTAACGATCTCATTTAACTTGCTTTCCTCCGTCAATATTCCGAGGATCTGATTACGGCAGTCCACGAAGTCATTGCCTACGTTGGTTAAATACCAGGGTGCCAGGTCCGATAAATATTCACTGTAGCTGGTTAACCATTGTATGGCGGGGAAATGTCTCGCATAGGCCAGGGACTTATCCAGTGCCCAGAAGCAGCGGACGAAACGTTTCGTATTCTGTGTTACGGGCTCCGAGAAATCACCGCCCTGAGGGGATACCGCTCCGATTATGGATACACTTCCTTCCGTGCCGTTCAGATTCTGCATGAAGCCTGCTCTTTCGTAAAAGGCGGATAATCTGGAAGCCAGGTAAGCCGGAAAGCCTTCCTCCGCGGGCATTTCCTCCAAACGGCCGGACAGCTCCCTGAGTGCTTCCGCCCAACGCGAAGTGGAATCCGCCATGATAGCGACATGGTATCCCATATCCCTATAGTATTCCGCTAAAGTAACACCGGTATAGATACTTGCTTCACGGGCCGCAACGGGCATATTGGAGGTATTTGCAATTAAGGTTGTTCTGGAAAGGAGCAGATTGCCGGTCTTCGGATCAACCAGTTTAGAGAAATCTTCAAGAACCTCTGTCATTTCATTACCGCGTTCCCCGCAGCCGATGTATACGATGATATCGGCATCACTCCATTTTGCCAGCTGATGCTGCGTCATGGTTTTACCGGTCCCGAAGCCGCCGGGGATTGCGGCAGTGCCGCCTTTTGCAATCGGGAATAAAGTATCCAGGATCCGTTGTCCGGTCAGCAACGGGCGATCGGATGCAAAGCGTTTATTTGTGGGTCTTGGAACACGAATCGGCCATTTCTGGGTCAATGTCAGCTCTTTTTTATTGCCCCTGGAATCTTCAATCGTAATAATGGTATCATTTATGGTATATTTTCCGTCCGGGACTGTCATTACGACGGTACCTGCTACATTTGGCGGAATCATTGATTTATGAACAATCGCGCTTGTTTCGGGCACCTCTGCAATGATGATGCCGCCGTAGACCCTGTCACCCGGCTTTACGGTAATATGCACGTCCCACAGCTTGGATGTATCCAGGGATTCCACACTGATACCTCTGGATATGAAAGCGCCCGACCTGGCTGCAATTTCATTCAGAGGGCGCTCGATACCGTCGAAGATATTTCCGATAATACCGGGTGCGAGAGTAACAGAAATTGCCGCACCGGTCGACATGACTTCTTCACCCGGTTTCAGGCCGGTAGTTTCCTCATAGACCTGAATGGTCGTTCTGTCTACCGTAAGCCCGATTACTTCGCCGACCAGCTTTTGGTTTCCGACAAGAACCATTTCTCCCATCTTAAAGCCAAGATTACCGGACAGATAGATAATCGGTCCATTTATACCAAAGATTTTTCCTGTTATATTCATAATGGAAAAAATCCCCCTTTCTTAAAGCATAAAGGTACTTTTTGATTCTGAAAGCTTTGTTAAAAATGAATTATCAATTAAAATGTTTTGTTTGTGTATAACGGCTCTTATTCCACCCATAAAATCTGTTTCACTAACAGTGAGAGTTACACCTGTCTGGGATTCTAAAGCTGCTTTAAGGGTTTCATCGGAGGGATTGATATATATTGTTACTTCTTCTCCTCTTGCGAAGTTATAGGAATCTATGATTTGATTTTTTAGCAGTTCGAAATAATCCGGTGTTTTCATATAAGCGTTTATCTTTTCCGTAACCTCTTGAAATATCATTTCTGTTAACTCAGCTGATTTTTCATTTATTATTCGCCTGATCTTAATAGTTTCTGCGGAAAGGCTGCGGTTCTTCTCACGATTCAGGTTTTCCAAAGCAACATGATAGGAAATTTCGGCTTTTCTCGTAATATCTTCTCTATGATCGTTGTATATTTTCTGAAGAGATTGTTTATATTCTTCAATAATTTGAAGGTTTTGACTTGTAGCGCTGTCTACGGCGGATTTGTAAAATTGTTCTAATTTCTCGTCTAAAGTCATAAGGCTGTCTCCTCCATTATAATTTGATTCCGATCGCTTCATTAACGTACGAAGTAATGAAGTCAGGGTTACGTCCGGTTCCGTGCCTGTCCGGTATCTCGACGATTAAAGGAAGCTTTCTGTTTAATTTAATATCGTTTATAATTTCCGGAAACTCCTGGCAAAACTTTTCTGTTATGAGCAGTACACCAATACTTTTATCTGTAATTGCTATATCCAGCTGTTCTTTTAAATGTTTCTTGGAATGTATTACCACACCGTCAACACCCGCAAGCTTCATACCGGTGTAGGTATCAATGTTATCACTGATAAGATACATACGCATAATAAGTCCTTCTTTCTGCATATTCAATTTACAGTAAAGTTAAATGCTTTAACATTTCACTGCATTAACCTAAGATAGTAAAGGATACAATTAAACCATACAACGCAATACCTTCTGCAAGGGCAACAAAGATAAGGGCTTTACCCATAAGGCTGGAGTCTTCACTGATAGCTCCCAGAGCCGCAGATGCTGCCGATGCTACCGCAACACCGCCGCCGATACTGGATAAACCGGTGGATAAGGCGGCAGCCATGTAACGTAAGCCGTCAGAGGAAGCGGAGGCCGCCGCCGTTGTTTCTGCTGCCGAGATTTTCCCGTTAAAAAGCAGGATATCCGTAATAATTAACGTACCAAAGAAAAAGAATGCATTACATGCGATGGTTGCCTTAAAACCGCCCTTTTTCTTTTCGCTGAGAAGAAATGCGCCAAACGGAATAATAATGCTTAAAATCAAAGTTATAACTAAAATAATTCTTGCTGTCATGTTAATTACCCTCCTAAATTTTAATTACTTGCTTTTAAATGGTTTAAATTCTTTGCCGTTTCCTTTGTAAAAACGGCTGAACATCTCGTAATATTCCAACCGAAGCACCTGGATACCTACAACCAGGCCTTCCATTCCCGCAACTAACAGATTGCCAAAAACTAAAATAAAGATATTTGGATTACCCGATTCCACATTGGCCAACAGTAAAACCACACCCATCATGGCGGCATGGCTTAACGCAAAAGCGCCGACACGGAGAAATGAAATCGTATTTGTGATATAGCTTAATAAAACTTCAAACATTTCAAAAAAAGATTCTACAAAGAACATGCCTTTTTTATCCGGGAAAATCTTAGCTCTCTTTTCAACCAGATGCGTGAGGGGTTCCTTAAAGAACATAAGCAGTAAAGGGATGCCGAAAAATAAAATAAGTAAAATAGCTGCCGGTAATGCATGCTTCGTAAACAGCAATACCGCACATGTAATTGCAGCCGTATAGAAGATCAGGCCTGCTATGCTGTTGGTATCAAAGAAAACTTCCTTAACATCCTTCGCCTTTAATCCGTTAATAATATTCATGATCATAGCGATCAGTATTAACACTACTCCAAACGCTACGGCAGTTAATAAAACGGTGATAACATTTTCCATAGGATTCAGCCACAGGTGCGGTATGATATCTTCAAACCCAAACAAGCTTCCGTACAGTAAACCGCAAATGGTGGAAAATATTCCGGCGGTTGATATTACGGCGGCAAGAGTAACCTTTTTGATTTTGTAGATCAGTGCCCCGCCGATCATTAAACATAACCCCTGACCTACGTCACCAAACATGATTCCAAATATCAGGGAATAGGTTATGGCAACGAAGGATGTCGGATCTATCTCATTATAAGCAGGGATGCCATACATTTTAATAAACATTTCAAAGGGTCTGAACAACAAATTATTTTTTAATTTGGTCGGAGTCTTGGTTTTGGAATCCGTATGAGCATCATCGGAGAGGCAGTAAACGCTGGAATCTCTCTCTATCTCATTTAAAAACTTCCTGGAATTTTCATCTGTCATCCATCCGCACAATATAAAGAATGGGGTTTTCTCCGATTCGTTGGTTAAAGCAGCCAGCTTGCGGACATCATGGTTCTTGGTATAGATCTGCAGGGTCTTATTGGCATTTAATATTTTATCTGACATTAAGCTCAGCTTTTCTTTAATCTGGTCATAAACTTCATTCAGTTCATTAATGATTTCATTCTTCCTGGCCATAATGCTTTCATATGCCTCTTCCGGGGTCCCCTGATATTCGGACGGCAGATAGATTCTTTCAAAGTGCAGGGAAGAATATATGGCATCAATTTTTACGGAATATGCGTCAGGAACAAAGTAAACGCCCCAGACATAATCCCGGTCCTTTTCGCATTCGTAAAATACGGTAGTCAAATTCTCATAGACATATTTGGAAAATTTATTATAATACTCATTTGAAATTCTGCCGAAACGGAAATTTATAAATTTAAAATCCGAAAGCTTGTTTAAATCATAATTGAGATGACGAAAAGGTTCGATCTGCTCCAGCAAATCGTTTAAATGATTACGTTCCGCTTTTAACTGATGCTTCCTATCGTTCAAGCTTTCTACCACGGAAATAGCTTCTGTGATAACGTCGGCGGCTTCCTCGGGAGTCATGTCGCCTTCGGGAGTTAAGTCTTTTTTATCGATCCTTGTCAGCAGTTCTTCTGACTTGCTTAAAAGGCCTTTGTAAGGATTAATTTCAACAAAGGGTTTTAAATCACGTACAGAACTTAATTCCGTTAACGTATTTTCCAGATGAAGCTCATATTTATTTAAATACTCACTTACAACTCGGTCAAATTCCTCTTTCGGACCGGTTATACTTAAAAACTTCATTTTTTCAATCACTGATTTTGAACCTCCTGTTCATATTATTCCAAAACATACCGTAGCGTATCTTGTGGGTCAAGCTTATACCGTACACACTCCAACGCCGTAGTCAAACGGTTTACTTCAACCTGTTTCAGAAACAGGAAGTTATTGACCGGCGCCATAGAAGCAGGATATTCTGCTGCGATATCCTTATAAATTTTTAGTATTATTTTTCTATAGGAATACTCCATTAAATCTTCCCGCAATTCCGGAACGATTTCCTGATAACGGGTGGTTTTAAGCATATTTATAAACTCATCGACGGAGGATGTCTCCATTAGCTTTGTCAGCTGCTCCTTTTTTAGTTTATAATTTATAGGTATAATAAAGGCGTAGGAATCAGAGGACGGTATATCATAATATTTCTTTGAGCGATAGAGCCAAAGTATATTAAGCAAATCTATCTCAGAACCTAAAATCTGCGTGAGTGCTTTCAGGTTGTCACCCTTTAAATCGTCTTTTAACTTCCAGGCCTTTTTAAAGTAGTAGATATCAAGCTGCATCTCATAATCGAACGGAGTTAAATGGTTCGTATTCTGGAGCATGGTAAATATGGGATAGTATTCGGTGGCTTTTAAATTATTCACAAACTCGTCCATCGAATGGGAAGAGGCTAATGCACTTACATTAATCTTAGTATGCCGGTTAAAAAAGGAACCGAAAAGGGGTAAATCATAGTCCTCCCTTTTGGTATATACCAACTGCAGGCAATCCTTTAATATATTAACCTCTATACGGAAAAACAGCAAATCCAAAACTTTCCGTTGTGATAAATTTGCAAATCGATATAGTTTGGCAAAGGAAAGATAAAGCCCGTTAATAAATAACGCTTCAATATCGCCTCGATGCAGGGTATTTTCATCCAGGCTTTGAAAAATTTCAAAATATTCCGGAAACTTCTTAAGGTATGTAATGAAATCTGAAACAGATTCCGATACGACAATCTTCTGATATTCTTCCATATTGATAGAATTTGCTTTCATAGCCCGTATCTTAGTAGTAATTCCGCTATAGCCCAATAATTTACTCATAAGGAATCCTCCTGAAAGCAATTTATAATTTAATAATATTCTGCAATATTCTATCGGCGATTGCAGCATGATTTCCATTATAATTTAACTCCATTGCGGCGATCTGCTTATTACAGTCGTCGATTAAAGCCTGTTCTTCTTTTACCAGTTCTATGTCAATCTGCTTTTTGATTGTATCAAGCTTTGAAGCATATTCTTCCTCTACGGTTTTATCCAACATTGCCAGATCTTTTTCAAAGGTCTCATTTAAACTGACTTTTTCTTCCTTTGCACGTACGACGATTTGGCTGGCCTTTTCTTCTATGTCATATAAAAGACTGATAACTCTTTCCATACTGTACCTCCCGGAATGCTGATTTTTATTAAATAACCATTAAAACTATCCCTTGTCCGTTACCTGCTGCAAAAGTTGTAAATTTATCTGAAAGGAGAATTTTATTAGTCTATAATACTACAAAATTTTGAAAATGCTATAGTAAAAATATACTAAACTTACGTTCGTTTAACAGATAGATTTGTAGACTATGTACAATG
>JAEWSD010000024.1 GCA_023398615.1 Bacillota bacterium
ATGATTATGATGACGGAATGGTTCGAATATGTCGGTGCTGTTCTGATGGCATATTATCCGGGCCAGAAGGGCGGAACAGCTATCGCGGAAATACTGTTCGGCAATGTGAATCCGAGCGGAAAGCTTCCGTATGTGGTTCCTTATGCCGTCGAGGATCTTCCTCAGGTGGCTTGGAACACGACCTCTCAGTGGTACAACTATTATCACGGTTATGCCAAGCTGGAGAAAGAAGGCACGAAGCCGTTCCTCCCTTACGGCTTCGGTTTATCCTATACAAGATTCGAGCTTTCGGACGCGGTATTCTCTGTCTCCGGTCAGGAAGTTGCTGCAAGCTGCAGAATTAAAAATACCGGCGCAGTGGACGGAGACGAGGTCGTGCAGTTATATGTGGGCTTTAAGAATTCGAAGGTAGACAGGCCCGTCAAGCTGCTTCGGGGCTTTGCAAGAGTAAGTCTGCCGGCAGGAAAATCAAAAAGTGTTACCATCAGCTGTCCGGTCGAAAAGCTGAAGTGGTTCAATCCGGAAAAGGACGATTGGGAGCTGGAGCATATGAGCTACGAGATGTATATCGGAAGCAGCAGTGATAATAATGATCTCCTGACAGGGACTGTAGTTCTGTAGCATAAGGAACAATATTTATTGATCGGGCGGATATGACAGCCCGGATGAAATGAGGTAATCAGATGAATAATCAATGTTTATTTGAGACAAAGGGAATATACAAATCCTTTGGACCTACCCGGGCCCTGGTAGATGTGGAGCTGTCCGTCTTTCGCGGAGACGTCAGGGGATTGATCGGAGAAAACGGCAGCGGTAAATCAACGCTGTCCTCCATTGCGGCCGGAGCACAGACTGCGGATGAGGGCGAAATGTTTTTTCGGGGAAACCTTATGCACCGAAGGGTATGGTAGATGCGCAAAAGCAGGGGATCAGTATGGTGGTTCAGGAGATGGGCACGATACCCGGAATCTCCGTTGCGTCCAATATTTTTCTGGGAAATATGCAGCTGTTCTCAAAAAACGGATTTTTAAGCCTGCGTAAAATGAATCAGGCGGCGAAAAAGATCCTGACGGAAATAGGAGTGCCTGAGATTGAGCCAACCATGATGATTGACCAGTTGAATTTCGAGGACAGAAAAATTGTTGAAATTGCAAGGGCAATGTATTCTGAGCCCGATTTGCTGATCATTGATGAGACAACGACGGCATTGGCTCAGAAGGGGAGGACGATATTATACAGGATTATTGAACAGATGAAGGAGCGGAACAAGGCGGTCCTGTTCATTTCTCACGACCTGGATGAACTGATCAGGGTATGCAATACCATTACGGTACTTCGGGACGGTAATTTTATTGACACACTGACCAAGGAAGAGATGAGCGTCGAGAAATTGAGAAGGCTCATGGTGGGAAGAGAGCTTACCGGCAGCTATTACCGGGCGGACTATGACGGAAGCTGCTCCGGGAAGGTAGTATTGGATATTCAGCACATTACGACCGGCGTCAATGTAGAGAATTTCTCCGCGCAGCTGCATCAGGGGGAAATCCTCGGCATCGGCGGCTTATCGGACTGCGGCATGCATGAGGTGGGAAGGGCGGCCTTTGGCATCGACAAAATGATTACCGGTTATGTCGGGCTTAATACGGACGGAGGGACACTGACAGTCGATTCTCCGGAAGCAGCCATCAGAAATAAAATGGGTTATGTGTCAAAGGACAGGGACAAGGAAGCATTGATCCTGACAGATACCATCAAGGAGAATATCGTGTCTCCGAGTCTTCCTTTGCTTGAAAAGGCATCGTACATATCCAGGGCAAGTGAGAACAGGATGGCCGACGAACAGATTAAAACCATGGAAATCAAATGTTATGCCAACGATCAATATTGCAATGAGCTTTCCGGCGGAAATAAGCAGAAGGTTGTATTTGCAAAATGGCTTGCAAACCGGAGCGATATCTTCATTCTCGACTGTCCGACCCGCGGTATTGATGTCGGTGTAAAAGCCAATATGTACGCACTGATGTATCAGCTTAAGAGGCAGGGAAAATCTATTCTGATGATATCGGAGGAGCTGCCGGAGCTGATTGGTATGAGTGACCGTATTCTGATTATGAAAGACGGGAAAATAACAGGCGATTTTATACGCAGTGAATCCCTGACGGAACATAATCTCATTCAATACATGGTATAGGGGGTGGACAGGATGTCTGAAGAGAAAATTTTGGCAAAAGACCGGGAAGAGGAGAAGCTGGTGCAGGAGCGGCTGGTAAATAAAATCAGAAAAAAGAGGCTGATTACCAATATACTGCCTTTTCTGGGTGTGGTTTTTATCTTCCTGTTTTTTATTATTGTTACAAACGGAAAGACCATTACCAGCACCAATCTGATCAATCTGGTCAATCAAAGCTATACCCTGATCATCGTTGCGGTGGGCGCAGCCTTTGTCTATGCATATGGCGGCATGGATATGTCCGTTGGTGCCGTCCAGGCGCTGATTTCAGTCATTATTGCCGTATTTGCATTAAATCACTGGCTTCCGACCTGGTGTGTTCTACCGCTGGCTATCCTGCTCGGAATGGTAATCAGCTCCCTGAATGGTATTGTTTCGATTTATACCAAGGTGCCGGTGTTTGTAGTCAGTCTATGCATCATGAATATCTGTACCGGAATTGTGGCAACGGTCGTATCCAAGAAGGATATTTATATGCCATATTCCGAATACAAGCTTTGGAATAACAATATTTTAAAAGGAATCGTGATGATCTTTGTAATCGCGCTCGGCTATTATGTCTTTGAATATACGAAGATGGGTAAAAACCTTAAGATTATGGGCGGAAACATGACGTCGGCCAAGTTGAACGGAATTAACCTTACAAAGTATACCGTCCTTGCTTATGTGCTTATCGGTGTAACGATCGGACTGGTTGCATTTTTCGCTATGGCCCGTACAGGGGTGGTTACCGCATCTACCGGAAACGGATTAATGCTGGATGTTCTTACGGCGATCGTATTGGGCGGATTTCCTCTGACGGGAGGAGCAAAGGCAAAGATCCGGGCGGCGGTCCTGGGAGCAATAATTGTTGCAATACTTAATAACGGGCTTACCATCTGGGGAGTCGATCCTAATTATGTGGATGGTGTTCAGGGAATTCTGTTCCTGATTATCGTATATATCAGCTATGAACGCCGAAAGGGCGAAATATTTGATTAAAGGAGGATATTATTATGAAAAAAATTGTAGCAGTACTGTTGACTCTGACCCTGGCATTCGGTACGGTAATGACCGGTTGTTCCGGATCAGGCGATACTGCCGGTACTGCCGGTAAAACCGCGGACACCAAGGAGGTCACGGCAGACGGCAAGGACTCTGCAGATACGGGGGATGCATATCAGGTCGATACCGGTGAAGCTAAATATCCGGTTGCTTCTGAGCTGGAAAGGCATAAGATCGGCGTGCTGTGGTATGGCTGGACGGATTTACTGAGTACTTCGATCAAGAAAAATATGGACTATATCGGAAAGGAATTTAATTGTGAGATTGTTTATGCGGAGGCTATGAGTGCGGAAGAGGCCATTGCTGAGACCGAGAATCTGATTGCCGCCGGATGTGAAGGGATCATTTCTCTCTTCGTATACGCCAACATGATTGAAAAATGTGAAGAGACCGGTGTATTTCTGGCGCAGTTTTGCAATGAAACTACGGATTCCGAGCTATTGACTATGATTAAGGATTCCAAATATTTTGCGGGTATGGTAAATGAAAATGATGAAGCCTGCGGCGAGGCTATGGTAGACGACCTGTATGAAAGAGGCTGCAGAAATATCGTTTGGCTCGCACCCGCCGCCGGTATGTCTACAAACCATGATAACCGTGTGAGAGGTATTGAGACTGCCACTGCGAGATACAAGGATTTAAACGTACTGTCCAACTACCGCGGCGATGAGATGTCGGACGCCCTGACTACCTTTGCCGTCACCTATCCCGATCTGGACGGCATCATCCTGACCGGCGGTGCGAGCGGCGGAACGGAAGAGTTCTACCAGGTTATGACCTCGGAAGGACTTTCCGACCGGGGTGTTATCTTTGCTACGATCGATATCGGCGAGGGAACGGATGAGAGACTGGCAAGCGGAGACTTAGGCTGGATTGCGGGAGGACAGTTCCCAACCTCAGGAGTAGCCTTTACCTTGGTTTATAACGCAATTACCGGCAATAAGGTCCTGTCCGATCCGACAAAGGCGCTTTACAGAAAATTCATGGTTCTTCAATCCGTGGACGACTATAATGCTTACAAAACCTATGTGGAAGGAGATATTCCTCCATATTCGGGTGATGAGCTGAAGTCATTAATCGTTAAATTCAACCCTGAGGCAAATGTAGAGCTTTATAACCAGTTTGATGATAACTACGGAATAGACGATGTGGTGGCAAGACATAAGGAGCTTTTTAAATAATCCGTCTGTAATGATCAATCGAAAGTATAAGGTGATGCTATGAATAAAAAGGTCAAGGAATATATAATAAAAGCTGTAAAATCTCTGATACTTCCGGTATGCGTATATCTGTTTTTCCGCATCGTTGCTCAATCCGGAAGGTTTGGCTCCAATGCGCAAATGATGGTTATATTCAGACAGTCGGTTCAGCCGATCCTGATGGCCTGGGCATTGGCCTTCAACATGAGTATTCATATGTGGGATTTTTCCGCGGGAGCAGTGGTCATCGTCGCCTGCATTGCAGGCGGCAATCTGGCATTGATGACCGGTACCGGCACGGTTGGACTGATTGTGTTCTGTGTTCTGATTGCTCTCGTGATGTCCGCATTTACCGGTGCACTGTATAATATTATGAAGGTTCCTTCCATGGTTCTGACGGTGGGATTGGTGCTCATCTATGAAACAATGACTTACATCGTAAACCGGGGAAACGGAGTCTTAATCTCAGGAGATTTAACTGTTTTATCGCGGGCTCCTTATTGCTTTATCATTCTGGCAATTATGTTTGTGATCATTTATGTGGTATATAATTACACCTCCTTCGGTCATGATGTCAGAGCCCTGGGGAACGGACAGCTGATTGCCAGAAATGCGGGCTTAAGTCCCGGAAAAACCAAATTCAAATCCTTTCTTTTCGGAGGCCTGTTCCTTGGTATTTCCGCCGTCATATACATATCGGCTAAGGGTAAAGTGGCTCCGGTAACGGGTATGGCGAGCGTTACAACGATATTCGACGCGATGATGGGTATCTTCATAGGACTGTTCCTGAGCAAATACTGTAACATGCCGGTCGGAGTGGCCATCGGAACCTTTACGATGAAGATGCTTACAACAGGACTGGTCGCCCTTGGATTATCCACAACGGTGAGAGATATTTCGCAGGGCTTCTTCCTGCTGATTATTCTCGTTATTTCCAACAATCAGGGCGTTTTTGAAGAAATCAGGCTGAGGAAGCGAAGAGCTGCGGAGGCAAATCGAAAGTATGAGGCGGATCAAACGGAGGGATAAACATGAAGATTTACAAAGACCAGTCACGGTCCTTTGAAGAAAGAGCGGCGGATCTGGTAAGCGGGATGACGCTGGAAGAAAAAATCAGTGAGCTTGGCAATCAGGCGGCCGCAATTCCAAGATTGGACATACCGCATTATAATTATTGGAGCGAGGCTTCCCACGGATACTTTGGGCCTTTTAAATTCGAGCCGACGGATGTAACCAGTTATCCGGTCTGCCTGGCGATGAGCCAGTCCTGGGACCGGGACAAGGTGAAAAGGGTGGCGGCCGCGATCTCGGATGAATGCCGTGCCTATTACAATCTGCGGGGGGATGAATTGAATTTCTGGTGCCCGACCATTAATCTGGCACGTGATCCGAGAAACGGAAGAAGCGATGAGAATTTCGGAGAGGATCCTTATCTTGCCGGAAAGCTGGCGGCAAGCTATATACAGGGTATGCAGGGAGATGACGAAAAATATGTCAAAACGATCGCCACTCCGAAGCATTATGCTCTGAACAGCTCTGAGAATAACCGTCACAGGGGCTCCGGTAATGTGGATGAAGCCACTCTCCGCGAATATTATGCAAAGGTTTTTGAATACGCGATACGGGAAGGCAGGGCGCAGAGTATTATGACAAGCTACAACCGGGTTAACGGTGTTCCTGCTTCCTGTAATGATATGCTGCTTACCGCCCTGCTCCGGGAAGAGTGGGGGTTTGACGGCTTCGTCGTATCCGATTGCGGTGCTGTCGGGGATGTCTATGAAAGTCCGATGTTTGCCGCAATGGCTGCGGCAGGGGCAGAAAAACTTTCGGGTCACTACTATGCGAAGAATATGGAGGAAGCTTCTGCCATGACGCTGATCGCAGGTACGGATATGAGCTGCGGAACAGAACATCAGGCTAATCTGCTGCAGGCGATCGAGGAAGGTCTCATTACGGAGGACGTTTTTGACCGGGCATTGATTCGCATCTTTACGACCAGATTCCGGCTTGGTTTATTTGACGACAGGGAGAAGATCAGCTACAGCAGCCTGGGTGAGGAAAATATCTGTTCGGATGCCATGAAGGAACTGGCTCTGGATATGGCAAATGATACTATTGTACTGCTTAAGAATGAGAAAAAGCTGCTTCCGATTAATAAAACAAAGATAAAATCGGTGCTGGTTGTCGGGCCGAATGCTATTTACCGTGAATTGGGCGGTTATTCTGCCGGAAGTATGAGCAGGGTTGTCGATACGCCGGTAAGTATCCTGGCACTTGCAGGAATTAAAAATGAACTGGAAGGCAGCGGCATAGAGGTTCATTACGAAAAGGGCTGGTGCTCGGGAAAAGAGTTTTCCATCGGCGGTGTGGCGGCAATGCTTCCGGGTGCGGGAGCTTCCGAGGGTGACGCGGCTTCCGGTGAGGAAGAACGGATGTTGTCAATGATGACGGGTATCCTTGGGCCGGAGGTATCGACACAGGAGGTCGGCAGGGC
The DNA here is from genome assembly GCA_023398615.1 of Bacillota bacterium. Lineage (GTDB taxonomy): Bacteria > Bacillota > Clostridia > Lachnospirales > Lachnospiraceae > Anaerocolumna. The sequence goes on from JAEWSD010000024.1 coordinate 6,968, forward strand.
ATTTCTGGGCCCGGAAAAATATATACCCGAGGATCCGGACAAAAAGGCCGATAATGAAGTTCTGTTTGAGCGGGCCCTGAAAGCAGCCGGGGAAGCGGATTATGTGATCGTAATAGCCGGCACCGACTCGACCAATGCGTCCGAGGAACATGACAGGGATACACTGGAGCTGCCTTACGGACAGAACGATAAAATTAAAAAGCTGTTGGCGGTAAATGACAATACCGTGGTGGTACTTATGGCACTCGGCGCCGTAAGCGGTGACTTCTTCGAAAAGGCACATACCGTCGTTAACGCGCATTTTGCGGGACAGGCACAGGGAACTGCCATAGCCAATGTGCTGTTTGGCAGGGTAAACCCGAACGCCAAGCTTTCCGCAACCTGGTATAAATCGGCGGAGGAGCTGCCGCTCATTAATGATTACGGCCTTTATAAGAATGATACGCTGAATTATAAAGCCAGAACCTACATGTATTTCAAGGACAGTGTTTTATTCCCGTTCGGTTACGGACTGTCATATACGGAATTTATGTATTCCGGCATGGAGCTGAGCAGTACGGAGCCGGATGCGAATGAAGTGTTAAGAATCAGTGTGGATATAAAGAATACGGGTGAGACGGACGGCTCTGAAATCGTTGAGCTTTATGTGTCTAAAGTACTTCCGGAGGGAACGGATGACAGGAAACCTGTAAGACAGCTGAAAGCCTTTGACAAGGTATTTCTGAAAGCAGGAGAAACAAAGACGGTCACACTTAAACTCCCGCTTTCCGATATTACCTTCTGGAGTAACTTGAAAAAAAGAATGGTTGTAGAAAAGGGCACCTACCGGATAGAGATCGGTAAGAGCAGCGCGGATATCGTTGCTTCTGAGGAAATCAGAATAACGGGCGAGTGGAATGCTCCTCTTGCGACGGTGTATGTAACCGGTGACAAAAACATCTTATCTGCCGGCGAAACCTCAGGAATTAAGGCGACGGCAACTCTTGCGGATACCACGCGAATCTGCATGAACGAATATAAACCGGCTTATCGGAGCACCGACCCGGCTGTCCTTGAAGTCAGTCCGGAGGGCATCGTAACCGCTAAAGCTCCGGGTGCCGCAGCAGTCATTGCGACAGTAACCTACCGGGGCATAAGCAAATCCGGAAAGATAGCTTTTGCAGTGAAATAATACAGTTGTCGTTAGGATTGGATGGGAAACTGTGAAGGATAGCGAATTTTTAATGATTTGCGGCGGAGAGGGCCGGATTTATCTGGCTCTCTCTTCTGACGGAAAGCTCTACCGGCGGGAAGAAGGAAAAGAATGGAGCACCATAGACTTTAATGAGGATTATAAGGGTTATTATCCCGCATGCAGGTTTACGGCGTTAGCCGCAACCGAAGCGGATTTCGTTGCGGCGGCACAGGCTGAGGACGGACTTCCCTATGTGTTCCGTACGGTCAGGGGCGGTGTCTGGGATATGGTGAATCTGACCGGCGGTACCGCGTTGAGCGGTTATGTACGGGCAAGCGGAAAAGTGAATGAAGTATTGTACGATAATGTTACCAAGCAGGTATTTTTACTTTGCGATAACGGAGAGCTTGTGACCCTGCCGGATTGCCCGAAGTGTGTCCGTATCGGCAGGGTGAGTACAAAGGCTCTTATTCAGGGCCGGATCGTGGATAAAAAAATTATCCTTCAGACAGAGGAGGGAGAAACATTAAAAATATCACTGCAGGAAGCGATGCAGATCAGAATCTCAGTAAGTTATGCAGAAGAACGGTTAAAAAGAGAAGGACAGCTGATCGATCTCAGAAGGGTCGAGACGGAGGAGCTGCCGGAACTGCTGCGGACACTTCCGGCGGACACCTTTTTGGCATTCATCTGCAACTATGGCATCCGTTCGGATGAGGCTGCAAGATATGCAAGGAAGCTTGGGTTTACACAGGCATTTTCACTGGGAGGTGCGAAGACGCTGTTTCACGAAACATAGCCTCTTGTGCTTGTATGGTGAGGTAGTATATGGTAGTATTAATGCAGAAGTAATCGTGACAGCATTGCGTTGTTTGCATGCCTATTCAGATAATAGGAATAATAAGAATAAAAAATAAACCGCCTCGTTCTTAGCCGGATTCGGGCGGTTTATTGACCGTATCAACCATATAAGGAGGAGATATATGGATTTTAGAAATCTGTATATGCCGTTGATTGCAGGCAATAGAAATTTAACCTATATTGAGAAGGCTGCCGGTGAGGTACTTGCTCCGTATGTACGATGCTATTGGTATTATGAAGATGTTCCGGATGAATATGATAGTCTTGTAATTCCTGATACATGTGTGGATATCATTTTTTCGGTCAACAAGGAGGGCAGCGTCACCGCGACCTTCTGCGGTGTTAATGATAAGCCTTATTTTGGACATGCTGCCGCTTCTTTTGAGGAAAGAAAAACTTTTGCGGTCAGATTTTATGTCTGGAGTTTTTCCTTGTTTTCCGGTGAAACACTGCAAAACACACGAAATGTATTCTTGGAGGCAGAGCTATGTTTGAGCTATTATGTGAATGAGATAAAAAAAATACTAAGGATGGACAGTAAATTTGACGAATTCATAAAAATTTCGGATAAGCTTCTGACAAAACAGCTGAAAGAAAGATACCAAGACACGGGCTTCATGAATGCGGTGTATCAGATTCTAAAGAATAAGGGAAATATCCGGATTAATGAACTTGCTGTTCAGTGCTTTATCGGAAAAAGGCATCTGGAACGTTTATTTCGTACCAGAATGGATTTATCTCCCAAACAATTTGCTGATTTGATCCGATATCAGAATGCGTGGAGGGGAATTCTTCTAAACCGGGATGTTAATGATCTGGTACTTCAATTGGGTTATAGCGATCAGTCTCATCTGCTTAGGAATTTCAAAAATTATCATGGCATAACTCCGCCCGAAGCAAAGATATTTGCCTATAGAATGGAGAATACAGCTTTGCAGATAACATAACCTTTATAATTATGTCGCATTTATTCTATACGCTCGTCCGATATTAGTATATTTTATGTGTAATGAATATAAAGGAGATAAATGTATGGATAACAGTATTTTTGATAAGGCAAGAAAATGGATTTCTTATAATGCCAGGCAAATAGATCAGGCACGATTTCGATATTTATTTGAAAATGGAAGCCGGGAGGCTGTATTGTCGGCTCTTATCGAGTATCAAAATGATGATGGCGGATTTGGGCATGCTTTGGAGGCGGATTCCTTTAACCCGTTGTCCTCACCGATACAAACCTGGACAGCGACGGAAATTCTGCATGAGGTGTGCCATGAAGAGGATCACCCTATCGTCCGGGGAATACTCAAATACCTGGAAAGCGGTAAGGATTTCAATGGGAAATGCTGGCTTAATACGGTGCCGTCAAATAATGATTATCCCCATGCACCCTGGTGGAACTATGGCGTTGAATCCTATGACACGATTACCTATAATCCGACTGCTGCACTGGCGGGCTTTGTTTTGAAGTTTGCCGGTAAGGAGAGTGATATTTATAAAAAATGCTATGACATTGTTAAGGAAGCCATAACTTATCTGAAAGAATCAGATAAATGTGATGAGATGCATATACTTGCCTGTTATGTGAGGATGACACAGTATTGTCGCAAGGCGGGTCTTGCCGACGAACTTTCTATTGATGAATTTGAGAAGATTCTGCAGCAGAGGGTAAATAAGACTCTGACATGGGATAGGGATACATGGAGTGACGGTTATGTATGTAAACCTTCTCAATTCTTCATGGATAAGGAGAGCTTTCTATATCATAGTTTCAGTGAGTTGGCGGATTATGAATGTGAATTCATAAAGAATACGCAGAGAACAGATGGAACCTGGTCAATTAACTGGCGTTGGGAAGAATATTTTGCTCAGTGGCATATTGCGGAAAATTGGTGGAAAGCTCATCTTATCATTATGAACCTGAGGTTTTTACAGGGGTTAAGCGAAGAAGCATTGGGAAAGGCTTCTATGATAAGAAAACTGTATTGTGTGAATTTGCATACCGGTCAGATTGAAACAATGAAATCATTCTATCATGATATTCTTGATATCCCGATAACGTTTCCGGGATATAATAAGGATACTGATGGAATAAAATTGGGATTTGACGCGGATGCGCTTCAGATCTGTCTGTGGAGGGAAGAAAAATGGGGTAAGGGAAACGGCCCTGTTGAGATTGCAGTTCGTGGTAATCTGGAGGAAATTATGAAGCGTCTGGAGGAGATGAAATATAAAAATTATAAGTTGCTTCATGAAAGCTATGGAACCTGCCTGATAATTCATGATCCTGACGGAAACCAATTGACTATTATGTAAATTTATAATTGTGCATATATGCAAAGCCTGTCACTT
>JAEWSD010000033.1 GCA_023398615.1 Bacillota bacterium
AGTGTCAGCTTTTTATTGCGCCCTTCCGCATTCGGGTATCGTTTCCTCAGTACCAGTACGGTGATATTCACCAGTATATAGGAGGTAAGCCAGAAGCAGGAGGCCGCCAGCAGGAGGTTTGTCAGTCCGGAACTGGTTGCAAAGCCGGTCATCAGATTTACCGAGATTGCCGCTACCATGACTACAAGACCCGCCACAGGTGTACCTCTCCCGTTTTTCTTTTGAAAGATGTCAGGCATCATTCCTGCTTCCGCCATTCCGCTGAGAATCCGCGTAATGCTTCCTAAAAGTGTATTAATGGTACTGACCCCGGCAAGAATGGTTACGATGCCCATCCAATAACTGCCTGCTTTCCCTAATACATTCTCGGCAAATATCATATGGGGTACATCGCTTGTCATCAGCTCTTCCAGGGTTACATAATTCGTCATACCAATACCAAGCAAGCTTTGTACGATAAATAATATAATAATTCCAAGAATCATGGCAAGCGGGACATCCCGTTTCGGCTTTCTTAAGTCCTTTGAGATCGGAATAACGAATTCTATGCCGATAAACAGCCAAAACGCCAAGGCGGATAATGAAACGATTCCCGAAACTCCCGTTACCACCGGCTGTGTCCGGGCGGCAGCCTCAATGACCGTTCCCGTCCCCAGTTTAAATGCGCTGATTATACCAAGCAGACTTAGTGAACCAAGCAGCAAGGTCACTACCAGATTTTGAATCCTTGCAAATATATCGATTCCGAGGAAATTAACAAGGGCAAGAAAGACCAAAATAACCAAACTGATAACCAGAGGCGGAACCTGTTTGAAAAAAATCTGGTTCAGTACCATTCCGCACATAGCCATTTCCACTGCTCCCGCCAGAATATTGGTAACAACATAAGCTGAAAGATTGGACACAATCGAGGGCAGCGGGCCCAGTCCAACCAAAGTATACTGTCCAAGCCCGCCTTCCACACCGGGCATTATGCCGTGAAGCTCACTAAAGGACAGAGCCAGTAAGATGTTTAAAACAACGACGATAAACATGGGTATAATAAATCCTTTGCCTGCCAGCCCCATTCCTTTCCCTAACGATAAAAGACAGCTGGTTGCTACAATTAATCCGATACATACTGCCATCGCACTGCCAAGACCTAATTTCTTTTTACTCATAATAACTCCCATCTGTGCGCTCTGGCGCACGTACAAATCAGGATGTTGAAAAATGTCTTTATTTTTCAACCTAACCTCCTATAAGTCGAAAAGGCATCTTGATAATTCAAGACGCCCTTGCCGGAACTACATTTACCTATATTTTTGCTTTAAATCTGTCATATCTGAATTCGCCGATATCAAGAACCGTTTTTTCTGAGACGGCCATCTGGGACAGCAATGTGCCGACCGTCGGTGCGATTCCGAATCCATGCCCTGAAAAGGCACAGGCCAGAATCAGACCCGGAACTTCCTCCACCCGGCTTATGACAGGCACATGATCCACACATACATCAATCCACCCCGCCCAGGTCCTCACTATCTTCGCATCCTCCAGGCACGGGAAGTACTTCATAATGCCCCTGCAGATACAGGGGGCCGTAAGGCTGCTTGTGGTCGGTATGCCGTTATCCCTGTTTACATCTTCAAAGCCGGACGAGCCTCCGAAGACGAAAGAACCGTGTGAGCTTTGATGTCCGTAAAAGTCTGCCGCCGCGGTACCAAGCATCTGGTAAAACATCGGCGGCTGTGCTTCTGTTACCAGAACCTCAAGCTCTGCCTGTGTCATCGGCACATCGATTCCTACCGTTGCGGCAATTCTTCTGCTGTCATAACCGGCGGCAAGCAGGATTGTCTCCCCTTCATACGTATGATCCGCGGTAACGACCTGCCGGGCCTTCCCTTTGATTTTTTTGATTTCGACGACCTCTTCACCGGTAATAAAACGGACTCCGTGCCTTCTTGCCTTCCTGTAATAAGCAAGTGTCGCAAGCATTGGATTGGCATGTCCGTCGGTAGGGCACCAGCTTGCTCCGGCAACTTGATCCGACAGGTAAGGACAGATGTCTTTGGCTTCCTCCCGCCCTATCATTCTGACATCCAGGCCCAGGGAGGCGGCATTGGCGGTAAGCCCCTCCAATATCTTCATATGCCCTTCCGTTTTACCAAGCCTTAAGTTGCCTTCCTGATAATATTCCACATCCATTTCAAGTTCATCTGAAAGGGTCGGCCAGATGTTTTTAACGCCATACATGGCTAAGGGCAACTCCCTTTTATCACGTCCGGACTGCCTGACGCCGCCGCCGTTTCTGCTGGAACCACCGTTCCCGATATTGGAGCTCTTTTCAAGTACAATTACCGAGCAGCCTTTCTTTGCCAGATAGTATGCCGCCGAATTACCGATGATTCCTCCTCCGATGATAATTACGTCTGCATGCCTTGTCATACTATTTTACCTCCTTTGCTTCGTTTCCCAAAGCCTTCATTTCGATCGGTCTCATCGGTGCTCTTGCGACCGCTGGTTCCAATTCATAAGGGGAAACTGCAAGTTCACCGGCTACGATGCCTTTCACCAGTCGGCCGCAGGTCTGCCCCTGACAAAGGCCCATACCGGTACGAAGATACCTTCGGATTTCGGTTAATGTATACATTCCTTCATGAACCGCTTTTCTGATCTCTCCTTTCGTTATTTCCTCGCAGCGGCAGATAACCATATCATCATCCGGCTGCGGTATAAACTCCCCGAGTTCTGTCGAACGGTCAAATATCCTGCCCATCAGTACACCTCCCCGCTTCGGAAAAATCTTGCCTGCATTGCCATTTCTGCCGGAACCTTCATTGTCAGCAGGTTTGTACGGTCAAACACCTTGCTTGATTTCATATCTATAATTTCCGCCGTACAGATCTCTTTGCCGCTTCTGTCCAGGGCTCTTCCTCTGTCCCCTTTAGAGGGAAGCGGATAAAACTCATACGGTAACGTGACGGAAGCATATCCGGGTTCATACTCTTCATTCACGAGGAATATTGCCTGCCCGGAACAGGCCGCAACACACATTCCGCAGCCGCTGCATTCCTTTGTTTCATCGATCACAGGCAGGGAGGTAATCCTGTCACCGATTTTTATGCATTTCCTCACGCATGCATCCTGGCAGGGATTGCAGGGAATATTCTGGGTACATTCCACCACGGGATGAAGGCCCTTTCTCCGGGTAATACCCGGGAATCTTCCGATTTCCGATTCCTCTATGTATCCTTTTTTCAAAAGGCTTTCGGATATTTCGATCCCCTCATCTGTTTGTTCAATTACTTTCCCTCTGTTCTCAGGAGCAAACATACCATCCCTTAAACTGAATAATGCCTTTTCCAGCTCCTTTATCCGTTCTCCGGCTTCCGTACCGCCGATGAACCCCAGATACTCCGATACCGCGACTCCCGAGAGACGCCCTTCGATCATTGCGGAGCTGGCTTCTTCGATACCGGATACATCTCCGGCCACATAGATTCCCGGTATACTGGTTGCTCCGCCTCCGTCACATTCCGGAATATATCCTCCCGGCGTATCCTTCATTTTACAGCCGGCCATATTTAAAAGCTGTGACATCGGCGATAAACCGACCGCAAGGCAAATGGTATCAATATCAAAATGTTTTTCCGTTCCGGGGACAATTTTCCAGGATCGGTCCACCTCACCGATGGTTACACCTGTAACATATTCGTCTCCTTCTGCCCTGATAATACTGTGGGACAGGTAAAACGGAACTCCGCATCTTGCTATCTTGGCTGCATGGACTCCATAGCCGCCGATCTTTGGCGCCGCATCAACGACCGCCGCCACTTCACATCCGGCCTGCATCAGCTGATAGCTTACCACTAACCCCACATTTCCCGAACCCAGCATCAGAATCCGATTCCCGGGTTTGATATGATGCAGGTTCATCATCGTCTGCGCCGCACCTGCTCCGATCACACCGGGCAAGGTCCAGCCTTCAAAGGTAACCATGTTCTCGGAGGCACCTGTTGCAACGATCACCGCATCCGCCTTGTAGTGCCTGATTCCGTCATCGATTTTTATGACAACCTCCTTATCCGGATATAAGCCGGTAACAATTGCGTTTAATACTACTTCTACACCGCATTCATTTGCTTCCTTTAAGAGCTCCTCCCCGATTTTAAATCCACGGATTCTGGCTTTATGCTCCTTCGAGCCGAAGAATTTGTGTATCTGCTTAAAGAGCTGCCCTCCCGGTTTTGCATTTTCATCAAATACGATGACATCCAGTCCTCTCTTTGCAGCTTCAATTGCGGCGGATAAACCGGCGGGACCGGCGCCCGCTATAATTAAATCGAATCTTTTCACAGCCTTATCCCTCCCTCATCTGCTTATCCGCTGAAACACCGTATTGCGTCCGTACTTCCATGCCTTCTTTTAATGAGGTGACACAGGTTCTCACATTTGGCTGTCCGTCAACCACCATAACACAGTCGGTGCATCTTCCGATTGCGCAAAAGATTCCTCTCGGCTTGTGCAGCTTCCTCGTATACCTGTGTATCATGATGCCTGCCGCTTTAAGAGCTGCTGCTATCGGCTCGCCTTCGTACCCGGTAAGTGTCCGGCCGTCATAGGTAAACTCTACCGGCTTTCGCCCGTCCTCTTTCCCAAGAATGGGATGATTTTCGATTCTCATCATACTAAGCTCTCTCCTTCTTATGCAAGATAAGGCTCATTCCACAGATTGAGTTTAGTTCCGATGCCTTTTTCAAGAGCATTCCGATATACGATCGTTCCCCATGCGACATCTTCAATCGGCATTCCCCCTATGGAATATATAATAATTTCATCTTTTTTGCGGTGCACCGGAATATTGCCGATAATTACTTCGCCCAGATCATCGATCTGTTCCTTCCTCATCTTCCCTTCCGTAACCAGGTCCATGCAATGGACCGCCGGAATCGGAATGGAATGATATGCCGGAAAATCCATCTCTTCCTCCCATGCCTCGTATAACTGGATATTATCCGCTACCGTCCTGGCACGGTTTATTATAAAATCATCCTCAAATCTTGCCGCCGCAGGACAGCAGAACAATGCACCCGGCTTCATCCATTTTTCATCGATGTACGGATAATTGTTTACGTCTCCGGTAGGGCTTGAGGTTGCAATGCTTACGATATCCGAATCCCTCACCGCTTCCTCCTCACTGTCAACGACTCTGATATCCTTAACCCGGGCATAGTGATCCTTCACATACCGGATAAAGCTATCGCTTGATTTCCCGCTCCTTCCCTTTACTTTTACCGTTTCAATATGGGACCTCACAGCCATAATTGCATCGAAGGCCGTTTTATTCATGACACCGGGCCCAATGATTCCCACCACTCTGGAATCCTCCTTCGAGAAATATTTCACTCCGACACCCGGTACTGCTCCGGTCCGGTATGCGCTTAATATGTTTGCCGACATGTAAGCCAGAGGAGCACCCGTATCCTTGTCGTTTAAGGTAAGCATCAGGATCGATCTCGGAAGGCCCTTTCGCCTGTTTTCCGTATTGGAACCATACCATTTCATCCCGGCCATATCAAATTTCCCTCCAAGATAAGCCGGCATTGCCATGAACCTTCTGTCAGGCCCATCGGTCGGCATATTTGGAAACGGGGAAGCTTCCGGGAATGTCATCATTACCCCATGTGAATTGCCGTTCGCTCCGCCCATGCGGTAATCGCCCAGCTTCATCAGCTTAAACATTTCCTCCATCGCTTCTACGCAGCCGGCCATATTGGTAACTCCGGCCCGAATCATGTCTTCCTCATTCAAATATAAGAAATCTACCTTTGGATAGCCCATACC
>JAEWSD010000083.1 GCA_023398615.1 Bacillota bacterium
CACATGCAGCCTCATATAATAAGGATAACAATAGTTTTTAAGGTATCCCATATGAATACATCATCCTTAAATGAAAGCCATGAACATTGTATCATGACATTATCCGGGAACGGACAGGTTTCGGCAATTCCCGATTTGGCCGTGATACAGCTGGGAGTCCAGACAACCGGTTTTAATCTGACAGAAGTACAGGCGGAAAATGCCCGTATCAGCCAGGCCGTACTCCAGGCAATAAGACAGCTTGGCATAACGGAAATAAGGACCTCTCAATACCTGATCGATAAGAATTATTCCTACGAAAACGGAAACAGAATCGATAACGGGTATTCCGTCCGCAACCTGTTCGAAATCCGGACGGAAGATTTAGGTCAGGCAGGAGCCATTCTTGATACGGCAGTTGAAAACGGAGCAAATATGGTGGAGTTTGTTAATTTTGAGGTATCCGATTCCGATTATTTTTATATGCAGGCCCTGGACCAGGCAATGGGTAATGCGATACAGAAAGCCCAGTCTCTTGCAAGGTACCTGGTAATCGCCATCGACCCGATCCCTGTCCGGATTACGGAAACCAGTACCCTGCAGCCTTTCCCTGCCCGGATCGGCACCTTCCGCGAAGGGGTTGCCACTCCTGTCGAACCCGGCCGTTATACCATACAGGCATCCCTTACCGCAGAATTCCGTTACTAATATAGGTGGAAAAACGAAGCCCATTTACCATAAATTATCGATGGTAAACCCTGATAAAAAAAGCTATAATGGATACAGCAACTTATGTAAACCAGGACAGTCATAAGGAGGTTGTTCCATGAAAAAGAAATATATGTATATCCTGGCTATGCTAATCATAATCAGCATAGTTTTTGCCGGATATCATATAATCCAGAAAGATGATTTGGCTATGACCTACCCCTCATTTTTAGAAGCCGTAAAACAGGGGAACATAGAAAAGGTAATAATGGCGGAAAACAGCAATACCTTAAAAGCTGTTCTGGTTGACGAACCGGAGAACCTGTATACCGTACCAAACCCAAAGACAGATGATTTTACTGAATTTATGCTTATCAATAATATTAATGTTACCTACGGCCAGGACAGCCTGGCTGTCAATTTTCTGCGCATTCTTCTGCTGGTATCGATTGCCGGTTTTATATTCTGGATTGCCCGTAAAGGAAACAGCGGCAAGCCCTTAATATCGGATGCTTCCAAAAAACCGAAAGACAGCACCTCCATAACATTGGCACAGGTCGCAGGCAATGTAGAAGCGAAATCTATGGTTACGGATATCATTCAATTCATAAAGGAACCGGAAAAATACGCATCCTTAGGTGCCAGAATGCCGAAGGGGCTCCTCCTGTACGGCCCGCCGGGGACGGGCAAGACCCTTATGGCAAAGGCAATTGCAGGGGAAGCTAACGTTCCGTTCTATGCCATGAGCGGCTCCGATTTCGTCCAGATGTATGTCGGCGTCGGAGCAAGCCGTATCCGCAGTCTCTTCCAAAAGGCAAAAAAGAGTGAAAAGGCGGTAATCTTCATTGATGAGATCGATGCCATCGGTAAAAAAAGAGCACGAAACACATCCGCCAGTAACGATGAACGTGACCAGACCCTAAATGCTCTCCTTACGGAAATGTCCGGCTTTCATGATAACCAGGGAATTGTCGTGATTGGAGCTACTAACCGGCTGGACACTCTGGATGAAGCACTGCTGCGGCCGGGCCGGTTTGACCGCCAGATAGAGATCGGCTTGCCGGATGTTAACTCCAGAGAACGGATCCTGTCCCTGCACGCAAAGACCAAGCCCTTATCCGAGGATGTCAATCTTCACGCACTTTCGAAATCCACCGTATACTTCAGCGGCGCCATGCTTGAAAATCTGCTGAATGAAGCGGCCATATATGCAGCAAACGACAATCAGGCGGTAATCAGCCAGGAGCATATCGACAGGGCCTTCTACACGGTTTTAGCCGGTGCTCCCAAAACGGACCGGAGCTATATATCGGTTCATGACCGTGAGATTACCGCATATCATGAAGCCGGGCATGCGCTGGCAACAACCCTTCTGCAGCCGGAGCATTATATCTCGAAGGTTACGATCATACCAAGCGTGCGCGGTGCCGGAGGCTTCAACTTAAGCATTCCCAAGGATACCTTCTACCAGACCCAGCGCCAGATCAAGGCAAGCATACAGGTCCTGCTGGCCGGCCGGGCCGCCGAAGAACTGGTATTCGGTGCGGAAGAAGTAACCACCGGGGCAAGCAACGACATACAGAAGGCCTCTTCCCTGCTATCCGACTATATCAATAAGTTCGGAATGGACAGCGAAATGGGCTTATTCAGCATGGAAGTACTGGATGAAGGGTATGACAGCCGGTTGATCGGCAAATGCAGAGAGCTTATGAACACTTTATACGATGAAACCCTTACCTTACTTAAAGGCAACCTCCCTCTTCTGCAAAATATAACGGAGGAACTGCTTGAAAAGGAATCCTTAAACGGCGACGACATCAAAAGAATCTGTACGTAGCTATTTTACACGACTCTTACATTATTTTAAAATATTCTCCAACAATGTTTTGTATAATAGCATCACAAAACAGCAAAAAGGAGAAAGTGTGAAAATTAAAATTTTCACACGGTGAATTTGCGCTGACGCCCAAATTCACGGGTTTCGGCAGAATGGAGTTTACTATGCAGGAATTAAATATATGTATCGATATTGACGGGACCGTTACGGAACCATACTATTGGTTATCCAGGGCGAATAAATACTTTAATACTCATATTCGGAGTGAGGATGTAAAGATTTATGAAATTCATGAGATTTTAGGAATTAAGGAAGCAGATTACAGCGATTTCTACAATGTATACGGTGAATTGCTGCACAAGGAATCAAAAATCAGATCCGGTGCGAAGGAAGTTATTAATAAGCTATTCCGTAACAACAATATCCATTTTATTACGGCCAGAGAAGAAAGAATGCGGACGGTTACGCTGGAATGGCTGACTGCTCATCAGATACCAATGGATTCTATTGCATTATTAGGACACAGTAATAAGGTAAATAAAGCATCTGCGCTAAACTGTGATATTTTTATTGAAGACAGATATGAAAATGCAATTCAATTGGCAGATGCCGGTTTTAAGGTCCTGTTGATAGACTGTACGTATAACAGGGGCACGTTACCCGCCAATGCAACCCGTGTCAGGCACTGGCATCAGATAGGCCGGATT
>JAEWSD010000146.1 GCA_023398615.1 Bacillota bacterium
ACAGATCCGTAGCATATTCTCTTACCTTAAACTCCGTGATATCACTGGCAAACGATGTAGGGGCTGTTATCCAGTTTGACGAGGTCTCACAGACACCTTTTTTGCAATATGTCAGTTATAAATTCGGTACACCTGTAAACTATATTATCTGGTCGATAGATGCCAGGAGTATTGACGCCCTGAATAAATCCATTAATAAATACGGATTGGCGGGAAACGGTGTCTGGAATATCATGATTTACTATCAGCAGCTATGGACGCTTATTAATTCCCAGTATGAAATCGTAAAAATTTTGCCGGATAGCTTTAAAAATATCACATAATGGGAATAATTTCTTGAAAGGGTTGGGATAGTATACTATAATTATCATATTACATTCAGGATGAAACGACGAGGGTAAGTAATTTACCGGATTATGGAGGATACGATGGAGAAAGAATACACCTTTGATGATTTTATGAATATTATCAGAGAACTAAGGAGTGAAAACGGGTGCCCGTGGGACAGGGAGCAGACGCATAAAAGTTTAAAGGATTGTATGATTGAGGAAGCCTATGAAATGGTTGAAGCCATTAATAACGGGGATTCCGAGAATCTTTGTGAAGAGCTGGGAGATGTGCTGCTTCAGGTAGCGCTGCATACGGCGATTGCTGAGGAACAGGAGGAATTCCGTATTGAGGATGTCATACGGAAAGAATGCAAGAAGATGATATACAGGCATCCTCACGTGTTTGGCGATGCTATTGCGGAGAATTCGCAGGCCGTCGTGAGGAACTGGGAAGAACTAAAGCGCATTGAGAAGAACCAGGAGAAAATCTCCGATAGTATTTTAAGTATACCGAAAGCACTTCCGGCGAACATTAGAGCAGAGAAAGTTCAGAAAAAAGCGGCAAAGGCAGGAATGGATTTCGAAGACTATGAGCAGGTGCTGGAAAAGGTTTATGAAGAGCTTGAAGAACTGAGAAAAGCGAAAGAAATAGGCCATATGGAGGATATAGAAGAGGAATTCGGGGATTTGATGTTTTCGGTGGTAAATTTATCAAGGTTTTTACAACTAAATGCTGAAAATTCCTTGACAAATGCCACTAATAAGTTTATAAATAGATTTGTAGATGTTGAACATCTTGCTGATCAAGAAGGTAAGCATTTATGCGAAATGTCCATTGCTGAGCTTGATGCTCTTTGGGGACGAGTAAAATAATCCCAGGGTTATTTTAAAATTTTATAATAATTACTTTAGAGGAGGAGTTTATCCATGAACAAAGCAGAATTAGTTGCAGCAATTGCAGAAAAGACAGAGTTATCTAAGAAGGATTCAGAAAAGGCTTTAAAGGCATTCGTTGATGTCGTTACAGAAGAATTAACTAAAGGTGAGAAGGTTCAATTAGTTGGATTTGGTACTTTTGAGGTAACTGAGAGACCAGCAAGAACAGGTAGGAATCCCCAGACGAAAGAAGCTATTACTATTGCAGCATCTAAAGCTCCAAAGTTCAAAGCAGGAAAGGCTTTAAAGGATGTTATTAACGCATAGTTAGAACAATTACGGGGAAGCTGTTATAAAAATCAAATTCGGCCTTTGTGTTGTCTATTTAGCACCGGTGCGGCAGAATATGATTCTTATAACAGCTTCTTTTTTATCGTATAGAGAAGTTCGTTCTATACGATAAAAAGCGCTCCGCTATGGATGTGCACTCACGCGTATGGAGATTGGAGTAAAATATATGAGACTAGACAAATTTCTGAAGGTATCCAGACTGATAAAACGGAGGACCGTTGCCAATGAAGCCTGTGATGCCGGCAGGGTATTGGTAAACGGAAAACCTGCCAAGGCATCGGCAGCCGTAAAGGTGGATGACATTATCGAGATTGGTTTCGGCAGTAAGGCAGTTAAGGTTCAGGTACTGGATGTTCAGGAAACCGTCCGGAAGGACGATGCAAAAGAATTATACAAGTATCTGTAAAGATGCCTGCATTTAAGCATGAAATTTAAAGACTCTTAATATACTGAATAGAAATGAAGTTTTATTAGGAGGCTTTTATGGAGGATAAACAGCAAATTCAGAAAAACCATAAGGTAAGTATAAATGCCAGGAATTCAGCTACTATTACGGGAGTAAATGATGTCCTGTCTTTTGATGCCGGAGAGGTACTCCTGCAAACCGAACAGGGCATCCTAATGATTCGCGGAAATGAACTGCATGTCAATCGTCTTACTCTGGAAAAGGGTGAGGTTGATGTTGACGGCAGAATTGACAGTTTAACCTATTCCGATACGAATGCATACGGCAAATCGGGTGAATCGTTGATCAGCAGACTGTTCAAATAATGCAGGAGGAGGAACAGGCGATGAACGATGCAATTTTGGTTGAGCTGCGATTCTTTGGCGTATCCTTCTTCTGGGGTATGCTTCTTTTAGTAATTTATGATACATTGCGGGTGTTCAGAAGGGTAATAAATCATAACAGTTTTTTTATAGCCTTTGAGGATATCCTGTATTGGGTCACATGCGGCATATTGATCTTCCATATGATGTACCGGCAGAACAACGGTATAATAAGGGGGTTCTCCATCCTGGCCATGCTCCTTGGAATGCTGCTGTACCATGAATCGTTAAGCGAGCTTTTAGTTAACATAATTTCCGGATTGCTTAATGGTTTGATTCACGGTATTGCCAGGATGATCGCATTTTTGTTAAAACCGATCCGATTCCTTTTAAAACGAGTCGGCCGTCTGTTTGCGTGGTTATTTTCAAAAATAAGAAAAATGGCCCATTCCATTGCAAAAGCATTGAAATATGTATGGAATTCGAGTAAAATAGCAGTAACGGATAGTGAAGATACCAGTGGAAAAGGTGATTAGTTTGAGAAGGAAAAGAAGGGCAAGAAGGACAGGCCTGGTGCTGATAGCAATAATGGTTCTTATCATATGCGGTATCGTTACATATAAGAGGCAGGGGTTGGATAAGCTGAATGAAAAATCGTTGGCGCGTATAGAGGAGCTTCAGCAGGATATCACAGATGAAAAGGAAAAAGAGGAAGACATTAAGGAGTTGAAGGCCTATGTCCAGACCAAG
The DNA here is from genome assembly GCA_023398615.1 of Bacillota bacterium. Lineage (GTDB taxonomy): Bacteria > Bacillota > Clostridia > Lachnospirales > Lachnospiraceae > Anaerocolumna. The sequence goes on from JAEWSD010000146.1 coordinate 3,075, forward strand.
AAATATATTGAAGAGGTAGCCAGGGAGAAACTTGGACTGGTTTATAAGGATGAGATTATATTTAAATCAGAAAATAAATGAATATAACGGCCTCCCCTGCATTCGCACGGGAGGCTTTAAATCTGTTCGGACACTAACATTTTATTGACAAGCATTTAAAAAGCAGTTATAATGGAATTCGTCACTTTGGCGAAGTAGCTCAGTTGGCTAGAGCACGCGGTTCATACCCGCGGTGTCGGCGGTTCAAATCCGTCCTTCGCTATCCTTATAACCGGCGGGAGATCATCCTATGATCTCCCGTTTTTTATCGTATAAGGAAAGTTTGTCCTATGCGATAAAAAGCGTTCTGCAAGCAAGACTCTTTCTCATTTATCCGAACCTTAAAATGATCTTGAATAATCTGTTCTCTTTTTATAGAACTTTACACTTTAAATTTCTAACGAGCATGAACTCTCTACATTCGATAGATTTAATCATTCCACGAAATTCTTGTCAAAAACTTTTTGGAAACGCGTTCGGAATTGTGACAAACATTTCTATCTGTAAATCCTATAATACAGGTCTAACGGAAGCAAACAGCATTGATATAAAGAAATGTAATCATGCATCGGTTGGAGGAGGACAGAAACAGAATGAAGGAATGGAATCTGAAAAGAATTTTATTACAGATGATGGGGATAATCATGGCCAGGGCATCCTTTGCGGGGATTAATCCGATAGGGCTCGCATATTTTGCGGCAATCTACATGGAGAAGAAAGGCAGGCTGCTTTCCATGCTGGCTGTCTGCATGGGAATGCTTACGGTGATGCCGTTGATAGAAGCAGTGAGGTATTTTATTGTCATGGCGGTGATTTCCATCGTGACATCACTGATAGAATATAATGGGAAGCGGATCACAATTCTTGCCGTCAGCGCACTGTCAGGCTCCATTACGGCGGCAATGACGCTTGCGGACGGGCTTATGAGCGGAAGTGACCGGTATCTTATTCTCATGGCGCTTGCGGAAGGAATTGCCGTTTTTGCCGTTGGCATTGTCTTCCGGAAAGGACTGGAACCGGTTCTGCACGGAATTAAAGGGCAGACATTTGACAACGAACAGATCATCAGCATTGCCGTTATTCTGGCCGTTCTTATTTATGGGATGCCCAATCCGGGTATCCTGGGCTTCTCCCTGACTATGAGCGCGGCGCTGTTCAGCGTCTTGTTTGCGGGATATAAATACGGCGCCGGTTACGGCGCGGTTGCGGGGGCGGCCTGCGGTATCATTTTAGCCGTAAAAACAGGGCAGATGAATCAGATCGGTATGATGTGTATGTTAGGCATAACCTCGGGTACCTTTCGTGAAATGGGACGCTTCTTCACTGCGGCAACCTTTTCAACCGCCGCAATGGCACTTGGCGAGCTCTACCGCAATTACCGCCTGGATCTGTCCGGTCTGGGCGCATTGGGGGTAAGTGCATTGGTATTCATGGTATTGCCTAAAAGTATTATGAATAAGGTAAACAGCTGGTCGGAGGAGGATGAGGAGGACGTTTTTGTCCGTCAGAGCATCCAGAATATCGCCAAGGGGAAGCTAAAGGATTTTTCGGAATCCTTCCAGAATCTCTCCGATACCTTTACGTCCATTGCGGACAAGAAAACCGAGTTGAGCAAAAAGGATAAAACGGATATTTTTAATGATGTTTCCGAAAAGCTTTGCAAGGATTGTACCAATTGCAGCATATGCTGGAAGAATAATTTCTATGAAACATACGAAGGCGCCTATCATATCATAGAAACGGTGGAGAAGAACGGTACCATATCCACGGGTGAAATACCGGAAAGCTTTGCCGGGCGCTGTATCAGCCTGGAAAGCTTCCTGTTTGAAACAGGCCGGATGCTGGAACTGGCGAAATTGAATCTATCCTGGCATAACCGGATGGCGGAAAGCAGGGAAGCGATTGCAGGGCAGCTTTGTGAGGTTGCCAATATCATAGAAGATTTCTCTATGGATCTGTATAAGACGGCAGATACCTCAGAAGTGAAAAAGAAGAGGATTATTTATGAACTGCGTGCAAATCATATTATTGTAAAGAGAATTGCCGTATTTGAAAAAAGAAATGATAAACAGGAAATCTATATGACGGTGCGTACGGAAAGGGGTCGCTGCCTTACCACGAAAGAGGCTGCCGTTATCATAAGTAATGCCTTCGGTAAGCGCATGCGGCCTTCCGATGCCTGTAAAAATGTTATAACGAAGGAATATGATACCCTTGTGTTCGTGGAGGACGCCAATTATAAGGTATTTACGGGAATGACAAGGATGACGAAGGAGGGAGAGCGCATTTCGGGAGATAATTTTTCCTTCATCAATCCGGACCCGGGAACCCTGGTCATGACCTTGTCGGACGGCATGGGCACCGGTGAAACCGCATGTGAGGAGAGTGAATCGGTAGTGGAGCTTCTGGAGCAATTCATGGAAGCGGGTTTTCGCAAGGAATCCGCCGTAAAGCTGATTAATTCCATTCTGGTCTTAAAATCGGAAGAGCAGACCTTTTCCACCATTGATATGAGTGTAATCAATCTTTATACCGGAGAATGTGATTTTATAAAAATAGGTGCGTCCACAACCTTTATAAAAAGGGATAATTGGGTCGAAGTGATCAATTCCACCTCCCTGCCCGCCGGGGTATTGAACCAGGTAGATTATGAGACCGTTAGCAGGCAGCTCTATGACGGTGATTTTATCATCATGGTCACCGATGGGGTAATTGACTGTATACCCGGAGATGAGAAGGAAAGGTTCCTGGAGGAATTCATATTGGATCTTCGGATGAAGAATCCGAATGAGATAGCTAATGCGGTGCTAAACCAGGCCTTGGAACTGAATCACTGGGTGCCGAAGGATGATATGACGGTGCTTGCGGCGGGCTTCTGGAAGAAATGAAGGTGGCGGAGTGTTACTATTCAGCCTTACTGCTGAGCCGTAACAGCGGAGTTACAGTTTGGCCAGCCCGTACTTGAAATTTATAATCGTTCGGGGTAAAATGATAAGAAGGTGATCAGTACAATATCTGCAGGAGTAAGGAATGCTTAAAACAATTCAAACTTATATACAGGAATATAACATGATATCAGAGGGAGACAGAATCGTGGTTGGAGTTTCCGGTGGTGCCGATTCTGTCTGCCTTTTCCATGTTCTGTTAAAGCTTGCGGAGAGGCTTCGGCTGCAGCTTTACGTTGTACATGTGAACCACGGTATCCGCGGGGAGGAAGCCGACGAGGACGAAGCATTTGTAAAGGCTTTGTGTGACAGGCATCATATTGCTTTCACGGCGGTCAGGGCAGATGTACCGGCCGCGGCGGCAACGGATGGGCTGTCGGAGGAAGAGGCCGGAAGAAAGATTCGTTATGAGGCGTTTTACGATTGTTTAAAAAGAAATGCGTGTAATAAAATAGCAATTGCGCATAATAGAAATGATAATGCCGAAACCGTCCTTTTTAACCTGTTCCGGGGAAGCGGAATAAAGGGGCTTACCGGAATCCCTCCGGTAAGGGAGGAAATAATAAGGCCGCTCCTTTGCGTCGGCAGGAATGAGATAGAAAGCTATCTGAAACAAAACGGCATCGGCTACCGTACGGACCGAACCAATCTGACAGAGGATTATAGCCGTAATAAAATAAGGCATCATATCATAGACTTTGCACAGGAGGAGATTAATTCCGGGACTGTGCCGCACATTGCAAATGCCGCAAGGCAGCTTGAAGAGATAAACCGGTATTTGGAAAAGAATGTTATGGCTGCATATGTAAAAACAGTATCATTCAGTAAAGAGCAGGAATCCTATGCAATCGACATAGAAAAATTGAAGCAGGAAGAAGTTGTGATTCAAAAGGGAATCCTGCGCACCGTCATTCACAGACTTGCTCACTTCTTAAAGGATATTGATCTGCAGCATGTGGAAACCGTACTTGCATTAACGGATAAGGGGGTGGGGAAAAGTGCAAACCTCCCATATGGTATTACTGCGGTCAGGGGATACCATGATATTACGCTGTATGCAGGGCGGAGGAAACGAGACGACGGCTTGGAGCATAGCGGGGAAGAAGAGGCATATATTCAGGAGATACAGGCGCCGGGAGACTACTATCTGCCCCAAATCCATACGACACTTCATGTAAAACTGATAAATTATAAAAAAAGTATGATAATTCCTCAAAATGGGTATACGAAATGGTTTGACTATGATAAAATAGAAAATACTGTCCTAGTAAGAACAAGAAACAAGGGTGATTTTATCCAGATTGATTCCAGGGGCGGCAGAAAAAAGATAAAAACGCTGTTCATTGACGAGAAGATTCCAAGGGAAAAGAGGGAGCATCTTCCGCTGCTGGCGGACGGAGCACATATTATGTGGGTAATCGGCGGCAGGATGAGTGAAGCTTATAAAATAAGTGAGGCTACAAGGTTAATACTTGAGATAAGTCTAGATGGAGGAAAATAGGATGGAAGACAAGGTGAAAGTGTTAATATCGAGGGAAGAGGTAGATCATAAAATCCATGAATTGGGTGAGCAAATAAGCAGGGATTATGCCGGTAAAGAGATACATCTGATATGTGTGCTTAAAGGAGGCGCATTTATAACCTGCGAGCTTGCCAAAAGTATTACAGTGCCTCTTTCGATTGACTTTATGGCAGTTTCCAGCTACGGTGAAGATACGGTCAGTTCCGGCAGGGTAAAGATTATTAAGGATCTGGATGATCCGATTGAAGGAAAGAATGTGTTAATCGTTGAAGATATCGTCGATTCCGGCAATACGCTGAGCTATCTTCTGGATCTCCTTCAAACCAGAAAACCAAACAATATCAGGATATGTACCTTACTGGATAAACCTGAGCGCAGAGTAACGGATGTGGCTGTTGATTATATCGGTTTCCAGATACCGGATAAATTTGTTGTCGGGTATGGATTGGATTATGCACAAAAGTACAGGAATTTACCGTATATTGGTATAATAGAATAATGGAAAGGGGGCCTTTCGGTGAAAAAACAATTAAAAGGATATGGCTTTTACATCATCATCCTCGGAATTATTCTTGTGGCTATGCTTTTATCAGACAGTTTTAGCGGGACCGGCAGCGAAAATTACGAATACGGCAATTTCCTCGATGATCTGCAGGCAGGAAAAATCAGTTCCGTTGATATATTTCCCAATGAAGAAGTGCCGACCGGACAGGTGAAAGCGGTCTTTGAGGATAAGAGCAGCACCAGTTTTAACGTGTTGGATGTAAATGAAGTGGAGCAGCAGATAATGGCGCAGGGTATCATACCTTCCCTGCATAAGATATCAAAACCAAGCTGGTTTCTGACCAGTGTATTACCCTATCTTCTGGGATTTGTCGTAATCATAATACTCTTTTCTTTCCTGTCGAATCAGGCAGCAGGCGGCGGCGGAAGCAACAGCAAGGTTATGAATTTCGGCAAGAGCCGGGCAAAGATGACTACCGATGAGAATAAGAAGACGACCTTCAAGAATGTGGCGGGTCTGGAAGAGGAAAAGGAGGAGTTAAGCGAAATCGTGGACTTCCTCCGGACTCCGAAGAAATATATGCAGGTAGGTGCCAGGATACCAAAGGGTGTTCTTCTGGAAGGACCTCCGGGAACCGGTAAGACTCTGCTTGCCAAGGCGGTTGCGGGTGAAGCGGGAGTACCGTTCTTTAGTATATCCGGTTCCGATTTCGTGGAAATGTTCGTCGGTGTCGGCGCATCCAGAGTAAGAGATCTGTTTGAGGATGCGAAAAAGCATTCGCCCTGTATCGTATTTATCGATGAAATTGATGCTGTTGCAAGAAGAAGAGGAACCGGTATGGGAGGCGGACATGATGAAAGGGAACAGACCCTGAATCAGCTGCTGGTGGAAATGGACGGTTTCGGAGCAAATGAAGGCATCATTGTAATGGCTGCCACGAACCGTGTGGATATTCTGGATCCGGCCATCCTGCGTCCGGGACGCTTTGATCGTAAGGTTATGGTCGGACGCCCTGATGTTAAGGGAAGGGAAGAGATCCTGCAAGTTCATGCAAAGGGCAAGCCTCTTGCCGAGGATGTCGATCTGAAACAGGTTGCTCAGACGACGGCGGGCTTTACCGGTGCCGATCTGGAGAACCTGTTGAATGAAGCGGCAATTTGTGCTGCAAAGGGAAACCGGAGCTATATCATGTCGGAAGACATCAAACGTTCCTTTATCAAAGTAGGGATCGGCACCGAGAAGAAAAGCCGCGTGATATCGGAAAAGGAAAAGAGGATCACGGCTTATCACGAGGCCGGCCATGCAATCTTGTTTCATGTTCTCCCTGATGTCGGACCTGTGCATATGGTCTCTATCATTCCTACCGGTAACGGAGCGGCAGGTTATACCATGCCTTTGCCGGAAAAGGATGAAATGTTTAACACAAAGGGCCAGATGCTGCAGGATATCATTGTCGGTTTAGGCGGCAGGGCGGCGGAAGAGCTTATCTTTGACGATATTACCACCGGTGCTTCACAGGACATTAAGGTTGCAACCAAAACTGCCAGGGCGATGGTTACGAAATATGGTTTTTCCAGCAGCGTCGGAATGGTTAACTATGGAAGCGAAGATGACGAGGTATTTATCGGCAGGGACCTGGCGCACACGAGAACGTACAGTGAGAGTGTTGCAAAGCTTATTGATGAAGAAATTAAAACGATGATTGATAAATGCTATAATGATGCAAAGAGGATATTAACAGAAAATAAAGAGGTGCTTCATAATTGTGCAAAGCTGTTAATTCAGAAGGAGAGAATCAATCGGGAAGAATTTGAAGCTTTGTTTCTGCCCCCGGGGAATGGAGACGGCAGTGACAACGATATGAATTCCCTGGTATTGGATGTATAAATGGGGTATTACAAAAAATGGGGAAAAGTGATGTATTATTTATAAGTTTTTTTATATGATTTTGTTGAAACATATCAACTGACTGTGAAAAGAAACAAAAAAGCATATAATATTTGAAAAAGTTTGTGCACACTTTTTGCATATATGATGTTATACTAATACACGTAAACCCCAATACATTATATAGTTTTTGCTACACCCCATAAGTAACAAAAATACCTTCTCCAAAAAAAGGACAGCGTTCGGAAAGCTGTCCTTTTTGCATCTTATTTTTAAATCTTTAAAATTTTGTATCTTTAAAAAAGAAAGGAACCACATATAATCGTATGTTAAACTTAAATGCACTATTCAGCGACGGCACTGGGAATTATAGAATTCCTCCCGAACCGATGGCAGGCGAGGCCGTAACCATCCGATTCCGGACGGGGAAAGAGGAGGTGGACAGGATCAGCCTTATCTCTGAGCAGGGGAAGATATTGATGGAGAAAACAGAAAGCGATACCCTTTTTCATTACTATGAGGCAAAGCTTCTTCTGGATGACCGGCCGGTATCCTACTATTTTGAAATTGTAAACAGGGATACCGTATTTTATTATAACAGATTGGGTACGGCGGATACGCCGCAGGATTGTAATTTCCTTATAGTACCCGGTTTTTCCGTACCGGACTGGACAAAAGGAGCGGTCTTTTACCAGATATTCGTAGACCGCTTCTATAACGGTGATACCGGTAATGATGTGGAGGACCGGGAATACTATTATGTAGGCGGGCAAGTGGTCAGAGTCAGGGACTGGGGCAAGTATCCCGAAGCGGACGGTGTCCGGGAGTTTTACGGCGGCGATCTGTCGGGCGTCATGAAGAAGCTGGATTACCTGAAGGACCTTGGCGTAGAGGTAATTTATCTGAATCCGGTCTTTGTATCTCCTTCCAACCATAAATATGATATCCAGGATTACGATTATGTGGATCCGCACTTTGGCGTGATAGAGCAGGACGGCGGAGAGGTCCTTCCGCAGGACGAGACCTCCAACCGGAAAGCTTCCAGATATATCAGGAGGGTAACGGACAGGATAAATCTTGAAGCAGGAAACAGATTGCTGATTGAGCTTACGGAAGAGATTCATAAAAGAGGGATGAGAATCATTTTAGACGGTGTTTTTAACCATTGCGGGTCTTTCAACAAGTGGCTCGACAGGGAAGGCATCTATGAGGAAGCTCATAGCTATGAGAATGGTGCATATACGGATAAGGAGAGTCCTTACCATACCTTTTTCCGGTTCAGGGAAGATAAATGGCCCTGCAATGCGACGTATGAAGGCTGGTGGGGATATGAGACACTCCCTAAGCTAAATTACGAGGGTTCTCTGAAGCTATACGAATATATTATGAATATCGCGAGAAAATGGGTCTCTCCGCCTTATAACTGCGACGGCTGGCGGCTGGATGTAGCCGCAGACCTGGGGCTATCAAAGGAATTTAACCATATCTTCTGGAAGGATTTCAGAAGAAGTGTGAAGGAAGCGAACCCGGAGGCATTTATACTGGCCGAGCATTACGGTGACCCAGCCCCCTGGCTGATGGGGGAGGAATGGGATTCCATTATGAACTATGATGCGTTTATGGAACCATTATCCTGGTTTTTGACTGGCCTGGAGAAGCATAGTGATGAATACCGGGAGAATCTTCTGAATCAGCCCGGAGCTTTCTTTGACACGATGAAGCGGCACATGGCCAGATACCGGACTTCCTCATTGCTGTCAGCAATGAACCAACTGTCCAACCATGACCATTCCAGATTCCTGACGAGAACCAGCCGCAGGGTAGGCAGGGTTTTCAACATGGGGGCAAAGGCTGCGGAGGAGTACATTAACAAAGGCGTAATGCGGGAAGCGGTTACGGTACAGATGACCTGGCCGGGAGCACCGGCCGTATATTATGGAGACGAAGCCGGAGTATGCGGATGGACGGATCCGGATAACCGCCGTACCTACCCCTGGGGAAATGAAGATACGGAGCTTATACAGCTGCATAAGGAATTGATACGTATTCATAAAAGCTCCGGGGCGCTGCGGACAGGTTCCGTCAAATTCCTGACGGGCCAGTATGGATTTATCAGCTACGGACGGTTTGACCGGACGGATAAATTCCTCGTCGCAGTCAATAATAACAGCTATGAGGTTACCGTCGATATAAACATATGGGAGATCGGTATCTCCGATGATGAATACCTGGAAAGACTTATACTTACGACCGAGCAGGGCCATAGCAGAGAAGCCGTCTGTTACCGTTCCGAGTCAGGGGTATTAAAGCTTACGATGCCGCCGGTATCTTCGGCGATCCTTAAGAATGTATAAGTGAGATAATTCTAAGTATTTAATGCTTGAAAGGGTAGTTAAATTATAGTCAAGAGATCTGAGCTTTTTAATATGAAAAAGGTTGACAATTACCGGGACTTAAGCTATCATATAAATTCTATAACAATAGTATGATTTATAATTATGTTTTCCGTTTAAGGAGGTAATCAATTGTTAACTTTACAGGAAAAATTTACGAATCTGAAAGAATATATCAGGCAGCTCGGCAGTGTCGCGATAGCATTTTCCGGCGGTGTGGATTCTACCTTTTTACTGAAAACGGCATACGATGTGTTAGGAGATGCGGTGATTGCGGTTACCGCCAGCTCATGTTCCTTCCCCAAGAGAGAGCTTGAGGAAGCGAAGGCATTCTGCAAACGGGAAGGAATCCGTCATTTTGTTTGTGAATCCGAGGAATTACATATCGAAGGCTTTGCCGAGAATCCCAAAAACCGATGCTATCTGTGTAAAACGGAATTATTTACGAAGATTAAAGCAATTGCAGGCGAACATAATATCACTTTTATTGCGGAAGGTTCCAATATGGATGATAACGGAGATTACCGTCCCGGACTTATCGCCGTAAAAGAACTGGGAATTAAAAGCCCGCTGCGGGAAGTAAAGCTTAATAAGGATGAAATCAGGCAGTTATCAAAAGAGTTGGGGCTTCCTACCTGGAATAAGCAGTCATTTGCCTGTCTTTCTTCCAGATTTGTATACGGTGAGACGATTTCAGAGGAGAAGCTGCATATGGTGGATGCCGCGGAACAATTCCTGCTTGATCTTGGCTTTCATCAGGTGCGTGTGCGAATTCACGGCATGATTGCAAGGATTGAGATTACAGCTTCCGAGTTTGAAAAATTATTCAAGGAAGGATGCTGTGAAGCGATCAACCAAAAGCTGAAAGGCATTGGATTTACTTATGTGACACTGGACCTTGGAGGATATCGGATGGGAAGTATGAACGATACTCTTGAGGATAAAACAGTTGCAATTGCTGCCGGAACCTTGGGCTAAATTTGATGAACCGGGTTGACAGATTAAAACTTATAGTGTAAAATCAATACTGTTCCTGCTGCCGGAAGAGCCGGCAGCAGTCAGATGCGGGTGTAGTTCAATGGTAGAACACTAGCCTTCCAAGCTAGATACGTGGGTTCGATTCCCATCACCCGCTTCAAAAAAGACATAGCTTTCCTTGCTGGGGAAATATGTCTTTTTTTATATGGAATAGTGTGATATAATAAATTAAATATTTATTTATATCGAAGGGCAAAAGGGCGAGAAACTCTAAGGTATAAACAGTAATGAAGATTTATGGAGAGCTGCTGATGAAAAAAAGTATCCCGAAATATTTATTAAAACCGCTGGTTGCTATTGTTTTACTGGATATACTGCTTATTCTTTTGAGATGGTTCACCCCGCTCAATTTTGCAGTAAACTCACCAAAGATTGTGATGCGTATCCTTGGTTTCTTAATGTACATTGGTATAATGATGGTGAGTTTTTCGTTGCTTTTTACCATTGCTGCTATACTTTTTGAGTTTTCGGAGACGAAAAAACGAAACAAACAACTTGCTGATGGGACAATTATCAATATCGAAGACATTGGAGAGTTTTATCGTCATAATTGGTCGCCAGATTGTTATTCAAAAACCGAGACACTCCCTTTGTTTGGAAAAGAACACAAAATTACGATTCAAATGGAAGCGGGTTCAAAGGAAACACCTATTGCTGATGCGCAAATAAAGGCTTACCATGAGTTTATGGAGAGCTATTCTACGTATCAAGCAGAACTCGAGAACATTTTGCGCACACAAGAATTTGATGAAATATTTAAGATGGCTGACATCATCTTTAATAGCAGCGGCGATTATAAAATGGTTGCAAGTGATACCACCTCAGATGACAGTGATTGTGAATTTATTGTGACCTTTAATCCGGTAAATATTACGTTGCAGCAAATAGACTACAGTGCAGATTGCACCCGCCATCGTTAGTGAACGGAACAGAGGACGGAAGCCTCTATTACAAGATAAAGAATTTCTCTGCATGCTGTCAATATCTTGCTTTATGCCCCCCGATGAAGCAGGGTGCATCTATTTTGACCGAATGACACATTGTATTATAGATTGTTGCTATTGATACTTTTGTCCCGGTAAACCAGGTCTTTTCTTTCCTGAAAGCCTATAGCGCTCCAGAATGCGTTCCCGGACAGATTGGAATCAAAGGCAACTAAAGCGACCTTATTGACTCCTTCCTCCGAAAAGGCCATAAGCAGGGTTTCCACCATCCGCTTCCCGATCCCATTCTTCCGGTAAGGCTCTGCTACAACGGCATGATATATGTAGCCGCGCCGTCCGTCGTGGCCTCCCAGAATTGCGGCCGCAATCCTATTCTCAATTAACGCTACAAAGCATGTATTCGGATTCCGTTTAAGAAACCTGGATATTCCTGCTTCCGAATCATCAAGGCTTCTTAATCCCATGCCTTTCGTATTCTGCCACAGAATGTTCAGTTCATTGTAATCACTTATCAGCATTTTTCTGATCTCCATGTCAAGCCTCCCCTTTCGTAAATGCCTGTTGGTTTCCTTCGATAGAATCGCAGCTTTTCACAGGCAGATTCATTCCACAAAGTGTATAATAATTCAAAGTTTTTTGCAATATAGCATAAATATACGCTAATGTCAAACACTAAATTTATAAATATACATTGATTTGGAATGCCTTGCGCATCCAGGTTGATTTGGGCCAGGCGATATGATATATTAGCATTATAAAAATGAATGAAAGGACCGTACTCCTATTTACAACAGATATGGCACGCGATAGGTGATAATATGCAGAATATTTTTACAAAGCGTTTGTTGATCAGACGGTTTGCGGCAAGCGACTGGAAGGACTTGTATGAGTATCTTTCCGATGAAGAGGTAGTAAAGTTTGAACCGTATGAAGTCTTCACGGAAGAGCAGGCAAGGAAAGAGGCTGGCAGCAGGGAAACGAATGAAGCTTTCTATGCGGTATGTTTAAAAGACAGCGGCAAGCTGATCGGAAACCTGTATCTTAGCAGAGGTGACTTTGAAACCTGGGAATTGGGTTATGTATTTAACCGCAGATACCAGGGCCGCGGGTATGCTTCCGAAAGTGCGGGGAGGCTGGTTGATCATGCCTTCGGGCAGCTGGGCGCAAGGCGTATCATAGCAATGTGCAATCCTGCAAATATCAGTTCCTGGAAGCTGTTGGAGCGTCTTAATATGAGACGTGAAGGTAAGCTTTTGCAAAATATTTATTTTAAACTGGACGAAAACGGAGCTCCGATCTGGCTTGATACCTATGAATATGCTATCCTGAAATCCGAATGGGACGGTTCCGACATTTAATATTTCATCTTAATCTGCGCATACTATACGATAAAGACGGCTTATCACTTGCAAGTAAGCAGGAAAGAGGGATATGGATATTATGATAAAATTATGTAATAAAACCTTGAAATATATTCTTCTCTTCTTTATCGGCGGTTATACTTATTGCGGCATCGAATTATTGTTCCGGGGCTTTACACATATCTCCATGCTTGCGGCGGGAGGCATCTGTTTTATCCTTATCGGTTCTATGAACGAAGCATTTCCCCGCAGGATATCACTGCTGAGCCAGATGGTGCTGTCTGCCGTGATTATTACCGCGGTAGAGTTCCTGTCGGGACTTATCGTAAATGTCTGGCTGGGCCTGAATGTCTGGGACTATTCGAAGCTGCCTTATAATTTCATGGGACAGATATGTCTGCTCTATGCCAATATATGGTTTGTACTGTCACTGGCGGCAATCCTGCTGGATGATTTCCTCAGATATTTCCTGTTAGGCGAAGAAAAACCACATTACAAAATATTATAACAGGTATATGCGGGAAGCGATAGAGACAGAAGAATAACATAGTTTCCCGCGTATTACAGTTCAGTCTATTGTACTGCGGGCGTTTGAACGCAGATTTATATGAATTCTTGAATATTTGAAGCGGTATAATTAAAAATGTGATACAATGAAAGCGGAATGAGGAATTACAAGCTTGCTTGTGAATTCCGATTGGAGCAACAAGATCATGAACATGCTTTATGTTCATGATATAATAAAAAGCAGGACGAGGCATAGATTGGAGTTCTTCATTGAAAATATTATTAACGGCAATTAATGCAAAATACATACACACAAACCTTGCAGTATACAGTTTAAAAGCATTTGCGAAGGAATACAGGGAGCAGATTAAGCTGACGGAATTCACGATAAATCATTATACGGATGATATCCTGCAATCCATTTACAGGGAGAAGCCGGATTTTATTGGGTTTTCCTGCTATATCTGGAATATTGCCGTTGTTGAAGAACTGTGTGTGGAACTTCGTAAGCTCCTGCCGGAAGCCAGGATATGGCTTGGCGGCCCGGAAGTATCCTATGATGCAAAGAAACGGCTTGAAATTGCCGGTTATGCGGACGGTATTATGATTGGGGAAGGGGAAGAGACCTTTAAGGAACTTCTGGACTACTATATCGCCCGGAAAGGGACGCTTCATGCAATAAAAGGAATTGTGTTCCGTGAAGATGCCGGGGTAACGGAGACTTTGCCGAGACCGGCCGCGGAGCTTGATAAATTTCCTTTCCCTTATGAGGATATCGGGCAGTTTAAGAATAAAATCATATACTATGAATCAATACGGGGATGCCCTTATTCCTGCAGCTATTGCCTTTCTTCTGTCGATAAAAGAGTCAGGCTTAAGAGCATAGAACTTGTACAGCGGGAACTGGACCTGTTTTTAAGCCATAAGGTCATGCAGGTGAAATTTGTGGACAGAACCTTTAACTGTAACCGTTTGCATGCTCTTAGCGTATGGAGATATATCAAAGAGCATGATAACGGTATTACTAATTTTCATTTCGAAATATCTGCCGATATTTTAGATGAGGAAGAACTGACACTCCTGAATTCCATGCGAAAGGGCCTGGTGCAGCTGGAAATCGGGGTCCAGTCTACAAACCCTGAGACAATAAAGGCAATCTGCAGGCATATGGATTTAGGCAGGCTAAGCCATGCGGTTGACCGGATAAGCGAAGGGAACAATATCCATCAGCATCTGGATCTGATAGCGGGCTTGCCTTATGAGGACTATGCTTCCTTCCGTAATTCCTTTAATGACGTATATGCCATGAAACCGAACCAGCTCCAGTTGGGTTTTCTGAAAGTATTAAAGGGTTCCGGCATGCTGGATTCCTGCAAGAAGTTTGGGATATGCTACAAAAGCGTGCCGCCGTATGAAGTATTGTATACGGATTGGATGAGCTATGATGAGATCCTCAGCTTGAAAATCGTGGAGGATATGGTTGAAACCTACTATAACAGCGGCCAGTTTAATTATGGTATAAAATATCTGGAGCACTTTTTTGAAACACCATTCGATCTGTATCGGGCATTGGGTTATTATTATGAATGGAAAGGCCTGAAAGGGATCAATCATTCCAGGATACGCAGATATGAAATCCTGATTGAATTTATGGACGAATACAGGAATGCCGCTTTACGGGGGACATATAGCAGGGAAGCGCTGTGCAGTATTCTGGTACATGACCTTTTCCTGAGAGAGAACCTCAAGAGCCGCCCGGACTTCGCGAATGACCAGGAGCAATATAAAATACGGTATCGTAATTTTTACCTTGATGAACAAAAGCTGAGAGAATACCTGGATGGTGAAGCTGCCGGAGCCAGGATTGCCCAATTAAAGCAGTATCTTCACCTGGAGCATTTTGACATTGATGTACGGCGTACTGCCGAAACCGGAACGGCGGCAAAGGCAGACCAGTTTGTACTGTATGATTACCGGCACAGGGACCCGTTGAATTCTGAGGCGAGGACTATGCTTGTAAGGCTTTAACGAAAAGCTTACATTAGGAAAAAGAGAGGATAAAATGGCAAAGAGAAGAATTACAAAAGCGGAAAGAGAACGAACGGACAAAATACTGGCATTGCTCGATGAACACTATTCGGTACAGACAAAGTGCTATCTGAATCATGAAACCCCCTGGCAGCTGCTGATTGCAACCATATTAAGCGCACAATGCACGGATGCAAGGGTTAACATCGTGACACAGGGGCTGTTTGCAAAATATAAGAGTCTTGAGGACTTTGCAAACGCAGACATCCGGGAGCTGGAGAAGGATATTCATTCCACCGGATTCTATCACAATAAGGCTGTTAATATCATTGCATGTGCAAGAACACTGGTACTTGAGTACGGCGGGGAGCTGCCCAGAGAGATCGGGGAGCTGACCAAATTAGCGGGTGTTGGGAGAAAGACGGCGAATGTCATAAGGGGAAATGTTTACGGGGATCCAAGTATTGTTGTGGATACCCATGTTAAGCGAATATCGAGGAAGTTAGGCTTTACGAAGGAAGAGGATCCGGAGAAGATTGAATATGAGCTGATGGACCTGCTGCCGGAGGAACACTGGATATTATATAACATACAGATCATTGCACATGGAAGGAGCATATGTACGGCAAGGAACCCGAAATGCGGCGAATGTTTCCTGAATCATTTATGCAAATACAAGGAGATATAGGCAATGGAAGGTAAAAAAACGAATCGGATCACTACCTTTGTCTGCTTTGACGTTGAAACTACGGGTTTAAATCCGGAGAATGACAGGATAATTGAAATCGGCGCGCTTAAGGTCAGGGAAGGAAGAATAACAGGAATATTTTCCGAATTCATTAATCCCGGCATTGCCCTGCCGGAAATGATTACCGGTCTGACGGGGATAACGGATGATATGCTTGCTAACGCTGGTACGGAAGCGGAGACGGTAAGGCGTTTCCTTGATTTTGCCGGGGAGGATGTGATGATCGGGCATAATATCATATTCGATTACGGTTTTGTTAAAACGGCGGCAGAAAGAGAACATATAAGCTTTGAGAGAATGGGGATCGATACGTTGGAGCTTTGCAGGAAACTGCATGGCGATCTGGACAGCAGAAGCCTGGAGAATATGTGCAGTTACTATCAAATCACGAATAACCGCGCCCACAGGGCTTATGAAGATGCCAGGGCAACAGCCTTGCTTTATGTGAAGCTGTGCAATGCGTTTTTTGACGGAAAGCCGGAATATTTTCTTCCGAAGCCACTGAAATTCAAGGTGAAGAAAACCCGCCCGATTACGATGAAACAAAAAAATTACTTGATAGATCTGTTGAAATATCATAAAATAGACAATGTATTATCCGGCATGGCAGAGATTGATACCCTAACACAAAACGAGGCTTCCAGATGGATTGACAGAATTATTTTAGAGCATGGAAGAATGCTTTAATTATGTCAGATAGGTCGACAGTTTTATTTCCTTCAGTGAATTTATAATGGAATCTTTCATCAGTGTTGAAAGAGATTCCGCCGTCTGTATCAAAGCATCGATTTTTTGAGCGGCGTTTGCATCGGTTTCCTTATAAATCCTGGCAAGCAGTATATAATTCTTGCTGATATCGGTCTTACATTCAACACCGAATTCAAGTACCCCGGCCGCATCCCTGAACTGCTTCCGGTTATAAAGATATTCACCCCATTTATATATATCTTGAACCAGCAAGGTGTAATTGCTGTCGCATTCCGACAGAAAATTAATATTGGCAGTGCCGTATTTTAATTTTAAATCCGTATTGGAGATACCGGTAAGATTTAAAATGTGCTCTTTTGATAAAGCTTTTACGGAGTTTTGTACGGACAGCAGTTCTTCCTCCTCGGTTTCTGTGAAAGGAAGACGGTCTAGGGGTATTGTAATATAGTTAAGTTCTGAGATGTCCGTTTTTCGGGTGGCATTTGCCTGACGTTCCTTTTCCCAGAATTTATTCCGTTCATCCATGACCTTCCGGTTGGCTTTTCGCTTTCCGGTCTGTATCCATATAAAAAAGCTAAGCATTACAAGTGTTACAATAATAACCATAAGGATGATTCCTTTCAAAGTATAGAAAAAGAGGTGACAACAGTGAACTTTAATAACAGAAAAGTAAAAAAAATAATATCGTCGGTCATTATACTGATAATTGTATTATCTATGATTATTCCGGTAATCCTAAGTGCAATTATGTATTGATATTTCTATTTATTATGAATATACATAATATATGTGAAAATGTCAAACTGTAAAATATCATCTTGATAATTCTCAATATTATGATACAATAGTTTCTAGCATGTGAAAAGGAGGCAAAGGATAATGAGGAAGAAAAATATCGTATTTACTACTATACTATTCTTAGCATTATTAATGATATCGATTACCAGCGGAACCAAGGCAACGGCTGCTTCTGAAGAAGAAGTCATTACCAAGGGCGTATATATAGATTCCATCCATATCGGAGGCATGACTGTAAGTGAAGCAAAGCAGGCAATACAGGATTATGTAGATGACTTAGGAAACAGAAAAATAACGGTAAGTGTGGATGATCATTCGGAATCGGTCTCATTGGGAGAGCTTGATTATGATTATGTTGAGAACAATTATCTGGAAGAGGCCTTAAATATCGGCAAATCCGGCAATCTGATAAAGAGGTACAAAGAGCTTAAGGATATTGAAGAAACAACGCTGGTATATCCCCTTGAATTTACGTTAAGTGATGAGAAGCTGAAGGATTTTATAGAAAAAAAACTGGGACAGTATGATGTCCCGGCTGTGAATGCCGGAATAGCAAGAGAGAACGGCGGATTTGTCTATACGGACCACAAGGTCGGAAGAAAGGTTGAAGTGGATAAAACTGCGGAGACCATCCGGAAGGTGCTGTTAGAGGGATGGAACCAGCAGGATGTCACGGTCAGTGCCACGGTCGTTGATGACGTGCCGCTTTATACAAGGGATATTCTTGAGAAATGCACTTCCCTTCTCGGAACGTATTCTACAACCTACACCACATCCTCAGCCGACAGAGCGGGTAACCTTGCAAACGGTGCAAGGCTGATAACTAATACCGTGCTGTATCCCGGTGACGTATTCTCGGCACATGACAAGCTGGCGCCGTTTACCATAGCTAACGGGTATTATGTGGCCGGTGCCTATTCCAACGGAAAAGTAATTGACAGTATCGGCGGCGGTGCCTGCCAGGTAACCACCACACTTTACAATGCGGTTCTGAATGCCGAATTGGAGGTAGTGGAGAGATCCCCGCATTCCATGACGATCAGTTATGTGGATCTGTCAAGGGACGCTGCAATAGCCGGTGACTGGAAGGACCTGAAGTTTAAGAACAATATGGACGTGCCGGTTCTGATTGAGGCATATACCGTTGGCAGAAAGATAACCTTTAATATCTGGGGTTATGAGACAAGGGATACCGAGAACCGCAAAATTAAATTTGAAACAGTTGTTTTAAGTGAAAAACAGCCGGGAGCGGATGTAGTTACAAAGGATCCGACCCAGCCGACAACCTATGAGGTAACCACCCAGCCGGCGCATATCGGATATACGGCCGAGCTGTATAAGATAGTATATGAGAACGGTGTTGAAGTCAGCAGGACAAGGGTGAATAAGAGCGCATATAATGCTACGCCCCGTGAAGTTACAATAGGTACCAAAAAAGAAGAGGAAAAACCGGAGAAACCGGAGAAGCCTGAGAAACCAGATGAAGGAACACCGGTTACGGAAGAACCGGTTGATGAGATTCCGATTGAAGAAATTCAAAACGGTGATAATCCGACGGAAGAGGTCCCGGTTGAAGAGATTCCTCAGGAAGAGCTTCCCCAGGAAGTGCTTCCGTGAGACGCTGATACCGTTGGCATGCAGTCTTTGTCAAACATTCTGACAAAATACAGAAATTACCGTTACCATAGAATATGAGGGTGAATTCCGATGGAAATTCATTCTCATATTCTTTCTGTTACAAGGGAATCGGCTATGTAATAAAGCTTTACAGGTTGTCGAATGGGTAACTTAGGAGGAATAATGGAGATTGGAAAAGTTTCTGAGACAGTTTTAAAAAGATCCGTATTAAAACAGATAACGCACCGAAGGCAGGAAGTTCTTGTCGGTCCCGGTGTAGGTGAGGACTGCAGTGTCCTGGCACTGGATCAGGATGAAGTATTCGTTATATCAACCGATCCGATAACCGGTACGACAGAAGATATCGGAACACTTGCAGTACATATTACCGCAAATGATATCTCTTCGAATGGCGCTGAGATTGTCGGAATCATGCTGACCATATTGCTGCCGGACGGTACAGGGGAATCCGAACTGAAGGAGATGATGCGGGAAATAGATGCTGTCTGTGAAAAGTTAAATATAGAAATTATGGGCGGCCATACGGAGATTACCGCCGCGGTGAATCAGCCTGTTATAACGGTTACCGGCGTTGGTAAGATGCATAAGGACGCTATGATTAAAACTGCCGGTATTTCGCCCGGACAGGAGATTGTTATGACGAAATGGGCCGGGTTGGAAGGAACCGCCATTATAGCGAAAGCGAAAGAAACGGAGCTTTTGTGTAAGTACGGCCGGGATTTCATTAATGGTGCGAAAGACTTTCTTGATGATATCTCTGTGGTTAAGGAAGCAGGAATTGCAAGAAAGCTGGGGGTAACCTCCATGCATGATGTAACGGAAGGCGGTATATTCGGCGCATTATGGGAACTTGGCGAGGCATCCGGAGTCGGAATAGAGGCGGATATCCGAAAGATTACATTGAAGCAGGAAACGGTCGAGATATGCGAGTTCTTTGATCTGAACCCGTACCAGTTAATTTCGAGCGGTGTCATGCTTATGGTTACCGACAGGGCGAATGCCCTGGCGGATGAGCTTAACAGGAACGGCATCACTGCGGCGGTGATCGGCAGGATCACGGAGGGCAATGACCGTATTATAATTAACGGTGATGAGAAGCGTTATTTAGAGCCGCCTAAAAGTGATGAACTCTATAAAGTGATGACTTAACTGTAAATTTGGTAACAGTTCAGCTTTTGGTAGTTGCAGTTTAGCCGTAAGCCTGAACTGTAACTAAATTTGCCGCACAGCGGCGGAATGGAGGATTCCATGAGGGATAAAATATTACATGCGATCGATAAAAACAGTAAGCTGACCGCAAAAGACCTGGCTGCCATGTTAGACAGTACGGAAGAAGAGGTGGCGGCCGTTATAAAACAGCTGGAGGAAGAAACGGTGATCTGCGGTTATCCGACCTTAATTAATTGGGATAAAACAGAAAGTGAAAAGGTTACCGCGTTAATTGAAGTAAAGGTTACACCGCAAAGAGGACAGGGATTTGATAAGATAGCCGAGAGGATCTATAAATTTGACGAGGTAGAATCCGTTTATCTGATGTCGGGCGGTTTTGACCTGACCGTTATTATAGAAGGAAAGAGTATGCGTGAGGTTGCGAATTTTGTTTCGGGTAAGCTTGCGCCTATGGAGGCCGTATTAAGCACTGCTACCCATTTTGTATTGAAGAAATACAAAGAACACGGGATGCCTCTGGTACATGATAAAACGGATGAAAGGATGCTGATTACACCTTGAGAAACCCATTATCGAAGACGATTACAGGGATACAGCCTTCCGGCATACGGAAGTTTTTTGATATAGTGAGTGAAATGAAGGATGCTATTTCTTTAGGCGTGGGTGAACCGGATTTTGATACGCCCTGGCATATCAGGGAGGAAGGGATTTATTCCCTGGAGAAGGGAAGGACCTTTTATACCTCTAATTCAGGCTTAAAGGAATTAAGGACGGAGATCTGCAATTACCTTTACAGAAGGCAGCAATTACAATACGATCCCAATCATGAAACGATCGTCACGATCGGGGGAAGTGAAGCGATTGACATATCCTTAAGAGCCATGCTTGATCCGGGTGATGAAGTCCTGATACCTCAGCCGAGCTATGTCTCTTACCTGCCCTGTGTTACCTTAGCCGGCGGTAAGCCGGTGATAATTGAGCTTAAAGAAGAGGATGACTTCAGGCTGACCGGGGAAAAGCTGCTTGCTGCCATAACGGACAAAACAAAGATATTAATTCTGCCTTTTCCCAATAATCCGACGGGTGCAATTATGGAATATGAAGACCTGGCCGTAATTGCAAGGATTGCTGCGGAAAAAGACCTGTTTGTGATTTCAGATGAAATCTATTCCGAACTGACCTATGGCAGGGAGCATGTGACGATTGCCGGATTCCCGGGGATGAAGGAAAGAACCGTACTGATCAACGGTTTCTCGAAATCCTATGCGATGACCGGCTGGAGGCTTGGCTATGCCGTGGGTCCGAGGACAATTATAGAACAAATGGTTAAGATACACCAGTTTGCAATCATGTGTGCACCTACCGCCAGCCAGTATGCGGCTGTGGAAGCATTGAAAAACGGTGATTCCGATGTTGGGATGATGAGGGAAGCCTATGACCAGCGAAGACAATATCTGATTCGTGCCATTCGGGAAATGGGACTTGAGTGCTTTGAGCCATTCGGCGCTTTTTATATTTTTCCCTGCATTAAAAGTCTTGGAATGGGTTCGGAGGAATTTGCCAATGCTCTATTGAAGGAAGAGAAAGTAGCAGTAGTACCGGGAACTGCCTTCGGTGAATGCGGAGACGGCTATCTGAGGATATCCTATGCTTATTCCATTGAGAATCTAAAGACAGCAATAGAAAGAATTGGTAGATTTGTAAAAAGGTACAAGAAATAAAGAAAATTGTCAATTTATATATTGAATTGATAGATACAAATATGATAGAATCTTTACAGTATTACTTAGGAGGAAAACACCATGGCAGGAATGAACGCAGAACACATTAACCCATTTTTGATTTCATCGACAAAAATATTGAAAGATATGTGTTCCGTTGATGTTAGGATTGGCAAACCGTTTATTAAAGATACGGAGTTTACGGATGATACATTAGTGATTTTAATTGGCATTACAGGAGAGATACGAGGTCAGGTTATGATTGCCATAACAAATCAAATAGCCTGTAATTTAGCCTCAAAGATGATTATGATGCCTATTACGCAGTTGGATGAGCTGTCCACGAGTGCAATCGGCGAGCTTGGCAATATGATACTTGGTAATGCGGCAACGATATTTTCAACCAAAGGTATTGGAATAGATATTACCCCTCCTACCCTTTGTATGGGGGATGTTTCTTTTTCCAACAATTATACGCAGAATATATGTGTACCGTTAATTTTAGAAGATGAGAATATTATTGAGATAAATGTTGCGGTAGTTTAGACGGATGGGAGCAGTCTTTCAATGAATATAGTACTATATGAACCGGAGATTCCTGCAAATACGGGTAACATAGGCAGAACCTGTGTGGCTACGGGGACCAGGCTGCATTTGATTGAACCGCTTGGTTTCCGCTTAAGAGAAAAAGAAATTAAGCGGTCGGGACTCGATTATTGGAAGGACCTGGATGTCACCGTATATGATAATTATGATGATTTTTTAACCAGGAATCCGGGAGCCAGGATTTATATGGCAACCACGAAAGCTTTAAACGTTTACACTGAGGTCAGCTATGAACCGGACTGCTACATCATGTTCGGTAAGGAAAGTGCCGGAATTCCGGAAGAAATATTATTGCAGAACAAGGATACCGCAATCCGCATTCCCATGATTGGGGAGATACGTTCCCTGAATCTTGCGAATTCGGTAGCGGTTGTTTTATATGAAGCGCTGCGGCAGAATGATTTCGGAGGCATGAAAAGGGCGGGGCAGCTGCATCATCATACCTGGGAGGAAGGAAAGTGAGAATTTTTGTTGCTGTTCGGTTAACAAAATGCTCATCCTCCGCCAGGACGCGCACATCGTTTCATTGTAATTTGACTGTAAGCGGCTGCGCGGTGCTACGGGAGTAATTGGTTTCTAACAGGTTATATCCTTTCTAACAATTCTAATTTTATTATCAATCTAACGCACACGTGTCTATAGGTTGAGTTGTAACCATGATATCTTCATCTTGTTTTACATTCCATAGTTATAAAATTAAATTTGTTGTCAGAATGAAAGCCGTCTGCACGAATTAATAGATATACCGATTAAAGGAAGAAAGACGCGGTAAAGCTTCTATTATAACGAACGATATGGTGGAAGCAAATGACAGGGAAGGGAGGCGGAAGGATTGCTGGATGCAGAATTACTGGAAAAATTTCAAAGTAATCCGGAACAGGCATTAGGGGATACGATAGAGCGGTATGCCGGCATGGTTTACAGTATAATTTACGGAAAAATATGCACGGTAGGTACGGAGGAAGATGTAAAGGAATGTGTCAGCGATGTTTTTCTGGAATTCTATCGGCAGATAGACAGGTTTCACCCGGAAAAAGGTTCTGTGAAAACGTATCTGTCAATGATGGCAAAGTATAAGGGAATCGATCTGTACCGAAAATTAATCCGTATAGCCGGAAATCAGTCGGTAATGGACAATGATTTGGAAGAATTTGCGGATACGAAGGCAAATCCGGAACAGGATATTATCAGAAAGGAAGAAAAGGAACTGCTGCTGCAGGCAATTAACACCTTGGGCGAACCGGATAAAGAGATATTTATAAGAAAATATTACATGTGCCAGAAAACGAAGGAAATTGCGGAAGCTTTGAACTTGCAGGATAATACGGTGGATAAGAAGGTATCCAGGGGGTTAAAAAAACTTAGAATTTTGTTGGGAGGTGTACAGGATGGAAAAGAAGATAACTTACTTGCAAAATGAAGAGGACGTTGAAAAGAAACTGAACAATATTATGGACGGGTTGGATACAGATGAGACAGATACCCTCCTGGAGAGTTACGATTTTGAGAATATACGTTTAAATCAGGATGTTTTAAAGAGTATCAAGGACAGAACGATGGAGAAAGCCGGTATCGGTGAATTGCCGGAAGTAATTGCCGGACAGGAAGGCCAAAGCCGGAATAAGCCGGCAGGGAACCGGCATTTCAAATGGAAGCTGTATGCCGCCGCGGCTATCCTTTTCCTGCTTGCCGTATTCACTTGGAAAAACAGCGACAGTATTGTCCTTGCCTTTAATAAAATGTTCGGACTGATACCCGGTGTGGGCATCGTCGAGGATAATAAAGAGATCCTGTATCGGCTGAAAACCCCGGAGACAGCGGAAAACAGTCAGGGAATCCTGAGCATCCTGAGCGTGGTAGCCACAAAGGATGCGATGACGGTGGGTTTCAGTTTTGAAAGGAAGAACGTAACGGAGGAACAGCTAAAGAAGGAAACGAAGGAAGAATGGGAACGCCTTAAGAAGGAAGAAAGAATGGATAAACCTGGTATTTATCTGATTACAGGCGACGATAAATATCAGACAATGTCATGGGGCAGCAGCGGAGCAGGCGAAACGGAAAATTTCAGCTTCACCTTTGAACTTGAGGAAGGGTTAATTAATACAGGGGAAACGTACACGATTTTCTATGAGAAATACGGTATCAGTGCGAAGTTCAGCCTTATGACACTGGAACAATATGACAGCCTCGAGGAAATCGGCACCACCAATATTTATAATAATATCAGCTTAACCGCAACTTCATCCTTGGAGAACGGCCAACTGAAGGTAAATGTTTATCCGGTCAATTATTCTCAGTACAATTTGATCAGCTTCGAACAGGACTATAATCTTGAGTACTTTGGTAAGAAAATAGCCCTTGAAACGGAAAACGGGAGCAAAACCTATACCCTGCCGGGAAGCTATGGAAGCGGTATGAATGCGGCATACGGCTTTGATGTAAGCGACGGCTCGAAGGAATTCCTCCTTGCCGTTCCGTTCGTAGCAGTCGAATCGAAGGAGGAGGAAAAAGTAACGCTTCCGATACCAAAGCTCGGTGAAGTTATGGAGCTAAATAAGGAGATTGCCTTTGATAAAGGGAGTGTCATCATAAAAAGTGTAGAAAAAATTATGCAGGACGGAGGCAACGAATACGGGGACCTTAAAATGAAGCTGGAGTACTTAAGCAGCAGCGAGAATCAACGGCTGGTGGATATAGAATTCCAACGTTACGGTAA
Organism: Bacillota bacterium; assembly: GCA_023398615.1. Taxonomy (GTDB): domain Bacteria; phylum Bacillota; class Clostridia; order Lachnospirales; family Lachnospiraceae; genus Anaerocolumna. Next base: position 28,349 of record JAEWSD010000146.1, read on the forward strand.
CGGCGGCTGGGGCTGGAGCGGAGAATATGATTCTGACGGAAGGCTGGTTACAATCTATTATATGCTGGAGAAATCGGACAGAAGCAAGCTTAAGCTAAAAGCCGTAGGGCCAAGATATGTATTTATGGATGAATACCGGCTGACTCTTGATGTAAATTAGTTTGGACTTGAAACAGTAGGGTCTTCACAAAAACGGTCAGCCGTATTATGATAAATTTATGGTTAACAGACTAACCGATTTGGTCAGGGGGACATTATGAATCAATCATTTTTCAGTCTGCCGACGGAAAAGAAAGACAGGGTTTTAAATGCGGGATATAAGACATTTGCGGCCCACGCGTACGGAAAAGCATCGATGGCGTTCATGGCCGATGAGGCACAGATATCAAAGGCACTTTTATTCTATTATTTCAGGAATAAGAAGGAGTTGTATCTTTATCTGTTCCGGTCGGCAGCCGATTTTTTGCGAAGTACAAGGAAGGCGGTTGCGGCGGGGGCATCCCAGGACTTTTTTGAAGCGATAAAGGCGGAAAGCCGGGAGCGTATTCTTATGATGCGCCGGTATCCTTATATCTTCAGCTTTATTGCACGTGCCTATTATGAGGAAGATGAGGAAGTAAAAACAGAACTGGGAAAGCTTAAGGACAGTATGTTACAGTCGAAAAAAGAGAATGAATTATCCCGGCTAGATCAATGTAAATTCCGTAATCCGGAAGATATGGAAGTCCTCTACGATATTATCATATATATGTCTGAAGGCTACATGGCAAAGAATATGAATATGCTGTATAAAAAACCGGAGCAGATAGTAAGAGATTCGGAAAAAATGCTTGATGTTCTTAAGAAAAATTTTTATCATTTATGAAGGAAAGAGGTTTCTATGGAGAAAAAAAGCATAACATCGAATCGCGGAACCGTTTATTATTGGATAAGCGATACAAGAAAAGCTCAGTGTATTATGTTTACACACGGCGTTACGGGAGATCATAGTTTATTTAATCGGCAGATTGAATTCTGGAGCAGGGAATTTACTTTAATTGTTTGGGATATGCCCCTGCACGGAGATTCACGCCCCTACAAAGACTTTACATATGCAAATCTTGCAGAAGATATGAAAGCCATCCTTGATCAGGAAAAAATCCTGCATGCCGTCATGGCGGGTCTTTCGGCCGGAGGGTTTCCGGCGCAGGAATTCTACCGCAAATATCCTGAAATGGTTGATGCATTTATCGGAATAGATACCACGCCGTTCGGAAGCAGGTATTACAAAAAATCAGAATTGTTCTGGGCCATTCATTACAGGGACATAGCCAAATGGTATCCTTACCGGCTGTATTGCAGCCTGGCGGCGAAATCAGTATCCAGGATGCAAGAGGCAAGACAGACATTATATGACTGCCTTGTCAAATTAGGCAAGAAAGGCATGCTTGAAAGTGCCGATGCCGTATATAAGGATTTCCCGAACTATGAAGAGGTGATATTCAAATGTCCGGTGTTACTGCTTCTGGGTGAATTTGATAAAACCGGTTATGTTAAAAGATATAATGAGATGTGGTCAAAAGAAACCGGATACCGTTTAATTATAATACCCGGAGCAAGCCATCTTTCAAACTATGACAAGTATAATAAATTTAATGAAATAGTCTATGATTTCCTGGAAGAAAATATATATCGGCAATGTATTGCAACCG
>JAEWSD010000151.1 GCA_023398615.1 Bacillota bacterium
GGTAGGTAACCTCACAATGTGACATCAGCCTGAAAGATACTTCTCCGTTCCCGTCAAAAAACCAGCCGGGAAGCTTCGGCTCAAAGTGCAGGCATAATACTCCGTTATCACAGGAGAAAATCCTTCCTCCCACAAACATCTCTATCCACATGCTGATCATTTCCGTCGTAGACCCGCTGAGACGTGCCACATATCCCCTTCCGTGAAGACCTGTATTGGGGTTTGCGCCGGAAACAAGAAAAGAGGAATTCTCCAAAATACTTCTCCCGTACCGTTCCGGTTCCAGAAAAGGAATCAGCACCGAACGTATATCCTCATAAAAAGTATCATATAAACCTGCTTTTAACATTGCCAAAAGGTACTTATATTCCATATGGAGGAAAATGCTCTCTCGTTCAAGCCAGCCCGGAGTAAAAGCGCGGATCCTGCCGTGTTCTGAGGAAAGCTCCTCAATCGGTACCGAAGTCTTATACATGCTAAGCTTCCTGTCATAAAGATCGCTGTTCCTAACATTTACGGACAGGGTTCCCGCCGCTTTTACATCAAGGCCGGCAGCAAGCTTTCTTGCGGGTCCTTCCAGGAAAGCCGGCAAGGGCCTGGCTTCAAACGCTTTTACCCTTACCTTGGGAAGCCCATAATGGCTGATAACAGGCTGCCCGTTGGCATCCTTTACCGTTTCGAATCTGGCGGCGCGGAAGGTAAAATAGGTAGGCACCAGCCCTTTTCCATACTGCTCCGCCCTATGGATTCCTTCCTCCAGATTTAAGGAAAATACCTGAAAGGCCTTCAGTAGCTGCTTTGTTTCCGCCGTCCGCAGGGTTTCATCCATATAAAATCTGGTCGCCTCCCGGTATTCCTCACGTAATGACGTTACCTTATCCCAATAAGAAAAATCCTCCCATTGCTCCGCTTTGGACCGCAGGACCGCATCCGTTACCTTATCCAGGAACTCGAGCATTATCGCCGGCATCCGTATATCCGCCTCTAAGGCAACCGAAGCGCATATAAAAGCAATCAGCCTCTTTAATTCAAAGGTTTCCGGCATGCCGCTCCCGAACAGGCCCGGTAATCCGTTCATGGCGTCATTCCAGCCCGGTTTTCCGCCTTCCATCTCGATCCCCATTCCATAAGGGTCCAGGGATGTAAACTTGACCAGTGCAAGCGAGATAAGCTTTACCATCAGAATGGTTTCAAAAGGCTTCCCGGATCTGCTTTTAAGCCAGTTCGTGCCGTCCCTGTTAAAATCCCCGCGTTCCAATTTCTCGTCATCGGTAACAACGGCTCCGAATTGCCTGGCCTCATTCCCGTAAAGAACATACTTTTCACTTCTTGGAAGAACCCTCGCGGGGCTGTCATAGTAACGGTAGCTCGGATCGCCGAACAGCAGGTCTGTCTTCTTATCCGGGTATATCTTCAGATAGCCTTCTATCAGATCCAGGATATAATCCCAATGGTCACTCCAATATCCTTCCTTATGGCCCGCTTCGATATTCTGCGTACAGTATCCGAGCAGCATTGCAATAAAACTATCCTCATCGCAGCTAAGCCCGATATGATGACGTGCGATATAATTGGAGATGAGGCCGGGAGTGAACGGTTTGCTGATGATGTCCTTCAATTGCCCTGTATCTGCTCCGAGCCTCTCCTTAAGTAAACGGTCAACCTCCGCAGTAAGGCAAGACTTTACCATAAAGGTGGAGGGCCTGACCTCCAACGGATTGTAGCCGTCCATCTGAATCAGGTTAAGAAAGGTCCTGATATTAAAATCCCCGACATCCTTATTGAAAAATACATCATTCCTCCGGTTCTGACAGACATCACGGTAATTCCCGTTACCCTGCGAATAGTATTCTCCCGCAATGGAAAAGAAATTATAATCCCTCTCCGGATCACCATGCTTCCTGCTAAAGAGGTGGATTACGGATCGATTCCCTTCCTGATTGAACACGAAAGGATATCCTCCGCGTAAAAAATTGTCCAGGTAGCATTGCTCCAAATACCGGTCAAATACGGGAGAAGCGGTATGTGTCCGGATGTCCTCAACCACACTTGCACCGATATCTCCGGCCTGCTTCTCCTTGGCTGACAGGTAACCTTCGGTACATATGGCTCCCAGCTTATCATTGATCTCATCCGGAGTTCCGGCAAAGCCTGTCAGGGTATCAAACCGCAATTCCCCTCCGGCCGGCAGCACCGCATGAAACGGAGTGAAGCCGCAGGGGATCTTATTGGCATAGTACATGGGTTTTCGCAGCAGCTCCGGGAACGCAGTCTCCATGAAACCTATGGGATTCACCAGGGAGCTGTCATATTCGAAGATTACCTCCGGATCATAGATGACAGGCATAACCCGATTGTCCTGTACGGTCAGATAGAAATATCCTCCCTCGATTCCGGACACCTCTGCCGAGTCATCACTGGAGGCCCGCAGGGTATAAAACGGTACGCTTCTGTCAATATTTTTAATCTCCGTCCAGCTCTGCAAAAGATTAGACATCTCTTTATACTGACTGTTCTTTATTCCATAGGGAATGATTTTCGGCAATCCGTCCAGCACATCAACCGCCCTGACTTCCCCGGAAATATTTTTTATGCATACCCTCCTTACCAATGCTCCATAATCGGCTTCGGGCATAACAAAATATTTCACCGTGATTTTTAACCCGTGCCGCTTATTTATCTCCTCTACCGCAATATCGTTCCTGCGGATATACAGATTACGAGCAGCACTCTGATCCAGGGTAAAATACGGTTCAAAATACTTGCCGTTCGATTTCACAAAGGTACGGAACCCTTTTAACGCCGTATTCTCATAAGCAGTATTGGCCGGATTGAATTCAAGAATCGCATTATCCTTATTATGTATTCCAAAGCTGTTAATCCCCTGTCCCCGGTTGGTATAAAACACCCAGAGCGGAATTCCTCTCACGCCGGCAAGCCCCGGCAGAAAGCTTGAGAACGCCGGCAGCTTATCATAGCCCTCAATGACATAGGTATCTCCCTGCAAACTGTATTGTCCCATATTTTTCCCCATTCTTGCGCAGCTTTGCATTGCATAATCAACAATCTATATCCTAACGCTACAAGATTCCCGCAGTACCAGTGAGGGAGACAGCCTTGTAATCCTCCCCTGTGCCGGCTCCTCGATCAGGCGGATTAATTCATTCGTGCTCATACCGCCAAGCTCGGTAACCGGACTGTGAATAGTCGTAAGCGAAGGGGAATAGTAGCAAGCCAGGGTATTGTCATCGAAGCCGATTACGCTTACCTGCAGGGGAACATTTATCCCCGCTTCCGTGAGTGCACGGATGCATCCCCAAGCCATTTCATCGTTTGCGCAAAAAATCGCATCCGGCAATTCTATTCTCTTTAAAAGCAATACCCGCATCTCGCTGTACGCAACCGCTTCCTCAAAATATCCCCTTAATATGATGGATTCATCAAGCGGAAGGGAGTATTTCTCCATCACTCCTTTAAAAGCGGCAAATCTGGCTTCGTCATCATTATTGACAATTCCATGAACATATCCGATCCGCCGGTGTCCCAGCCGGATCAGATATTCGGCCGCAAGGATCGCACCCTCCGCGTTATCTATCACCACACTTGACATGTGTTCTCCGGAGTATTCCCGGTCAATGTAAACAACCGGCATCGTTGACCCCGATATCCTGTTAATATATTCGTCGGACAGTCTTTCATTCAGGACTATGGCTCCCTCGACCCCTGAGGAGATGATCATACCGTAAATCTCTTCACTCGTATTCTCATTACTTACATAGATATTCAACAGGTATCCCTTCGATCTGCATGCAATATGAACGGATTGCATGAGCATCTTATAGTAATCTCCCTGTATGCTGGGCAGAAACAGCCCTATGGTATTCTTCCTGTTCGTCTTTAAGAATTTTGCATTCATATTCGGAACATATCTCATCTTTTCCGCCGCAGCAAGTACCTTCTTACGTGTCTCCGGACTTACTACATCCACATTGTTAAGTACGTTAGATACCGTAGAAATAGCCACACCGGATTCCTTTGCCACATCTTTGATCGTTACCATTCTTTTTCTCCATTAAATAGTCAATTTTCCTGCAATACGTTCTGTAACTGTGAATGCATTACTTTTAACTGTATTATACACTTAACCTGATACAACATCAATAGATAAAAACATTTTTATTACTTTTTTTCTGATAATATTTATATATTTTAACCATATTCCATTATTTTATAAGACTAATTTTGTAAATTGTCATGAAATTATTAGCAATATTAAAAAATTATTGACATTTTAATTGGTTTTATAGTAATAATTATTATTAAAAACGTTTTTATTTGTTGGATAATATTACTGCAGGATATTTTCCTTCCTCATTGGAAGATCAAGCTACCCTGCAGCAGTGTTTTATCCGGGTAAATTAAGTTCTTTTATTTGTTGAACCAGTGCACGGACACGTTCGCCTATCACCTGCAAATCCGTATCGCGCGGTGTTCCTGCAAATTCTACCGGCTCCAGGAATTCCCAATTCATTCCGAGTCTTGTCATGATTTCATCCAGATCTCTCTGGGCGCCTCCCGACCATCCAAAGGAACCAAACCGGAAAGCCTTCCGGTTAAACACCCTTTTCTTCCCTAACTCTTCCAGAATAGCAGCCATCGGCGGGAACATTTTATACTCATAGGTAGGCATGGCAAGAATAATTCCTGTTGAAGTCCAGGCTGATGCAAGAATGGAGCCCCAGGAAGTCTGCGGAACCTGATGCACATGTACGGTAATACCTTCACTTTCCAGAACGGAAATCGCATGCTGCACCGCTATTTGGGTCATTCCGTACATGGAGCCCCAGATCAGGGTGATTTCTTTCCTGGCCGGACCTTTCTGATAATCCGCATAATCGGAATATGCCTGCATTATAATCTCAGGATTACGGTATATCAATCCATGTCCGGGCGCAACCATTTTTACCGGCAAGGCCCGGCATTTATTGACGGCATTTTTCACCTGCGGAGAAAAGGTTCCCAATACATTGGAAAAATATCTGATGGTTTCCTTCTCATATAATGCATATTCCTCCTGGCTCAGCATATCCGCATAGTTCGTCGTCGTCGTTTTTCCAAAGGAACCGAAGGCATCACAGGAAAAAAGGGTTCCGGTTAACGTATCAAAAGTCGCAATGGTATCCGGCCAATGTACATTCGGTATCTCGGTAAAGCTTAAAATATGTCCGTTCCCCAAATCCAGCGTATCTCCTTCCGATACCGCCGTTATGTTCTCTGTCTGCCCATAGAAGGAATACAGCAGGTTTTTTGCCATCGTGCTGCAATAGATCTTTACATCCGGTTTTATTCTTTTAAAAGCGTCGATCCAGCCGGAGTGGTCCGGCTCCATATGATTTACAATCAGGTATTCTACTGATTCCGGCTCAACGTCAATCTCCCTTAAAAGAGCAATTAGGGTCTCCGGAGCACCGTCCCAGCCGATTACACCGTCTATGATTGCAGTCTTCTCGCCTTTTATGATGTAGGAATTTATGCTTACGCCCTCCGGTATCTCCCAAAATCCTTCGAATAAAATATTTTCAACGTTGATTGTAAGCTGATAGGTATCCTGTGCAATATTACGATCCAGCATTATGTTTCCTCCTTTTATATTCTTTTCAATGAAATCCATTCATAACTATTTTCATTATTGCATCTAGTCTATCACATCGGGAGTATTTTTAGCAAGACAGCCGTTGTATTTCGAGAAAAAAATTCATATAATAATGTTAACAAAGTTTACTCCTTGTTAGATACTCCAAGAAAAAAATTAACCAACAAAAGAAGGAATCGTCATGAAAGAAATCACAATGTTTGTCCTCGACAGCTGTCCGTACTGTAAACAGGCATACCGCTATATGAAGGAATTAACTAAGGAAAATCCCGAATACGCAAAGCTGGATATCAGGATAATCGATGAAGAAAAATACCCGGATATCGCCGAACGATACGATTATTACTATGTGCCGGCTTATTATGCAAATCAGCTGAAGCTCCACGAGGGGATTCCGCAAAAGGACATTATACGAGACATATTCGAAAGAGCATTGAAATAATGCGGGTTACTATGAGGCCGTAAGGCTGAATAGTAACTAATTGGATGTATGTGACACAGTCACTGAAATTAGTAAGGAAAGCAGATAGAATGTAATCATAAAAATCACAGAAGGAGATGTTAGTATGAGTGTACTTAACATAACAAAAGAAAATTTTGAATCGGAAGTTATGGAATCAACCAAAACCGTCCTGCTGGATTTCTGGGCAACCTGGTGCGGTCCGTGCAAAATGGTTTCTCCCATCGTTGATGAAATTGCGGATGAAGTTACCGAAATAAAGGTCGGTAAGGTAAATGTGGATGAAGAGCCTGATCTTGCAAGGAACTTTAAAGTCATGTCCATTCCGACCCTGATCGTTTTGGAAAACGGCAAGGTTAAAGGTTCCTCCATCGGTGCACAGCCAAAGCATAAGATCCTTGAACTTCTGACATAACAACGATAGTAATCCAAAAGCATAACCGGCAATACCGGATGGCCTTCGTTTCCTTTGCCAGGCAATCCGGTATTGCCGGTTACATATTAAATTCTATCACAGTGTCAGATTAAGCTCTTTAATTTCTTCCTGTCAATCACCTTAACGCCGCCTCTTGAAAGCTCTACGATGCCTTCCTCCGCAAAATATTTCAGCATGCGGGAAACCACTTCTCTTGCGCTTCCGACATATTTGGCGATCTGTTCATGGGTCATTTTTATATGATTCGATTTCGTTCTGGTAATTTCATCGGACAGGAAGATGGCCAGTCTTTTATCAAAGCTCATAAACAGGATTTGCTCCATTGCCCACATAACATCTGAAAACCGGTCGATCACCAGCTTCTGGGAGAAGTTCTCAGCATAAATGTTTCCGCTGCACAGCTGCTTATACAGTCCGGGATCCAGAAGTAAAGCATCACACTCCGTTTCCGCATCAATATGGACTTCAAAGGTAATATTCTGTAATATGCAGGAAGCGGAAAGGATACAGATATCTCCGTCCCGCAGCCGGTATAAGGTGATATCCTTTCCTTCTTCAGACAGCATGTAAACTCTCAGTTCCCCTTTCTTAATCAGAAGCACACCTACGCAATCACTGTCTCCGTTATGGATGGTAATCCCTTTATGGTAATGCACGGGAACTATATTATCAAGCACAAAGCTTTTCTGACTTTCACTTAACTCATCCCAGAATGTAAACACCTGGGAAATATATTTTATATCATTATCATTAACCATTCTATCAATCCAGTCTTTCCCCCTTGGATCAATTCTTCCGGGTTATGCCATAGCATACGGAATATTCAATACAGGTTTATATATCCGCTTTCCATAATCCGTGCAGATTACAATACTCATAAGCGGCAACGGGCTTTTCATCGTGCAATTCAAAGACTGCTTTCGGTTTATTCCCCGGTGTCAGGTATTTCACCTGCAGGCCTTCGTCTGTCTCAAGATAAATCCATTGAATATAATGCTCTGCCGTCATAGGATGTTCAACACTTCCTACTTCAACCGTTACGGTTTTTCCCGAAACCTCCACAACAGGAACATGCTTTTCTTTCGCCGCATCAACGGTATTCGGTGTGATTTCAGTCATTTCCTCGCCGCAGCAGGAAAGCGGAGCTCCGGATTCAATAAGAAGAGTCACAATATTTCCACAATGCTTACATTTAAAAAATTTCGGTGTCTTTCTCATTATTACGCCCTCTTTCTTTTTTATATTTTTCTTTCAGCCTTTCAACATAACGCGCTTTAGTAATTTCTTGCCACCACTTTAAAGTATGCCTGAGGATGGTCGCACACCGGACATTTTTCGGGTGCTTTTTTGCCCACATGAATATGTCCGCAATTCATACACTGCCAGATAGTATCCCCTTCCTTAGTGAAAACAAGTCCTTCCTCTACATTCGCAAGCAGCTTGCGGTATCTTTCCTCATGCTCCTTTTCGATCTTTGCAACTCCTTCAAATAAGGCGGCTATTCTGTCAAAGCCTTCCTCTCTTGCGTCCTTTGCAAAGTTTGCATACATTTCCGTCCACTCATAATGCTCTCCGGCAGCAGCATCCACCAGATTTTCCTTCGTACCGGGGATTCCGTCTTTCAATAGCTTAAACCAGATTTTTGCATGCTCTTTTTCATTATTTGCGGTCTCAATAAATAACTCGGATATCTGCTCATAGCCTTCCTTCTTCGCCGCGGATGCGTAGTAGGTATATTTGTTTCTTGCTTCCGATTCACCCGAAAAGGCTGCTCTTAAGTTTGCTTCTGTTTTTGTTCCTTTTAATTCTTTCATATGCATTCTCACCTTTCTGTTATTATTTTGTTGCTCCTTTTGGCTTATGGCCGCAGGAACACTTCATGAAACTTTTGAAAAAGAGCATGTACCGGTAAAGCACTGCTCCTTTTCAATCATGACAGGTTCCTAAATTTCCGTAAATGCATCCTTATCTAACCCGCATACCGGGCAGACCCAATCCTCCGGGACATCTTCCCATGCCGTACCTGGTGCAATTCCGTTATCCGGATCTCCTACTTCCGGATCATAAACATATCCGCAGGGACATTCGTATTTCTTCATAGCTACACCTCCATTCGTTTAGAAACATTTGTTTGCTTTGCTTTTATCACAGGAATTTATCCGTGAGCACTGGTAACAGATTTCATTGTATAAAGGCTTATCTTCAAAGTAATCAGTCAAATTCTGAAGAGTAATATATGCAATATTATTTAACGCTTCCTTCGTTAAAAACGCCTGATGAGACGTTACAATAATGTTCGGCATGGAGATAAGGCCGGCAAGGACATCATCCCTTATAATAGAATCGGATAAATCCTCATAGAAGAAATCCGTTTCCTCCTCGTATACATCCAAGCCGGCACCGCCGATCTTTTCATCCTTTATCCCTTTTAAGAGATCTTCACTGTTTATTAATGCACCTCTTGAAGTATTGATGATAATAACGCCGCGTTTCATCAAATCGATGGAATCCTTATTAATCATATAATGTGTTTCCTTGCTGAGAGGGCAGTGCAGGGAAATGATATCAGATTTTCTGCAAAGCTCGTCAAAGGCAACATACTGAATATCTGTGTCTGCAGCCGGATACGGATCGTATGCAATCACATTTAGTCCAAAGCCCCGGCAGATATCAATAAATACACGGCCGATCTTGCCGGTTCCTACCACGCCCATCGTCTTGCCGTGCAGATCAAATCCGGTTAATCCGTTTAAACTAAAGTTATGCTCTCTGGTACGATTAAATGCACGGTGTATTTTTCTGTTTAAGGTAAGCAGCAAAGCCATCGCATGTTCCGCAACTGCATAGGGCGAATAGGCCGGAACCCTCACCACGTGGATCTTATTAAATGCCGCTTTAAAATCGATATTATTATATCCGGCACAACGCATTCCGATGATACGGATACCGTTATCATAGAGAGTATCAATTGTTTTTGCATCTATTGTGTCATTGACAAAGGCAACCACCGCTTCGTAGCCTTTCGCCAGGACCGCCGTGGAACTGTTCAGCTTTGTTTCGAAATAGTCAATTTCAAACTCAAACTCTTCCTTATAAAGTTCGAAGAATGACTTATCATATGGCTTTGTATCATAAAAGCATATCTTTCTCATAGGTACGCCCTTCCTTAAGGAGCCGTTTTCTATTCCTGATTGGTAAACTTCTCCATACGCTCCATCATATTTTTATTAAAATTCTCTACCTTTCTGTCATACTCCGTATCCATATATCTGGATGCAAGCAAAAAATCAGCGGTAGCAAGGTTATTTGCAATCGGAATATCATATACCACTGCGATCCGAAGCAGGGCTTTCACATCCGGATCATGCGGCTGTGACTCTAACGGATCCCATAAAAACACCACAAAATCAATATTGCCTTCCACGATTCTGCTGCCTATCTGCTGGTCGCCCCCTAAAGGCCCGCTGTTATATCCCTTCACCGGCAGCCCTGTCTTCTCGGAAACCAGCCTTGCCGTTGTTCCCGTACCGCAGAGAAAGTGATTCTTCAATATATCCTTATTCTTTTCCGCCCATTCGACCAGTTCCTGCTTCTTTCCGTCATGGGCAACCAAGGCAATATGTTTTTGTTTTCCAATTGTGAAGTTAATAAAATCGTCTAATAACATATTCTCCTCCTATTCGTATGAAATATTCGTTAAAATCACCATTTCACGTTGTATGGGAAATGAATGATTGTTACACCGGCTAAATTCTTTCCGATAAAATATGAATCAATAACTTATAATACTATGATAGTAGATTTGGTACTAAAAAGCAACCAAAAACTATCCTGAAAATATCAAATTTACATTATCTTAACAGGTTTATGGCATTATTTCAAGACTTTCATTTACAGGCTACCTTATATACCGCTATGGCTGACGGGCCGCTTTCGATACCGCTGTCCGGACACTTTTTCCTTGTGGTAAGATGATATCTATGTTAAAATATTATCCATATAATTGTAAGATGTAAGGTATACTGCCAGCCGAATATAAACAATTGTAACCCATCACTGATCATTTACATTTTCACACGATAGGAGGTAATTATGAGTAATAATATTTTTTCAAACATTACACCCGAAATCACGGAGCTATCGGATCTTTGCATACAAAACAGTACCATTGATGCTTCCCTTTTCTCCAAATATGACGTAAAACGCGGACTTCGTGATGTCAGCGGGAAGGGGGTCCTGACAGGGCTTACGGAGATAGCCGAAGTACGCGCATACACTATTGTAGATGAAGAATATGTACCATGTGAAGGTAAGCTATTCTATCGCGGCATTGACGTTGAGGAAATTGTCAGCGGATTTATCAAGGAGGACCGTTTTGGCTTTGAAGAAATTACCTACCTCCTTCTTTTCGGAAAGCTGCCTGCTCCTGAGGAGCTAAAGAATTTTAATCAGATCCTGTCAGGGTACCGTTCCCTGCCCACCTCTTTCGTTCGGGATATCATCATGAAAGCCCCCAGCTCGGATATGATGAATACCCTGGCAAGGAGCGTATTGACCCTGTACTCTTACGATGATAAGGCAGATGATACCTCTTTGCCTAATGTACTGCGTCAGTCTCTTCAGCTGATCTCGCTTTTCCCTCTGTTATCCGTATACGGGTATCAGGCATACCGCCACTATCATGACGGGCAGAGCCTGTTCATCCATACGCCGGAACCAACCTTATCAACCGCAGAAACGATACTTCACCTGTTAAGACCGGACAGTAAATATACCCCGTTTGAAGCCAGGATCCTGGATCTTGCACTGGTATTACATGCCGAACACGGCGGCGGTAACAACTCCAGCTTTACTACACATGTCGTTACCTCTTCCGGTACCGATACCTATTCCTCCGTAGCGGCATCCTTAGGCTCGCTGAAAGGCCCGAAACATGGCGGTGCCAATATCAAGGTGGTGCAGATGTTTGAAGATATGAAGGCATCAATTAAGGATTGGGAGGATGAAGAGGAGATTTACAGATACTTGTCCGCATTACTTCATAAGGAAGCATTTGACAAAAAAGGACTGATTTACGGTATGGGCCATGCGGTATACTCTATTTCCGACCCCAGAGCAAACATATTTAAAAGCTTTGTCAAAAAGCTCTCCGAAGAAAAGGGAAGGCACAAAGAATTTAAGCTGTACAGCCTTGTGGAAAAAATTGCCCCGGCCGTGATTGCAAAAGAACGCCAAATCTATAAGGGGGTAAGTGCAAATGTGGATTTCTACAGCGGATTCGTATACAGTATGCTGGATCTTCCTACCGAATTATATACCCCTATCTTTGCAATAGCCCGTATATCAGGGTGGAGCGCACACCGGATCGAAGAATTAATTAATGAAGGTAAGATTATCCGTCCCGCTTACAAAAGTGTTGCAAAGCATAAGGAGTATGTCCCTTACCACTCAAGATAACCGCTTCTTCTGAGTAAACATATTCCAACCAAAATATCATATAAATAGTAATAAGACTGCAGGCGAAGGATGGAAACAGCATGACGGAAGAAGAAAAACGCAGGATAAGCAGCAACGATTACTCAGACTTGTTGATCGAATACGCCCTGCCCCCGGAAGAGATCGCTTTAGTCAGTAATGAACCGATGAATATTATTAACAATAAATATGCAGTCATCTACTTTCCCGTCAGTCTCGTTTCCAGGGAACTCGTACACGAAAGCGGCTATTCCGTCATACCCAATCTGTACGGACTGCTTGAAACCTCAAGCCTGGAAGAGATGGGGGTACTAAGGGTTCAGAATACTCCCTTCCTTTCCCTGTTCGGACAGGGAGTTTTGTTGGGCTTTGTGGATACGGGAATAGATTATACCAGTCCGTTATTCAAATATGCGGACAATACAACAAGAATCGTATCGATATGGGATCAAACCGCGGAAAACCCGCAAGCCGGCGCAGAAACCTTCTTTTACGGGACAGAATATACAAGAGAGCAGATTAATTCCGCACTCCAAAGTGCGGAGCCCCTGTCCGTCGTTCCGACAGTGGATGAGATCGGACACGGTACTACTTTAGCGGGCCTGGCAGGCGGGTCCCGCATTGAAGAAAGTGATTTTTCAGGTGTGGCTCCCCTGACGGAATATGCTATTGTGAAACTCAAGCCTGCAAAACAAAATATCAAGGATTTTTACTTTGTGCCTCAGGATGTGCTTTGCTATCAGGAAAACGATATCATGTTTGCGCTGCAGTATTTAGTAAATATTGCCAGAAGCTTGCAGAGGCCCATTGCCATATGTATCGGCCTCGGAACAAATCAGGGCGGACATGACGGGCGCAATTCCCTGGATGATATGGTTGCCACGCTGGGTAATCAGGTCGGAATTGTGATAACCGTTGCCGCCGGCAATGAAGGCAACCGGGGCCATCATTATTTCGGTGAGGTCGACAGCGCAATCGGCTATAATTTGGTTGAACTTATGGTGGGAGACAATGAGAGTGGCTTCAGTATGGAATTGTGGGGCAATATCCCTGGGATCTACTCCCTTGATATCCTGTCGCCTTCCGGCGAATATATCCCGCGGATCCCGGCAAGATTCGGAGAAAGCAGGGAAATTCGTTTTATATTTGAAAATACTATCGTATACATAGATTATCTGCTGGTTGAAGCACAAACAGGAGATCAGCTCACCTTAATCCGTTTTAACAACCCCGCACCGGGTATATGGCGTTTTAAGGTATATGCCGGGCCCATTTCCTCCGGTTTCCACATCTGGCTGCCGATGCACGGCTTTATTACGGAGCAGACTGCCTTTATCCGACCCAATCCGGACACTACGATAACCGGTCCCGGCAATGCCGCATTTGCACTTACGGTCACGGCATACGATCAGCGGAACCAGAGCATCTACCTCCATGCAAGCAGAGGTTTCACCCGGACCAATATTATAAAGCCCGAACTGGCGGCACCTGGAGTAGAGGTATTCAGTCCGCTTGCAGGCAATACCTTCGGCGGACAGACCGGTTCAAGTATAGCCGCGGCCCTGACTGCCGGTGTAACCGCCATGCTGCTGGAATGGGGAATTATAAAGGGAAATAACCGGATTATTGATACGATCCAGGCTAAGAAATATTTGATACGGGGTGTAAACCAAAACCCGGCCTCTATTTATCCCAACAAGGAATGGGGATACGGTACGCTTGATATCTACAGAACCTTTCAGAGCTTGCAGGGTGATGTCTAAGAACAAAGAGTTTCGCAAGCGAAACTATCGCGCCGCCGCGTAACCGCTTGCGGCTAACTTCCAATAAAGGGGCTGTTGAACAGCCCCCGCACTTACATATTCCGAAATCTCTCGTAACGTTCGCTGACTAACTCTTCCTTTGTTTTCTTGCCATACCGTTTGATAAATTCCAGAATACCTTCTCTCAAGGCAAAAGCGATCGATTCCATATTATCGACGCACAATTCCTCGTTTTCCGGTATGACACGTTCGACAATCTTCAATTCTTTTAAATCTTCCGCCGTAATCTTCATTACCTCGGATGCTTCATCGGCTCTTTTGCTGTCCTTCCAGAGGATGGAAGCAAATCCTTCCGGTGACAGCACGGAATAGGTCGCATTCTCAAGCATCCATACCTCATTTGCCACTGCAAGCGCAAGTGCGCCGCCGCTGCCTCCTTCGCCGATTACAATGGACAGAACCGGTACCCGGATTCCCGACATTTCATAAAGATTCCTTGCGATCGCCTCACCCTGTCCGCGTTCCTCCGCTTCGATACCGCAGAATGCGCCGGGTGTGTCTATGAAACAGATAATCGGACGGCTAAACTTTTCCGCCTGCTTCATCAGCCTTAATGCTTTCCGATATCCTTCCGGATACGGCATTCCATAATTTCTTTTCACATTTTGCTTTATATTCCGCCCTTTTTGCTGACCGATGACCGTGACGGTAATATCATCAATTGTTGCAAGACCTGCAATAATTGCACCATCGTCACGACAGACCCGGTCTCCGTGAAGCTCCATGAATTTATTGAATATGGTGCTGATAAAATCAAGGCTGGTGGGCCTTTCTACCCCCCTGGCGATTTTAACCCGCTCCCATGCAGTTAATTTATCCGACATTGCCTATACCTTCCTTTCCGGTCTGAAACATAATCCTGGCTTCAGCTTTTAATTAGCATGGATAAAACCTGCTTCATTTTCCTACGCTTTACAATTTTATCGATGAAACCGTGTTCCAATAAGAATTCTGCTCTTTGAAACCCTTCCGGAAGCTTCTGTCCTATCGTCTGTTCAATTACCCTGGGGCCTGCAAAGCCGATCAGGGCGCCCGGTTCCGCCAGAATTACATCTCCCAGCATGGCAAAGCTTGCCATGACACCGCCTGTAGTGGGATCTGTTAATACGGGAACATACAGTAAGCCTGCCTCGTCATGCTTCTTAATTGCCTGTGAAGTCTTTGCCATCTGCATGAGGGAAACAATCCCTTCCTGCATTCTGGCTCCCCCTGAACAGCAAAAAAGAACCACCGGCATTCTGCGCTCCGTTGCGGTTTCTATCAATCTTGTAATTTTTTCTCCAACTACCTTTCCCATACTGCCCATCAGGAAATTTGAAGCCATAACACCGATTGCCACAGGGCTGTCGTCAATACGCCCTTCTCCGGTTATGACTGCTTCATCAAGGCTTGTTACCAGCCGCATATGTTCCAGTTTCTCTTCATATCCCGGGAAATGAAGCGGATCGCTAAGCGGCAGATCGGCATTCCACTCGGTAAAGCTTCCTTTATCCAATATCATGCTGATTCTTTCCCTTGGGCTTATGCGGAAATAATTATCACAGTTCGGACACACATAGTAATTGGCAACAACATCTTCCGTATATATAATTTCATTGCAGCGTTCACATTTTAAAAACAAGCCGTCCGGAATTTGGGATTCATCCATCTGTCCCTTTACCTTGCCGCCCAGCTGCACCTGCTTTAACGCGGCTGCGGAACACGGCTGCTTCTTAAACATTTCCTTCAGCATGGCTGCTCCTTTCTGTCTCTATCATGATACAGATAAAATCAATGGATATGACGTTCCACATATCCTGTATCGATATTACCTTTAATATAATCTTCCTGGTTGATTAACTGATACTGAAAATCTATATTGGTGTGGACTCCTTCTATCACGAGTTCTCCTAATACCCCCCGCATTTTTTGAATTGCCAGTTCACGGTTAGTATCATGGACAATTAATTTTGCAATTAAGGAATCATATGCGGAAGGTATCCGGTAACCTGCATACAGAGCGGAATCGATACGTACACCGTTTCCGCCCGGCATATGAAAGCTGGTTACAATGCCCGGTGACGGCATAAAATTATTGGAAGGATCCTCGGCATTGATCCTGCATTCGATGGAATGGCCCGCGAATTTGATATCCTCCTGTTTAAAGGACAGCTTCTCTCCGTCCGCGATCTTAATCTGTTCCCGGATCAGATTGATTCCGGTTATCATCTCGGTCACCGCATGCTCCACCTGAATTCTGGTATTCATCTCAATGAAATAATAATTATTATCCTGATCTAAAATAAATTCAATAGTTCCCGCATTGCAATAGTTGGCTGCCTTTGCCGCCCGGATTGCAATTTCGCCCATTTCCTTCCTGAGCTTGTCATTAATGGCCGTGGACGGTGCCTCCTCAATCATCTTCTGATGCCTTCTCTGGATAGAACAGTCTCTTTCCCCCAAATGTATGACATTTCCATGCTGATCTGCAAGAATCTGGAATTCCACGTGTCTTGCCTTAGGAATAAATTTTTCGATATACATGGTATCATCCCCGAAGGAGCTTTTTGCCTCCTGGCTTGCCGTCTCAAACATGCGGATAAACTGGTCTTCCGATTCTACTATCCTCATTCCTTTTCCGCCGCCGCCTGACGAAGCTTTAATTAATACGGGATAACCCATCCGATCCGCAATCATTTTACCGTCTTTCGCACTATAAACCGGCTCTTTCGTACCCGGTACGACAGGGACACCGGCCTTCATCATGGTCTTTCTGGCTTCCGACTTGTTACCCATTTTATCGATCACTTCAGCAGAAGGCCCTATAAAAATTATTTTACACTTCTTGCATAACGCAGCAAACTTACTGTTCTCGGATAGGAATCCAAAGCCAGGGTGAATGGCATCCGCCCTTGTCGCCAGGGTTGCACTGAGGATTCTGTCCATTCTCAGATAGCTGTCTTTTGCGGGCATTGGTCCGATACATATCGTCTCATCGGCGAGCTGGGCATGTAAAGCATCTTTATCTATGTCAGAGCAAATAGCAACCGTACTGATACCCATTTCCCTGCAGGCACGAATAATCCGCACGGCAATCTCTCCACGGTTTGCTATTAAAACTTTTTTAATCATACTTGGCTCCCATCTGCGTGCCACGCACGCCTAATATTAACCGATAACGAAGGTAAGCTCAGCTTCGGCGTATATCTTATCCCCGTCATATGCCTTTGCCGCGGCAATCCCCACATTACCTTTTTTCTTAATCAGCTCCACGGCAAGCGTGAGAACATCACCGGGAAATATTTTATTGCGGAATCTGGCCTTCGAAATGCCTCCGAAATAGGCATTCTTCCCTTTATTCTCTTCCAGGGACAGGCAGACAACTGCGCCCACCTGTGATAGTGCTTCTATAATGAGGACCCCCGGCATTACGGGCTCCTCCGGAAAATGCCCGGTAAAAAAGGGTTCGTTATAGGTCACGCATTTGCGTCCGACGGCGCGCTTCCCCGGCTCCAACTCATCTATCCGGTCTACCAACAGAAAGGGGCTCCTTTGTGGTATGATTTTTTGAATATCCGTTACATTTAACATGTTTTACCTCTTTCCTGCATAAACAGCTTACTGGCAAGCTGCGTAGTGCATAAATAAAAATCTATTTGCTGTTATTCGGCCGTATGCTGACTAAAGGCTGCCCGTACTCAACTATGTCTTTATTATTCACAAGAATAGAATCAACTACACCGTCGTATGCAGATTCAATTTCATTCATCAGCTTCATGGCTTCTACAATACCGATAACCTGCCCCTTCTTAACCGTATCGCCAACCGATACGAAAGGTTCGCTGTCCTCTGATTTTGCCGAATAGAATACGCCGACCATAGGAGAGGTTATCATTAGATTAAGGGACTCCGGTTTCTCACTGCCGATTTTTAATCCGGAGGAACCACCTTCCGGCTTTCCCGCTGCAGGCTCCGCACAACCGGCATTTCGGTTTATCCGGAATGACAGCTTACTGTCGCCTTCGGTATATTCAAACGAGGTCAAGGCTGATTCAGATACTGTCTGAATCAGTTTAATAATATTTTCCATTTCCATAAAAGCATTACCTCCTAGTTGGTAAACTTCTTAATTAATAAACTGCCGTTATGTCCTCCGAAACCAAGTGAATTGCTCATCGCATAATTAACGGTCCGATTGGTCTCAGGCACCGTGGTGTAATTTAAGTCAAGCTCTTCATCCGGCACCTTGTATCCGACCGTTGCATGTATATAATTTTCCAGGACAGATTTTACACATACGATGAATTCCACCGCACCGGCCGCACCTAACAGGTGTCCTGTCATGGATTTTGTCGAATTGACGTTTACTTTGTACGCATCGTCACCAAATGCTTTCTTTATCGCTCTGGTCTCAAACAGGTCGTTATGGTGTGTGCTTGTGCCATGAGCATTAATATAATCCACGTCTTCCGGTTTGATACCTGCTTCATTCACCGCAAACAGCATTGCACGGGCCGCACCTTCTCCGTCCTCGGAAGGAGAGGTAATATGGTAAGCATCACTGGTAGCACCGTAGCCTGCCAGCTCCGCGAGAATATTGGCGCCCCTGGCTACCGCATGCTCATAGGATTCCAGTATCACAACACCGGCGCCCTCTCCCATTACAAAGCCGCTTCTTTCCTTGTCAAACGGGATGGAAGCCCTTGCCGGATCGGTTTCCGAAGTCAGGGCGGTCAACGCACTGAATCCGCCGATTCCAATCGGTGTGATGGCGGCCTCCGTTCCGCCGGCAACCATAACATCCGCTTCATTGCATTGAATATAACGATATGCATCACCGATGGAATGTGTTCCGGTGGCGCAAGCGGTCACGATGTTCGTTGATTTGCCCTTTAAACCGAAGGCAATGGATATATTTCCTGCGGCCATATTTGATATCATGGTTGGCACAAGTAAGGTGGATATCCGCTTCGGTCCTTTCTCCAGCAATTTCTGATGCTCCCTTTCTATTGCCTGCAGGCTTCCGATGCCGGAACCAACAGATACGCCGATCCTGGTAGTATCCTCTTTATCTAAATCCAGACCGGCATCCTTTATGGCCTGTGCGGCTGCCGCCACCGCAAACTGGCAAAAGGCTTCCATTCTTCTTGCCGATTTGGGTTCCATGAAATCGGCCGGATCAAAATCCTCGACCTGTGCCGCCAATTTTACTTTAAAATCTGTCGTATCAAAATAAGTTATCGGTTTAAATGCCGTTTTCTGCTCCTTGATATTATTCCAGAAGGAATCTATGCTGTTGCCTAACGGTGAAACAATTCCCATACCTGTTACAACTACTCTCTTCATGATCTGCCTCCAAGTTCTTTACTTTATTAAATGCCTAAATACTCATGCCGCCGTCAACCAGTATCGTCTGCCCGGTAATATAGGAAGCCTTATCGGATGCCAGAAAAGCCGCCGTCTCCGCAACATCGAGGGCTTCTCCTATCCGCCTTAAGGCGATACGCTCCAGGGCTTTCTCCTTCACTTCTTCGCTCAGTATATCCGTCATCTCCGTTCTTATAAAGCCCGGCGCAATTGCGTTGACCGTGATTCCTCTCGACCCCAGCTCTCTTGCCATAGATCTCGTCATACCGATAATCCCCGATTTGGATGCACAGTAATTCACCTGTCCGATATTGCCCATAACACCGAATATGGAGGAAATATTTATGATTCTTCCGCTTTTCTGCTTGAGCATGATACGGGAGGCATGCTTGGAGCAATGAAAGGTTCCCTTTACATTGGTATCAATTACCGCATCAAATTCTTCCTCCGACATTTTAAGCATCAGGTTATCCTTTGTGATCCCTGCATTATTAATCAAGATATCAAGCTTTCCGAACTGTTTTACAATATCGGAAAACATAAGCTTTACCGCTTCGGAATCCTTAACATCCGCCTGGCAGGCAACGGCAGTTCCGCCGTCTTTTTTTATCTCATCAACCACTTCTTCCGCTTTTTCCCTGGATCCGCAGTAGTTTACAACAACAACGGCACCATAACGGGCAAGCGTTAATGCGATTGCCTTACCGATTCCCCTGCTCGCGCCGGTTACGACCGCAACTTTATTCTCCAGCATCAGTTTCCCTCCATATCCTTCTCACATTTGCTCATTTAATTTATCCAAATCATTTGGTTTTTCTATGCTTATAACATTACAGGACCTGTCAATTTTTTTCACGAAAGCGGATAAGGTCTTGCCCGGTCCGATTTCAATAAAAGTATCCACTCCGGCCGATATCATATTTTCTACGCTTTGCTGCCACATAACGGAGGAATATACCTGTTTTGCCAGGCTTTCACGTATACTGTCCATGCTGCCCACATACTGTGCGTCTATGTTAGCCACATAGGGGATAACAGGGTCCTTTAAAGGGACATCCTCCAGTATCCTGAAAAGTTTCTCACCGGCTTCCGTTAACATCCTTGAATGGAAAGGGCCGCTTACATTAAGCGGTACAATCCTCTTTGCACCATACTGCTTTAATGCTTCCCCCGCGTTCTCCACCGCTTTCTTCTCGCCGGAGATCACTGTCTGCCCGGGGCAGTTATAGTTGGCGATCGATACGATACCGTCCGTATCCCCGCATACCTTCTCAATGATTCCATTATCCAGGCCAAGTACGGCCGACATGGCTCCGATGCCCGGCTTAACCGCATTCTGCATCAGAATTCCTCTCTGGCGGACCACACGGATTGCTTCATCAAAGTCCATAACGCCGCCTGCAATCATGGCCGGATATTCACCCAGGCTTAATCCCGCGCAAACATCGGGGGTAATCCCTGTCTTCCGGACCCTGGCCAGTATCGCCATACAGGTCGTCACCAGGGCGATCTGCGTATATTCCGTAATATGAATGCTGTCATTCTCTTCAAAGCAAAGCTTTGCCATATCTATTCCAAGCAAGTCAGAAGCCCTGTCATATATCTCCTTGGATTCAGGAAACTGTTCGTAGAATTCCTGACCCATCCCGATATACTGAGCTCCCTGTCCCGGAAAAATAAATGCTGTTTTTCCCATTCCGATAACCATCCTATTCCGTTTTCAGAAGTTTTTTTGCCTCTTCCATGATTTCACCGACAATTTCCCTGCAGGATTGTTCCTTCGAAATGAGCCCTGCAATCTGTCCCGCCATCAGGGAACCATTTACCGTATCCCCGTTCAAAACGGCATTCCTAAGAGAACCAAGCGTAAGCATCTCCAGCTCTTCAAAGCTTTTCCCTTCTTTTTCAAGCTTTAAATAGTTTCTTGTCATATTATTCCGGAGGGATCTTACCGGATGTCCGTGAGATCTGCCGGTGACTGCAGAATCTATGTCTTTTGCCGCAATAATACATTTTTTATAGTTATCATGTACAATGGATTCCTTTGCCACAACAAATCTGGTACCCAGCTGAACACCTTCCGCGCCCAGCATAAAAGCTGCGGCAAATCCTCTTCCGTCACCGATTCCTCCCGCCGCTATAACGGGAATATCAACCGCATCTGCCACTTGCGGTATTATAACCATCGTGGTAAGTTCACCTATGTGACCTCCGGACTCACAGCCTTCGGCAACAACCGCATCCGCTCCGTACTTTTCCATTCGTTTTGCCAGCGCTACCGATGCAACTACCGGAATAATTTTTATTCCGGCTTCCTTCCACTTCGGAATGTACTTTTCGGGGTTACCCGCACCTGTCGTAACCACCGGAACCTTTTCCTCAACTACCAGATCGGTAATCTCGGGAGCATATTGGCTTAACAGCATAATATTTACACCAAAGGGTTTATCGGTCAGCTCTCGGGTTTTTCTGATCTCATTACGTACGACATCTGCCGGTGCATTTGCCGCCGCAACAATTCCAAGCCCCCCGGCGTTTGATACACCGGCCGCCAGGTTATGTTCGGAAACCCATGCCATACCCCCCTGTATTATAGGATATTCTATCTTCAATAATTCACTTATCCTGGTTCTCATGAATAAATCCTCCGCAATCCCGTCTATTCCACACCCTTATTGCGGAGGTAATTAATTACATCTTCCACCGTAGCAATACCCGATAGATCCTCAGACGGAATTTCAACATCAAATTCCTCCTCCAGCGCCATGACCAGTTCGAACAGATCCAGAGAGTCGGCCCCCAAATCATCCTTAAAGGATGAAGTAACGGCAACTGTGCTTTCCTCTACATTCAGCTGTCCGGCAATAATCGTTTTAATTCTATCAAACATGTTCTTTTTCTCCTTTTTTTACACTGATGTTTTTATTTTATTATACTAATATATAATTTGTGCCTTTTTGTGAAATAATTTTACAACAATTTTATGATGTTTAATTATAAATATAATAATACCGCCGACTACCACAAATGCAGCCGTAATACCGGATATAATCTTTATCAGGTTAGGGAAGCCCTTCTTAAATATACCTATACTTATATTTCTTTCCTGCATGCCGTATTCCTCAGCCTCCACAGACTCCCCGATATCGCCCGGTTCCGCCGAATCTGTTATCCCATACTGATTACCGGTATTCATGGATTTACGAAAGATATTATCATATTGGAATATTGTGGCCTTTTTGGCAGAAAACAGCCTTCCGAAGACAGGTATCTTTCCCCTTCTCATATCCTTCTCAATATAGTTATTCTGAATTAATTCCGGAATCAACCCGCTCATCATATCAACTAATAATGCCTCATCCATATTTTGCTCCTCTCTGTGTATAATTCCACGTATTTAATTCCTTCTCGTATTCCAGCTTCATTTTGTTTCTTAATCTTGATAACCTGCTGTCAATGGCAGTTACCGTCATCTTTGTTGCCACCGCTATTTCCTTGGAAGACTGCAAATAGAAATATTTCCGAATCACCAATTCCTGATCTTTCTTGCCAAGATGACTGATTATTCTGTTCAGATTTTTCATATTCTCCTTGCTGAAAATCTGCCCTTCAACATTCTGTCTCTGGTCAATATAATGCATGGCAATATCCGAAACATCCTCCGAGAACTCACGTTCCTCACGCCTGCTTAGATCACGGAGTTTATTGATAGCCGTATTCCTTACGATTACTTTGAGATATGTTTTGACGGATGCTTTCTCCATATCATACTGCTCAATATGGTTCCATATTTTAAAATAGGTATCATTAACGCATTCCTCTATATCCCGTGAACGACAACCAAGTATGCCTGTAGCTATGTGGATTAGCAACTTTTCATACTTATCAGCTAACTTTGATAATCCCAATTCATTTCTTTCATAAATCAGGTTTACAATTGCTTCATCCTTCAAGTTATAAGCCTCCTTCCTTAGCGTTCCTATACTTATACACGCAAAACAGAATAATCTTGCAAATAATTTTATTTTCGGTACCACTGTGTTTGAATCCGCTATTCCGGCAGCAGGCCCTCCTCCGTATAATTGTTCCTGCCGTTCCAAAGTATCCATTCCTCATATCCGGAATCGTATACGCCCTTTATCTGTTCCTGGATTTCCTTTTTCCCATAGGATTTATGCTTTGGCAGCCAGGAAGCCGTAAAGTCCTGAAGCCACGGTCTTACCACCGCCTTATCGCCTTCCGCCGTTTGGTTGTCTTCCTCTGTTTTATCGCCTTCCGTCATCTTATCGTCTTCCTCTGTTTTGTCGCCTTCCCCTGCTTCCTTCAGTACTTCCTTCGATTTATTCAACACTCTGTTTACGACATTATACGGTTCCAGATCGGGGTACTCTATGCCGTATACCCCATTCCGGTAATGTGAAGGGTAAATCATCGGGCAGATATAGTCCAAATACTTGCTCATCTCCGTATAGCTTTGTCCCACAATTGCCGAATCCACTTCGTTATCAATTATCGTACCGTATACGTCGGCAGATACAAATACACTCAGAGGCTTTAATTTTTCACATGCATATTTTGTGAATTCCGTAATTACATCGGTCTTACTTTTCTTCTTCGCTTCCTTGCCTAAATCGGCATTCTTCATCTTAGAGTCGGTAGAGAATCTTATATAATCAAACTGTATCTCATCAAATCCCAGCTCCGCGGCTTCCCCGGCAATCGATATCAGATAATCCCATACCTCTTTTTTATAAGGATTTACCCAGCTTAACCCATCGGCATCCCGGAAAACACTTCCGTCCGCTTTCCGAACAGCCAATTCCGGCCTGCCTTCCGCCAGAATAGGGTCCTTAAACGCCACTATCCTTGCTATCAGATAGATATTCTTAGATTTCAAATTGGAAATAAGTTCATCTATATCACGGATATAATTTACTCCCGCACCGACTTCCTGAACAAGCGGCAGGTCCATCTTATAAGTAATCTCGCCGCTGTCATTCTTAATATCAATTACCATTGCATTCAGCTCTGTGGATTCTACCATGTCTATCAGTTCCTGCATGGAATCCTTCGTTCCCGCCATTGGGCCTGTAACATAGATTCCCTTCACCTTGACAGGTACCCTGGTGTCTTCCTCAGCCGTATTTTTCTCACCGGTATCTTCCCCGGCTGTATTTTCTTCAGCGGTATCCTCCTCAGAGGTACCCCTTCCTGCCTGTCCATTTCCATCCTGAGCAATATTTTCTCCGCTTTCTCCCTGGTCCTTCGTTTCAGCTCCGGTCTGTGCTGCTTTACTGTCCGTTACGCTCCCGGTTGGCTGCCCTTCCTTATAAAACGCATTATCTACTGATTTATCAGATATTTTTCTATCATCCTCCGGATACTTCTGTTTTGCGCCTATCAGACTGAAAGCTCCGATAACCAGTCCCATAACCGCCAGTAAAGCAATCATAATACATGCCGCTCTCCTGTTTCTCCTTCTTTTCCTAAAATCTATTCCTATGCTTCTGCCTTTGTTTTTTCTTCTATGCATTTCCGGCTCCTGTCCTGATCTCGTTTCTATGCGGCTTCCTGTTTCGTCCATGTAATTTTTACCCAACAATATTATTATACCATGATTAATCCTGTTTGTACCAGTGAATTCTGCCATAAATTCGGTGCCGCCCGGAACAGACGGCAGGTCATTTATTAGCTATAAAAAACCTTTAATTGATTTATGTTAACAAGAAAGTTGACATATTGGCAATATTTGTTATATAATATCGGTATTGATTATTTATAAGACTTTAACTTGGCAAAAAAATTCACCGTTTCAAAAAAGCTTACTGCATAGGGGGATAATACATGGATTTTAACGTTCGGTTAAAGCATTTACGGCAAAAATATAAGCTTACTCAAGGCGAATTGGCAGAGATGTTAGGATTAAAATCGACTGCTATTTCTAACTATGAGTCAAAGAGAAATGAACCATCCTTCGATAAATTAATTGCCTTATCTGAATATTTTGATGTTTCCTGCGATTATTTATTAGGAGTTTCAGATGCCTATCTGCCAATCGGCGGTGAAGTACTGGACAAGGAAATCTTTGATTTTTTCCAGTTGTACCAGCGTTTAGATAAAGAAAGTTCTCTGGAAGTGAAGAATTATGTGAAATACCTGCTGTACAAGCAGGATAAATTATCGAACAAATAAATATTATGAGAGCCTGCGGCTTATTGCAACTGTTTCCTGTCACTAACAGGAAAGTTACTAACTATATAAGCGCAAGCTCTATTATTCAGGTTACAGATTTACTCCGCAGCACCTTTTATATTTCTTACCGCTGCCGCACGGACAGGGATCATTCCTTCCTACTTTTTTATCTTTTACGATTGTATTGGATTTTTTTTGTTCCATATACAGTTCTTTTCTTCTTTCTTCGGTCAGCAGGTTGTTCCACTCAGGTAAACCATATAACCAGTCTGCTTTTGCAGCCACCATATTATAGTATAATTTTTCTTTATCAAACCCTAAGTTTACCTTCGTGTCGGCATCCATCTCTTCAATCGGATTCACTGTCTTCAAGCTGTCGTTAATGCCATCAAGAAAACCTACCATGATCATAATATCCGTATCATATTTTTCCGCCAGTTCCGTTACCGTTCCTTCAACTACGGTATCCGGATCGGCCAGAAGCTTTTCATAGATTCCTTTCTCAATATTAAAATAATTACCCCAGAACAGCTTTCCTGCCTTTTGATCGGTGTCCTGAGCATAAGCACGCTCTCTCCACTCTTCTAATAAACTCATTGTATTCATCCTTTCTGATTGTAGTATAAACAAAACATTTAAAAATATCAAAAAATTATTGATATTTATGAATAAAGTTAAGATAACCGTATCATACTATAGTTAATCTAATTCATTTCAAATTAGATCACACAAAATGCGTAGTCTTTTTCAATAGTTGGATCCCCCCTCCAGCTAAAGGATACACGCTTTGCGCATTGCTAATGGATTGCGCAACCAACACCAAAGAAAAGTTAAATACTTATCCTCCCCTTTTTTAAGTAAAGTCTGCTGCAAAGGCGCAGCAGGCTTTACTTCTCCCCC
>JAEWSD010000261.1 GCA_023398615.1 Bacillota bacterium
ATACCGGGCACCCGGATGGAAAGATTGGCTCTGTTCGGACATACGTCCGCGCATGCCTCACATACCTGGTTACATTCCAGGCAGCGGTCTGCTTCATCCTTTGGTTCTCCCGCGTGTACCAGGATACCTTTCTTGGCCCCCACCTTTTCCTCATCACCTTGAAGCTCAATTACCCTTCTCGGTTTTATACCCAGGATGGAATTTGCCGCTTCTGCCGCATCCCGGATCGCCTGTACGACGGTTGCCGGTCCGTTCGCACCGTCTCCGATCACATAGACATGCGGCATGGAAGCCTCCATTGTCTCCCTGTTGATCACCGCATATCCGCCGTCCGTTACCCTAAGTCCAAGCGATTCGTAAAAGCCGCCGTCCACTCTTTCTCCCAGGGCGGCTACCACCAAATCCGCATCTACTACGGCTTCCTCCTCGGTTTCAACCGGCTTTTGCCTTCCGGAAGCGTCCGCCTCTCCAAGAACCACCTTATGACAGACCAGCTTTCCGTTCTTCTGGGATACCGGCGCCAGTAATTCCTTGAATTCCACTCCGTCCTCCAGTGCCAGGTCCATCTCCTCCTCGTCGGCCGGCATGTAGCGTTTCGTCCTGCGGTATACCACATATACGTGTTCGACACCGGGGATTCTCTTTGCCGCCCTTGCCGCATCCATTGCCGTATTGCCGGCCCCGATAACAGCTACATTCTTGCCTGCCTTTAAGGTTTCCGGTGATTTTTTACAGGTCTCCAGGAATCGAATCGCATTGATCTCATTCTCGCCTTCCATACCGAGGGGCATGCCTTTGGAAGCACCGACCGCAAGTACTACCGCTTCGAATCCGGCATCCTTTAGCGCGCCGATATTGGTAACCTGATGGTTATATCTGAATTTTACACCCATCTTCTCCGCCAGAACAATATCTTTATCAATAGCTTCTTCCGGAATACGGAAAGCCGGAATAACATATCTTACTACACCGCCTGCCTTCTCTCTCTTTTCAAAAACCGTGACATCCGCGCCTTCCCTTGCAAGGAAGAAAGCACATGCAATTCCTGCCGGACCTGCGCCGACAATTGCAACTTTTTTGTTACTACAGGTGTCGGATGCTTTTATTTCCTTTAATAATCCTGCATATCCGTTCTGTGCCGCCACTAATTTGGCGCTCCGGATATGAATGGATTCCTCATAAAAATTACGTGTGCACCCCGACATGCAGACATGGCTGCAAATGATGCCGGTGATGAAGGGGAGCGCATTCTTATCGGTAATAACCCTTAAGGCTTCCGTATGCTTTCCTTCCTTAACTAACTTTAAATAAGCAGGAATATCCTGATGGATCGGGCATTGCTCGCTGCAGGGTGCCGTAAAGCAGCTTAACAAAGGAACCTTTTTATTTACCTTCCTGTTTGGCAGCGGTTTTACATTCTTGGTGTGATGCTTGTCCTTTTTAATCTCTTCTATCAGTTTTCCCAATGCGTCAACAGCTACACCGGTAAACGCCTTATATTCAAGCTGTTCCATCTTCTTGGCAAGCTGTACCCCTCTCTGGTAGCCTCCGGTTTTCAGGAACGTGGTTGCCATCGTGACCGGCCAGATGCCGAGACCATAGATCTTATCAATATTAAAGTAATCCGCACCGCCCGAAAAGGAAATGCGCAGCTTCCCGTCAAAGGCTTTCGACAGCTTATATGCAACGGACAATGACAAGGCACATAAGGATCGTCCGGACATATACATCTCTTCACTTGGCAGCTCATTCCTTGTTACGTCAACCGGAAAGGTATTCGTAATCTTTACGCCGAATTCAAGGCCGGCGTTCTCCGCCTTCATTTGCAGTCTCCGAAGCATCGGAACGGCATCCTCGAACTGCAGGTCATCTTTAAAATGGAAATCCCCGAATACCACATAGCCGTATCCCATTTCATCCATGATGCTTCTTGCGGCTTCATACCCTAAAAGTGTCGGATTACATTTTACATAGGTGTTCAGGTGCTTCTCTTCCAAAAGATAGGCCGCAATGCTTTCGATCTCCTGCGGAGGGCAGCCGTGCAGCGTGGATACGGTGACAGAGGTACAGACCTTTGAGGATATACCGTCCAGGAATTCCCTGTCTACGTTTTTAAACCTATCAAGATTCTCCGACAGATAATCCATACACTCCTTCCAGATCGGTGTATCCTTTGCATCCATTATATGATCAATAAACGTATTAATCTTCTCGGATTTGATTCCCTGTAAGTCATAGCCGACACTCATATTGAATACGAAACCGTCGGCAGCCCCCAGACCGAACTCCCTGGATATCACCTTTAATGCGATCCACCCTTTTACATATTCATCGAATGCCTCCGGAACCCGGAGCTCTGTCGACCATTCGCAGTTATAGCCCTCATCTTCCGCAAGGATGCACGGCTTATTCACCGGCAGGTCCTCGCCGTCGATAATCTGAACCGTCTTCAACTCAAAAAACCTGCATCCCGCATAGTAGGTTGATACCAGGTTCTGAGCCAGCTGTGTTGCCGGACCGGCCGCCGGGCCGAAAGGTGTCTCTATCTTCTCACCGAATATGGACAGTACCTTGTCATTTTCTTTCTTAAAGGATTTCCTAACTCCGAAAACCCTTCCGCTTTCACTTCGTTCCGTCAGTATCCATTCCATCAGGCTTGAAAACGGAATCGGGGTCATTCTGTCTCCCATGTGTATATCCTCCTTCATTATACTTTTACCTAGGTAATTGCGAAACTCCTTTTTGTATCTGCTGATATTCCTGTGTGTTTCGGCTGCCTCTACAATTTGCTGAAATTATTTGACTTACACATACAATAAAAACTTTTGTATGTGACGTTCAAACAATTTCAGCAAACAGTAACGACAGACGAAACACACATTGGAACAATCACAGACACAATTGAGAGTTTCGCAAATGCCTATATACTTTTACCTAATAATTGAAAAATTCTTAATTTTGTGTCTATGAATGTTAATTTATGCTTTTTCTCAACAGTTCGGCCTGTTCCCTGCAGTCAGCCATCGCCTTCGCTTCGTCTATATCAATAAGCTCCCTGTCCTTCATCCGTAATCTTCCGTTAATCATAGTCGTAACCACCTTGCTTCCGTTTAATCCGAAAAGCATGTGGCTGTTGATATTATCCTTTGTAAGAGGCGTCAGCGGGTCATAATCCGCTATAATGATATCCGCCGCAGCGTCCTCCTTAATAATGCCAAGAGGGGTATTAAAATACCGGTTTGCAATTGCGGCATTTCCTTCAAACAGCATTGCCGGTATCTCCCCCCAGGCAGCATTCGCATCGCAAAGGGAATGCTTGTGCAGGAGATTTGCCACCTTATAGGATTCAAACATATCATTCGTATAGCCGTCGGTGCCTAATCCCGTCAGTATACCGCGTTTAAAGATCTCCAGGGTCGGCGGACACCCGCAGGCATTACCCATATTGGATTCCGGATTATGCACCACCATCGTATTGGTTTCCTTTAACAGCTCCATCTCCTGCGGATTGACATAGATGCAATGGGCGGTTATCGTCTTCGGGCCGAGAATACCCTGGTCCATTAAGCGGTTAACAATACGTTTCCCATGCTTTCTTAACGAATCGTGCAGATCCTCGATCCCTTCCGCCACATGGATGTGGCAGCCGACATTCTCCGGTGTGTATTCCCTGCATAATGCAAAGGTTTCGTCGGATATCGTGAATGCCGCATGCATTCCCATCATTGCCTTTTGCATATCATCTGTCTGCCCGGCGGTATATTTGATAAATTCAGAATTCTCCCTGACTGCGGCCCTCATTTTCTCTTCACCGTCACGGTCGGATACCTCGTAACACAGGCAGGTACGGACCCCTAACTGCCTGGCGGCGTCAGAAATCGTAAACAGGCTGTCCTCTATCGCCCCAAAACTGGCATGATGGTCAAAAACCGTCGTAACACCGTTCCTGATACAGTCAATATAGGTAGCAACCGCACTCTGCTTCGTCTGTTCCAGAGTCAGATGCCTGTCTATGTTCCACCACAGCCCATCCAGGATATCCAGAAAGCCTTCCGGGTTATACCCGTCGATGCTTAAGCCTCTTGCCATAGCACTGTAGATATGGTTATGCGTATTAATCAGCCCAGGCATGATCAGCCCGCCTTTCGCATCAACGAATTCCGCATCCGGATATTGTCTGGCAAGCTCCTTATAATCACCTGCTTTTACTATACGCGTTCCATCGACAAGTACGGCACCGTTTTCAATGAGCGGCCTCTCCTTGTCGCGGGTAATTACTATGCCGTTTCCCAATAAAATCATTATCATTCTCCTTTTCTTATATCCCGAAGGTTTTTACCGTCAGGCATACAGATAGCTTTCTATAACATTATCATAACCCCATAAATTATTTTTTATTTCTGTTAAAGTTAAGCCTTACGGCTGAACTTTAACAGAAGGATGCACATGCACACATGTCTCGAGTTTTCTGTGACTTCCGCTTCGCTTCACTCACAAAAAACACCTCGCGGTTCCATAAGCTGGATTATAACTTATTTCTGTTATCCTATTATCTCATATTTTGTTTGATTAATCAATCTAATATTTCGGCATCCGGTATCCTTACCAAGGCCTATACCCGGATTGCCCCCAGCCATGATATAACAGGAACACTGACTTTTCCCTACTTTATACAATTTTAGTTTATCATCACAAATAACGGAAATCAATAGGTTTCAAAAAATATTTGTATAATGCTAAAAAATATTTTGATTTACACTTGATTTATTTTTTTTATGTGATATTATGAAATAAAGTTATCAAATCTGAATTTATAAACAGGAGGCATATATGAAAGAAATCAAATGGGTGCGGAATTCCATGCCGAAAACAAATGATGAAAGCCTTAAGGTCATGGATTTAGCCGAAGTCGAAAAGGCCAGGAATTTTCATCAGACTATCCCGGGTTATGAAAAGACTCCTCTGGCACATCTTATCAATATGGCCGGTTATTTGGGATTAAAGGAGGTTTTTGTAAAGGATGAGTCCTATCGGTTTGGATTAAACGCTTTTAAGGTATTGGGCGGTTCCTTTGCTATGGCCCGCTATATTGCCAAGGAAACCGGGCGGGATGTATCGGAGCTTGACTTTGAGACTCTTACCTCAGACAGATTAAGAGAAGAATTCGGCCAGGCTACCTTCTTTACCGCAACCGACGGCAATCACGGCCGCGGGGTTGCATGGGCGGCAAACCGGTTAAAGCAAAAAGCCGTGGTATTCATGCCCAAAGGCTCAACACAGACCCGCCTGGATAATATCAGGGCAGAAGGCGCAACCGCTACAATAGAGGAAGTTAACTATGACGAATGTGTCCGTATGGCTGCTGCGGCTGCCGCAAAAACACCAAACGGTGTAGTGGTACAGGATACGGCATGGGAAGGCTATGAAGAAATTCCTTCCTGGATCATGCAGGGATACGGTACTATGGCAATGGAAGCAGGCGAACAACTGGCGGACGCAGGTATCGACAGGCCCACCCATGTTTTTGTTCAGGCCGGTGTAGGTTCCTTAGCCGGAGCCGTTCAGGGTTATTTCGCCAACAGATATCCCGATAATCCTCCCACCGTCGTAGTGGTGGAGGCCGATGTAGCAGCATGCCTGTATAAGGGCGCCGAAGCCGGAGACGGTAAGATAAGAATAGTCGACGGGGATATGCAGACAATTATGGCAGGCTTAGCCTGCGGCGAACCAAATACTATCTCCTGGGATATTTTAAAAAATCATGT
Organism: Bacillota bacterium; assembly: GCA_023398615.1. Taxonomy (GTDB): domain Bacteria; phylum Bacillota; class Clostridia; order Lachnospirales; family Lachnospiraceae; genus Anaerocolumna. The sequence goes on from JAEWSD010000261.1 coordinate 5,766, forward strand.
ATCCGTATTTATATCCGCTCCCGACTGGGCTGCGGCAGAAGGAATGAGAATGCTAAGCGCTCCGTTAAAAGGTGATCCGCAGGTTGTATCCGGCGAATCGGGAGCCGCACCCTTCGGCGTTTTAGCTTCCATTATGAAAAAACCTGAACTTGCAGAGCTGAAAGAATTCCTGAAATTAGACGAAACATCCAAGGTACTTCTATTCTCGACCGAAGGTGATACGGACCCTGACCGTTATAAAGAAATCGTATGGGAAGGCAGGTATCATGCCGCCGCGTATAAAGAGTTTTGCATTTGTGAACATTAACAATAAAAAGCATATGGAGGAAGAAATGATGGATTTTGACAGAATTAAGGAGGCATCACAGGCATATCTGCCTGCCATGACCAAGTTTTTAAGAGACCTGGTAGCTATTCCGGGCGAAAGCTGCGGCGAGGAAGGGCATATCAAAAGAATTGAAGCGGAAATGAACGCGGTAGGCTTTGACAAGGTTGTTATCGACCCTATGGGCAATGTACTGGGTTATATGGGAAACGGTGAAACATTGATCGGCTATGATGCCCATATCGATACGGTAGGTATCGGCAATAAAGCAAACTGGGAATTCGACCCCTACGAAGGCTTTGAAACCGAGGAAGAAATCGGCGGGCGCGGAACCTCCGATCAGCTGGGCGGTATCGTTTCCGCGGTTTACGGTGCAAAAATAATGAAAGACCTTGGATTGCTGGATGACAAATATACCGTACTGGTAACCGGGACCGTACAGGAGGAAGACTGTGACGGGCTATGCTGGCAATACATTATTAATGAGGATAAGGTAAAGCCTGCCTTCGTGGTTTCCACCGAACCCACGGACGGCGGCATCTACCGGGGACAGCGCGGACGCATGGAGATCCGTATCGATGTTCAGGGGGTTTCCTGCCACGGTTCCGCTCCGGAACGCGGTGACAACGCCATCTACAAAATGGCCGATATCCTTCAAAATGTCCGTGACCTGAATGAAAATGATGCGGCAGAGGATAAAGAAATTAAAGGTCTGGTCAAGATGCTGGACGAAAGCTACAATGAAAAATGGAAGGAAGCCCGCTTCCTGGGCCGCGGCACCGTAACCACCTCCGAGATATTCTTTACCTCCCCGAGCCGCTGCGCGGTAGCCGATTCCTGTTCCGTTTCCCTGGACCGCCGTATGACCGCCGGCGAAACCTGGGAAAGCTGTCTTGAGGAAATCCGTGAGCTTCCTTTCGTAAAAAAATACAAGGCCAAAGTAAGCATGTACCAATATGACAGGCCAAGCTATACCAATCTTGTATACCCGATCGAATGCTATTTCCCGACCTGGGTTATTTCGGAAGACCATGCCGTTACCGAGGCTATGGTAAAGGCTTACGAGGGACTGTACGGTGAGCCGAGGGTCGATAAATGGACGTTCTCCACGAACGGTGTTTCCATCATGGGGCGCAACGGGATTCCATGCATCGGTTTTGGGCCGGGTAAGGAAGCACAGGCGCATGCACCGAATGAAAGAACCTGGAAGGCCGCCCTGGTAAAATGTGCCGCTGTTTATGCAGCATTGCCCGCTATCTATTGCAATTAATTTAACATTAAATAAACAACATGAAGGAGATTCGTATGAAAACATTAAATGATTACATCGAGAAGCTGAATAAGTTACATTTCAAGGATATGTACAACAATGACTTTTTCCTGACATGGGATAAAACGGACGAGGAGCTTGAGGCTGTATTTACGCTTGCCGATGCCCTGCGGTTCATGAGGGAGAATAATATCTCTACCAAGGTTTTTGAAAGCGGTCTGGGCATCTCCTTATTCCGTGATAATTCCACACGTACGCGTTTCAGCTTTGCTTCCGCCTGCAACCTTTTAGGCCTGGAGGTCCAGGATCTGGACGAAGGGAAATCCCAGGTGGCACACGGTGAAACCGTCCGCGAGACAGCAAACATGGTTTCCTTCATGGCAGATATCATCGGAATACGTGACGACATGTATATCGGTAAGGGACATACCTATATGCAGGAGGTTTCTGAGGCAGTCAGACAGGGAAATAAAGACGGTGTGCTGGAACAGAGACCTACCCTTGTCAACCTGCAATGTGATATTGACCATCCTACCCAGGCTATGGCCGATATGCTGCACATCATCCATGAGTTCGGCGGCGTCGAGAATTTAAAGGGCAAAAAAATTGCAATGACCTGGGCTTACTCGCCTTCCTATGGAAAACCGTTATCCGTGCCCCAGGGCATCGTCGGCTTAATGACACGAATGGGAATGGACGTTGTCCTTGCCCATCCGGAAGGCTATGAGATCATGTCCGATGTGGAAGAAGTTGCAAAGGAAAATGCGAAGCATTCCGGCGGCTCCTTCGCAAAAACCAACAGTATGGAGGAAGCCTTCAAGGATGCCGATATCGTTTATCCGAAGAGCTGGGCTCCGTTCGTAGCCATGCAAAAACGTACCGATCTGTACGGCAATGGCGATTTTGACGGAATTAAAGCATTGGAAAAAGAATTACTGGCACAGAACGCACAGCATAAGGACTGGGCCTGCACCGAGGAAATGATGAAGCTTACAAAGGACGGCAAGGCTCTCTATATGCACTGCCTGCCTGCCGATATTACAGACGTAAGCTGTAAGGAAGGCGAGGTTGACGCTTCCGTATTCGACCGTTACCGTACCCCGCTTTATAAGGAAGCAAGCTATAAGCCATATATCATTGCCGCCATGATCTTCTTAAGCAAGTTCGAGAATCCGCAGGCAACCCTAAAGGCATTGGAAGAACGCGCCGCAAAAAGAAAAATGGATTGACTAAAGGAGCCGATCAATTTATGAAAAAAAGAATCGTTATTGCATTAGGCGGAAACGCACTCGGTAATAACCTGCCGGAACAGATGGCAGCCGTTCAGAATACTTCCAAAGCGATTGCCGACCTGATTGAGGAAGGACATGAGGTCGTGATTTCCCACGGAAACGGCCCGCAGGTCGGAATGATTAACAATGCTATGGCCGCCTATGGACGTACCAATCCGGAGCATCCTACCTTCACCCCTCTGTCCGTCTGCGTTGCAATGAGCCAGGCTTACATCGGGTATGATCTGCAGAATGCCCTGAGAGAAGAATTAATCAATCGGGGTATCACAAAATCCGTCGCTACCGTAATTACCCAGGTCCGGGTCGATGAAAACGACCCCGCCTTTGAGCATCCCACCAAGCCAATCGGGCATTTCATGAACGAAGAGGAAGCCCGGCTTGCGAAAGAGAAGGGTTTTAACGTGATAGAAGATTCCGGAAGAGGCTACCGCAGGGTTGTGGCATCCCCTCGTCCGCAGGAAATCGTTGAAATCAATACGGTTAAGAGCCTGTTAAACGCAGGTGAAATCGTAATTGCAGGAGGCGGCGGCGGTATTCCGGTTGTCCGGTTCGGCAACCATTTAAAGGGTGTCGGCGCGGTTATCGATAAGGACTTCGCCAGTTGTGTGCTGGCACAGGCGATAGATGCCGACTGCCTGATCATTCTGACCGCTGTCGAAAAGGTAGCCATTAATTTCGGCAAGCCGGATGTAAAGTGGCTGGATCATATCACAATTGAGGAAGCAAAGGAGTATATGGCCCAGGGACAGTTCGCGGCGGGTTCCATGCTGCCGAAGGTACAGGCTGCCGTTGAATTTGCGGCCTCCGCTCCAAACCGTACCGCTCTCATAACACTCCTTGAGAAAGCAAAAGACGGAATCAACGGCAAGACCGGCACCTTGATAAAACCGGTCTAGCTGAGCCTTATTGAAAAGGGGCTGCGGTTTTGCACAGCCCCTTTTCAGCTTTACTATCATTGAATTTGTTCCCACAGTTCATATGCTTTCTCTAATTCGGCCTCTGTTTCTTCTTTCTCCAGGAATAATTCATTAAGAAGTTCCGCATCCGTAATATTACTGTTCATCCTTTGTTCCAACAATTTTAACCCACCCTCCATCTCACCGATCTGCTGTTCAAGCTGCTCGATTTTCTTATTCCGGTTTTCGGTCCTGTTTGGTCTGTATGGCTTCCCGCTGCCGGTTTTGAGGGCGGCGTCTTTACTGTTCTTATTCGCAGGCTCCTGTATCCCTGCGGCATGAGCTTTCTTATATTCCTCCACATAATAAGTATAATCTCCCGGATAAATTTTTACCGTATTATTCTCAATTTCTATAATCTTATCGGCAACTTTATTTATGAAATAACGGTCATGGGAAACGAAAAGCAAGGTTCCTTCGAATTCACATAACGTTTTCTCAAGAACTTCCCTGGAATCTATATCCAGATGATTTGTAGGCTCATCCAGAACCATTACATTTACCTTTTCAAACGACAGGGAACATAACCGCAGTCTGCTTTTTTCTCCTCCCGATAAATATTTGATTTTCTTATTTATGTCCTCACTGAAAAATAATACTTTCGCCAGCTGAAATCTTGCTTCCTCGTATGTGATATTGTGAAAATCCGAGAAGTATTCGAGCAAGGTCATATCTTCATCCGGATATATCACGTGCTGCGGTAAATATCCAATCTTAACCTGTGAGCCCAGTTTAATGATACCGCCATCCGGCTCGGTCTCACCCATGATCATTCTTAATAAGGTTGATTTGCCGCACCCGTTTTTCCCGATTATACAGGCGCTTTCCTGATAATAAACAGGAAAGCATATATTCTTAAGCAGCTCTTTATCATCAAAGGATTTATTTACATTTTCCAGGGAAAGCACTATTTTACCGCTCCTGCCCGCCGTATTCGGATCGAAGCGCACCTTTCTTTTATCCGGAACAGGGCGTTCCAATACATCTATTTTCTCTAATCTTTTCTCCAACTCCTTCGCACGTTTAAACATCTTTTCGCTATCCCGCATTGTTCCCCATATACGGTACCGTTCGATTTGTTTCTCCATCTGTTCAATTTTCTTCTGCTGGTTCAGATAATTTTTATAGTCAACCAGAAATCTTCTTTCCTTTTCTATCACATAATAGCTGTAATTGCCAGAATAAATATTTGCCCGGCTCACTTCCAGCTCGATAATTCTGTCCGCAATACTGTCAAGAAAATACCGGTCATGGGAAATGACAAGTACGGTGCCTTTATAGCTCTTTAGAAAGCTTTCCAGCCATTCGGCCGCCGCCAGGTCCAAATGATTGGTCGGTTCGTCAAGAAGCAGGATATCCGGCTCCTCAAGCAGTATTTTTGCCAGGATAGCCCTGGTTCTTTCACCGCCGCTTAACCGGTCAAAAGGCATATTCCTTAAAGTGTCCGTTATTTCCAGGCCTTCCGTTACTTTATTGATCTTTGTTTCCAGCTCATAGCCTTCCAGCCGTTCATACTGTTCCGTCAGTTTACCGTAACTGCGGACTGCCTTTTCTAATTCACCGTTTGTCAGCTTATCAAACGATTCCTCTAAGGAGGTCATTTCCTTCCTAATTCCGAATATATCGGAATAGGCCGAACGAATCACCTCAATTGTCTTTGTCTCTCCATAATCCGGTATCTGGTCAAGGTATCCCGCCTTGCTGCCCTTCCGGATATTTAATTCCCCTTCCTGGTAACCCTCAACTCCCGTTAAGATTTTCATTAATGTGGTCTTCCCGCAGCCATTTCGGCCGATAAGCCCTATTTTTTCCCCGGTCTTCACTTCAAATGTGATATTTTCAAACAGTTTGTTCGCACCGTAATATTTTGTTAAATGATTTATACTAAATTCTATCATGCTTAATTGAGTCCTTTCTTAATTCTATTCATACCAAAAGCAAAAAAATCCCAAAGCCAATAAGCCTTGGGATTTCACATCAAATCAAAATGATTCACTGTTTATAATAATTTATGATCTCCTGAAAAACTTACATGGTTTCAAATTGTAACTGTTAAAATTGGACGCACTTATCCCTGTAACCTGAAAAATTGCCGTCATAACAGTTTCCAATTTTGCCCATCTAAGTACTGTATCCATTACATATAACCTTTCTCTGTTTTCTACCTTTAGAATATAATATCATACCTGTTTCGTCAAGAAGTTTTTATAGAAAATAAGTTTACATAATTTTCTATTGCTTTCTATTATAACTTTTTATATAATAAAACCATACAAATGATAACGAAATACAAAAGCCTACCTGCTAATGATAACCCTGGGATGTTCGGAACCCTGCTATTTTGATCCTACATTGTTCATAAGGGATTCCTATATCTCTGATCGGATGTCAGGCCGCCTGCGAAGCGGAAGGCAGAAGATCAGATGCGGTTGCCCACCTAGCCTGGCTAGGAATCAAAATTGTAGAAACGGCATTTTGGGCCAGACAAAACAATACATAACATATATCCGGGATACGAAAGATTCTAGGCTTTTATTTTTACATATAATCAAGAAGTCTGACTGAACATGAAAGAAAAGCTGCCGGAATAACTCGGCAGCTTTCTTAAGATTAACATACTATCAGGAAGATTTTGCATCAGAAATATATGAATTTAATATCCGCATTATATAATCTTATCATCAGCCTGTATTTTGCTTTCAGCTCTCTTCTGGTCATGAAGATATCGGTAAAGAATTCCCAAAGAAATACCCAGCCGCCAATAAATATACCTTCCTCCAAGACATTAAAGATTACATTCTCATAGGTGGACTGGAAGAAGTAGCCTATACTGAGAAACAGCAGGGAAAGCATTAAGTATTTTATGCTTTTCTTCCGAAGCGTGATCCGTTTCTCCTCCGCTTTTTCAACGGCATAGGAGTAATAGTTTTTATATGCGGCTTCGACTGCTTTTTCTTTCACCGTATCTTTCTTTTGTTCCGGTATATACAGCACGATCCACAGAGTAAACTTCGGCGGTATATCCTCTGCGGACTCAATCAGGAAATCATCAAACTCCTCCTGGATAAACCGTTTCTTAAATGGCGCCGCATCCCATTCGTCATAAACATCGTCATAATCATCAAGTGATACCTCAATTAAATAGGAATTACTTGCCTCATCAAATTTATATTGCTTTTGAATCAAAGTGATTCTTTGCTTTCTCATACCCGGATCCCTCCGTGCTGCTCTTGCGTATCAATAAACAGGCTTATTTCTGCATCTGTCTTGATTTCTTCAGTAAATACCTCTTCTTATATTTCATAGCCGCATATTTTCCGATCTTAGACGTAATCGAATAATTTACTATGCCGCCGACTACCCCTACAATCGGAAGCCCCTGGATGAATTTGGCCGTCAGGAGTGAATCGGACAAAATATCTGATGTTTGTTTAATCTGGTCTTCCAGAGAAATCTCAGGTACTGTGCCATTATCCAATTCTTCTCCCAATAAATCCACCTTGCTGCCGTATTCCTTTTGTTTATCCTCCTTTGTCATTGCACCGCATATCAGATGAAGTACATAATATTTCTCCTGATCGCTCTCATACTCATAACCGTAGCTTAGTGCCGCTTCATAAACCGTCTTCATGACAACGGAGAGAAACAGCGGTATATCCGCAAGCCCGACTCCCAATAATCCGAGGGCGGACCCTTCAACAAAGGAAATGGCGGAATTCGTTATATTGGATATGCCAGCGGGCCGATCCATATTGTTTAAGTGTTTTTTGATTAATTTTCTGTCTACCGCGTAATTATTCAGATCGTATTTCAGCTGCAGCTTATCTTTGCTGTAGGTCATTTCAATGTATTTGCTGCCTTTCTCAAACACCAGCTGAAAGCTCTTATAAAATGCTTCTTCCAGCATCCGTTTTAATTTTGGAGGTATTTTATCTTCTATCTTATCCGACAAAGGTGCAACATTCTGGCTGACAAAACGGCTCCCTTTCTTTTGATTCAGCCTGCCTTCCTTTTTTTCTATAGTTTCCAACTGTTTTTTTAATAATCTGTCCACCGTACTAGACCTCCTTTTATAAAATATTATACCATACCATTAGTAAAATATGTATAAAAACTGCCCACGGTTCCTTTCTTGAAGGAATCGTGAGCAGTTATTTAATTGCCGCATTCAATACTTATTTCATTAAATTTGTCCAATACGTCCTGTATTTTTAAATCCTTCTTTTTTCCTTCCGGGCAGTCTATGATAGTATTGCCCTGATGCATCATAATCAGGCGGTTCCCATACTCCACCGCGTAACGCAGGTTATGGGTTACCATAATGGTAGTCAGTTTTTTTTCTTTTACGATTTTATTGGTAAGCTCCATGATTAATTCGGCGGTCTTCGGATCAAGGGCGGCGGTGTGCTCATCCAGGATAAGGAATTGAATGGGTGTCATGGTTGACATTAACAGTGCCATCGCCTGCCTCTGTCCTCCGGACAAAGAACCGACGGGAACCTCAAGCTTATCCTCAAGCCCAAGATTTAAGGCACTCAGGCTTTCTTTATAGGAATCAACCCTCTTCCGGTTGGTACCTCTTAACAGGTTGAAGGGCTTGCCCTTATTATCCGCCAACGCCATATTCTCCAGAATCGTCATATTCGGACACGTTCCCATTGCGGGATTCTGGTAGACACGGCCGATCCGGCGCTGGCGCCTGAACTCCGGCATATCTGTTATATCCTCGTTATCGATGATAATTTTGCCGGTATCCAATGGAATGCTTCCGCAGATAATATTTAACATTGTAGTTTTTCCCGAGCCATTGCTGCCTACTACCGATACGAATTCCTGATCCTCAATGGTCAGGTTAAAGTGATTGAACAGGCACATTTCATTGACAGTGCCCGGATTATAGTATTTGTTAATGTCTTGAAGTTCAAGCATTGGCTCTCACCTTCCTTCTGCGTTCATTGCTTAAGATCAGAATAGCCAGGAACAGAACCGATGTGACCAATTTCATGTCCTGCGGCACCAATCCCATAGCTATGGCAATGTATACGCAGGCTTTATATAATACCGAACCCAGAATCACCGCTGTGGTTGCCTTAATGAAGGAAACCATTTTAAGCAGGTTGACACCGATAATAACACTTGCCAGGCCGAATACCACGGAGCCGGTACCGTTGGATATCTCAAACACACCGTTGTTCTGGCACTGCACACTTCCTGCCAGGCCGACGAAGGCATTGGCAATGGAAAGGCCGATTATCTTAACGAAGCCCTTATCCTTTGCCAAAGAGGTAACAAGTGTATCGTTATCGCCTACCGCACGAAGCAGATATCCTGATTTGGTCTTTAAATAGATATCCAGCAGCAGTTTCATAAGGATTACTATCAAAAACAATATGGTAACGGAGAGAAACGGCCGGAAAGCTTCGGGTACTACTTTATCCAGGAACGAATTCTCAAAGATCGTCTCCTTTGAAAAGATCGGCAGATTGGCTCCCGCAATACGCAGATTGACCGAATAAAGCGCCGTCATCATTATAATTCCGGATAACAGATCCCTTACCTTAAATTTAACATGTATGATTCCGGTCAGCATTCCCGCCAAAGCGCCGGCCAGGAAAGAAACGGGGAGTGTTATTAACGGATTGACTCCTGCCTTAATCAGTACTGCCGTAACCGCACCTCCCAAAGGAAAGGTACCGTCCACCGACAGATCGGGGAAATCCAATATCTTATAGGTTATATACACCCCAAGCGCAAGGACTGCATATGCAAAGCCCTCTTCCAATATTGACAGGATCGCTGATAATATTGCATCCATTCCTACATTCATTCCTTTCAGCCTGCGTTTGCAGGAATCTATTTATCTATTTTGCTTCCGTAATTTCGTCAAACATCTCTTTTGCAGAGCCGACCAAATTATCCGGAATGTTTATGCCGAGATTTTCCGCCACTTTCGTATTACCGTAAAAGGATGCCTCTTCAATGATCTCATAATTCATTTCACCGGCCTTCTTTTCACCCTTTAATACCTTGGCTGCCATCTTTCCGGTTTGTACGCCAAGATCATAGTAATCAAGACCGACGGCGGCAAGGCATCCGATCTTCACCTGCTCTACTTCGCTGCCGAAAACAGGAATATTCTTCTCTGCCGCTTTGTCCAGTATGATCGGAAGTGAGCTTACAACAGTATTATCCGTCAAATTGTTCAAACAGTCAACCTTTCCCAGCAAATTATCTGCTGCCAGGGGTATATCCGCAGATACCGAGATACCGCTTTCCACAATTTCAAACCCATAATCTGCCGCCGCTTCTTTATATTCCTCGATAGCGGAAACAGAATTCACTTCACTGGTACTGTACATGATTCCGATCTTTTTCGCATCCGGCAGGACCAAACGGATCATTTCCAGCTGTTTCTCCACCGGAAGCTTATCGCTGGTACCGGTCGCATTGCCGGCAGGCGTCATGTCCTTATTGGCAAGCTCGGCTAATACCGGATCGGTTACCGCCGTATAGATTACCGGGATATCGGTTTTCTTTGCAGCCCCGAATGCACTTTGTGCCATCGGTGTTGCAATTGCGGCTATCAGGTCTACCTTCTTGGCAATATAGTTGTCCGCAATCTGGTTTGCAACTCCGCCGTCTGCCTGGGCATTATCATATAGTATCTTAAGGTTTTCACCTTCCACATACCCTTCCTCTGCCAGGCCTGCTATGAAACCCTCCCGGCAGTTATCCAGGGAAGCATGCTCGGCAAACTGCCCGATACCAATGGTAACCTGCCCTTCCTTCTTAGCGCCGCAGCCGGTGAACATTCCGGCCAATACTACCAGTGTCATAATAAATGCCATACTCTTTTTCATAAAATTTTCCTCCCTATAATTATTTATTCTTAACGCGGAATTTCTTATCTCAAAGGTCAGTAAGACAAGAAAGAGTTTCGCTTGACGAAACTCTCGCGCCGAGCGCGGCCGGCTTTGCCGGTAAACTTCCTAAGCTTTGCTTTTTAAGCTTTTCGTGCCGAGTGCGCACCCATAGCGGAGCGCTTTTTTATTTCATAGGATTATTGTACTTTAGTACGTCACCGTAACAAGGTCTTTCCTATGAAATAAAAAAAGCCTCAAGTATTGTTACATACTTGAGGCGAAATTATCCGCGGTACCACCCAAATTGACTCATCATTGATCTGATTTAGTCCACTCTTTCATATACTTTTGATATATGCCATACGGATAACGGTTATGGTGTCCGTCAACGCCTACTGTTAGTTCGGGTTGCCCTCAAAAGCCCATTCAGCTAAAGACTCCATATCGCTTTCCACCGGCAGCGACTCTCTGTTATGTC
>JAEWSD010000271.1 GCA_023398615.1 Bacillota bacterium
GGAATACCTGCATTCTCAGATTCAGGGTTCCCGCCTGCTGATTATGAAAGGACTGTCGCATTTAATGCCAATTGTCATACCTGAAAAGCTGGCACGGGAAATCAAGCTGTTTTTCAATAGTAAGCCGCGGGAATAATATTAACACAATGATTTAAAATCATGATAGACGAGAAAAAAGGACCGGAAGCCGTTGCAGATTAACGATTTCCGGTCCTTTGCCATGCCGTGAAGGCTCTCTGCGGCGCATAAAAATCCTTCGATCCGGTTGTGCTGTAATAAGCTGCCGCATACCGTCATACTATAATTCTATAGAGGTATCATCTCAGGCGTTCGCGGAGCTCCGCATATGCCGGGTATAATCTGAAAGGAAGGTTGTTAACGTAATGTATGATGAATACGATACCCCGGATTACTACTCGTTACGTCAAACCGATGAGACATATAAAGCTTTTGTAGATGCAATTATTCCAAGAACACCGGAACTGGCAGTGGAATTTGGAAGGATTCAATACTACGGAGCTTTGGATTTAGATACGGATGAATATATGATCATGTCACTTAATAATATCTACTTTCCGATTGCGGAAGCGGCTGCCGAACTGTTGAATATGGCCGCCGAACAATTTACACTTGGGGAGCGGAACAGTTTTGCGGAGCTGTTGCCTTTGGAGCGCCTTCAGGTATTAAACCTGTTAGTGGAACCGGAAGTCAGAGACATGGATTTTCCGGAGGTGTTCCGGGATGATCCCGATTCCAGGCTCAATGTTATGAGTATCATGAACAGGTTTGCCATGATGGGCTACTATTCCGAATGGTCCGGATATGGCTCAACCCGTCTGGAACCTCCGGATCAGCGTGTACTGGAATATTTCCCGTTAAGCTGGGAGCAGGTGGGCTATCCGGGGCCTTCTCCGGGCTATCGTGCTCTGAGGGCAGATAGCTTCGCAAATGGCTCAGCATAATAATGTATATGAGGTGCAGTTTATGAATGGGAATGAGATCGATGTTATTGTCATCGGGGCAGGCGGAGGCGGTGCGGTTGCCGCAAAGGAACTTGGAGAGCAGGGAGTAAGGGTGCTGCTAATTGAGGCAGGCCCCTGGTACGGCAATGCGCAGTGGCCGAACCCAAATACGGAACACGGTGCCGTAAGCAGCTCCGATTATGAGGATCTTAGTATTGATATACTAAGGCAAAACTTCACTGATTTAGAGGATGATATGAATGATTTTGTAAGCGGTAAATTCCGGTGGGGACCGGCGAACCGGAATTTAAGTCCCTGGCCGAGAAATATCCTGGGAAAAGGATTTGTCTGGCAGAACGCGGGAGTAGGCGGAAGTACACTTCATTATTACGGGAATTCTCCCAGGGCTTTCCCGTCGGCGGTAGATAATGTCTGGCCGATCTCCTATGCGGAGCTTATCCCTTACTATGAAAGAGTGGAATCGACGCTGCCTGTCCGGCCGGCGCCTTCCACGGCAAAGGAAACCCTGTTCTACTACGGGGCACGTAAGGCAGGCTGGCAGCTGCTGGATTCGCCGGATGTTAGGAGCCCGGGTTACCGCCCGCAGCCAAATGCAATATTAGGCCCGAATCCACTCTTGAATAATCCCGATTTTGACTTACGGAACAATACGGCGGTAGGCTGTACCTTAAGGGGACATTGCGTAAATGGATGTCATATAGGGCCGACGGTTGAGGCGGTTGCCAAACGGTCGACATTGGTCAGCTATGTGCCGAGAGCGCTGCGTACCGGGAATGTCGAAGTCAGACCGAATACATTTGTAACGAAGATATTAACCGAAGAGGATAGTACGGAAGGGCTTCGTACGGTGGGCGTGCAATACAGGGACACATGGACCGGGGAGACCGGGGAACTCCGGGCAAAGGTCGTTGTATTGGCGGCAGGCGGAATTGAATCGCCGCGTCTTTGGCTGAATTCCGGACTCCCTGAGAATGAGTGGGTCGGAAAGGGATTAATCAATCACTGGTTTGACACCATCGCAGGTATATTTGACGAAAAGGTATTAATGGATGTCCTGGGTACTTCTGATGTCAGCCCTTTTGTCGGACAGAATGCGGCCGCCAGGTTTGATTACCCCGGGCTTGGAGTGGTGGAGATTTTCGGAATGAGCCCCGGCTTATATTCCTCCGTACTGTACGGGAACAGCGGCAGCGGCTACAGCATGTTTAACAGGCCTTCCGCCGGAGCGCCCTGGGATGTTGAAGGGCTGGTAGCAGGAGAGCAGCTTAAAGAATTCATGAGAGATTATAAGAGGACCTTAAGTGTATTGATTTTTACGGATGATACGGTAAATCAGAACAATGAGGTTACCCTGGACCCGGTGTTAAGGGATGAAAACGGCTACATACCTGTAATTAATTACCATTCAAACAGGCTGGATGAAGCAAAAAGAAATCGGCTGGCTGTTATTGCCTCGGATATATTAAGAAATGCCGGAGCCAGGACAATTATACGTACGAATTGGCCGGAAAATGTGTATCTTCATATTCAATGTACGATGCGCATGGGGTATGTAACAGATTCGAATTGTGAAGCATTCCAGGTGAAAAGGCTATATATCGCGGATAACAGTGTACTGCATAACGGTTTGGGAGGGCCTAACCCTACTCTTACTACTCAGGCACTGGCTGCTCGGACCTCCGATCATATCATAAGTAAATATTTCAGCTGAGAACAAGGGATATAATATAAAAACCGGTATCTGCAATCCTTAAAATGAAAGCAAAAATAAGGGGCGACAGAATACCGGCTTTTAATTATATTGAAAATTTTCCCGGCTTCCTTTATAATTTAGTTAATTAAAGTACAGAGACAGGTGAAAAAAATACGATGAGAGAAGGGATGCTTTATGGAAAAGGTCAGCTGCCTGATTATTGATGATGAGGAGACAATAGGGCAGACCACCAGTGAATATTTTAATATGTTCGATGTATCCTGCGACTATGTGACCGGTTATGAGGAAGCTCTGGATTTCCTGTCAGGGCATCAGGTCTCCCTGCTCCTTTTAGATATTAATCTGGGGGAACATTCGGGTTTTGAGCTGTGTAAAAAGATCAGAAAAACAGCAGATATCCCAATTCTGTTTATCAGTGCCAGAACGAGTGACGACGATATATTAACGGCGCTGAATATCGGCGGCGACGATTATATTACAAAGCCCTACAGCCTGAACATACTGCTGGCAAAGGTAAAGGCCATGTTAAAAAGATGCGGTGAGGATCACATGCCGCTTTCCTCCTCTCAAAGCAGCCGTATCAGGCTGGACTACAACTACCGGCAGGTCATCGTGGACGGAACACCGGTTAAGCTTAAGAATATGGAATTTAAGCTGTTAAGCTGCCTGATGGAAAATGCGGACAAGGTTATCACGAAAGAGGAATTACTGGAAAGTGTCTGGCAGAGTAAATTTATTGAAGAAGGGACCTTGTCCGTACATATAAGGCGATTACGTCAGATCGTTGAAAAGGACCCCGACCGTCCGCAGTATATAAAAACAATCTGGGGTGTCGGTTATGTATTTGAGGTAAACCTATGAAGATCAAGAAGATAGTAGCGGCGGCTGTCATCCTGTTTTTGTCGGCCGGATGTATCTGCGCTTATACGGTTGTCCGTTTTGAGCCGGGTAAAAAGAATGATATGGTAATGATAAACAGAATCGTGAAGGAAGTGTCGGAGAACTGGGCTTCTTTGGATGAGGGCAGCTATCCGGAATCCGGGTATCCCTTTTGCGTGCTTTCCGCAGATGAAAGCATTCTGTATCAATCTTCCCCCAATGCCGTAAACGGCATGAACCAGGCGCTGGCAAACGGGGAGCCTGTAGTTGATATCAGGATGGGGGATACGGTTGCAGGCAAAGTAATTATAACCGCGGACAGGGAAGCGGCCTTTAAAGCGATGCAGAAATCGCTTGTCCTTGTCCTTCTCGTATTTTTTGCGGTTTACGCGGGCTTTTGCGGCCTTTATTTCTATTACCTGCACAGAAAAATTATCCGGCCGTTCCGCAGCCTGGAAAGGTTTGCACATGAAATTGCAGGCGGCAACCTGGATTTCATATTGCAAACGGATAAGGAGAATATTTTCGGGTCATTTACCCAGAGCTTTGATATTATGAGGGAACAGCTAAAGACTGCAAAGCAGCGGGAATTCCTGGCGAATCAAAGCAAAAAGGAACTGGTTGCTTCATTGAGCCATGATATCAAGACTCCCGTCACTTCAATTAAGCTGACCAGCGAGCTGCTGATGGTGAAGGAAGAAGACGGGAAGATAAAGGATAAGCTGAACACAATCTATCAGAAGGCGGGGCAGATCGATCTTCTGGTGACTGACCTTTTTCATGCGACCCTTGACGACCTGGAAAAGCTTAGCGTAACTCCGACAGAGACTTACAGCTCCGTACTGGAATCCACGATCCGTGAAGCCGACTGCTATGACAGGGTTACCATGTCCCCTGTTCCGGACTGTATCCTTTATATGGATCCGGTCCGGCTGGACCAGGTGATTGCAAATATTATTTATAATTCCTATAAATATGCCGATACCCCAATCGATGTCCGCTTTGAGATAAAAGACGGCTATCTGGAGGTAAGCATACAGGACTACGGAAAAGGCGCGGACGAGGAGGACTTGCCGCTGCTGTTTAATAAGTTTTACCGCGGAAAAAACGCCGCCGCAAAAAGCGGCAGCGGTCTTGGCTTATATATCTGCAAGAAGCTCTTGGAACAGATGGAAGGGGAGATATATTGTATGAATAACGGGAAGGGCTTTTTAACGCTTTTGCTGTTAAAGCTCGCTTAATGCGGTAACCGTTCCAGGTCCGCAGGCTATTTCCGTTTTATTTGAAACACGGTGCCTGCTTTCCCGGCGAATACAATATGTCCGTCCGCCGGCAGCAATACGGAACCGGCTTCTTCCTTAAATATAGAGCTGTCAATGCAGGTATCCTCCTTATCATATACATACCAGGCTCCGTTATCCGGTGCCGTGATTTCCAGGACGGAAGAAGCAGCCTGCTCCGGTATTTCATACCAAACGGCACGGTCATTGCCGACGGTTACACTGCCTTCGGTAAGTTCTGCAGACGGTCTGACGGCTTCCTCGCCGATATACCGGCAGGTACCGGTCAAAACGTATTCCACACCGTTTTCCCGTATGAATTTATAATCGGCCAGGTCACGTCCGATCATACCCGGCAGATCGATTTCGCATACGGCGGTATCTTCGTCCGTTATCCTGCATTTATTCTTGCTGTCTTCTTTGTAATATCCGGTTACATATCCTGAAATCCCCTCGATCGGTTCAAAGCTTATGGAGCTGTTATTCAAATAAGCATTGGAATTCCAGGCTTCGTTTACAATATAGTATGTTTTACCGGACCTTTCCCCCCATTCTGCAAGTACGCTATCACTCAGGATATTGGGCTCTATTTTTTCCGCAAATGCCGTGGTGTAAGCAATTTCGCCCAGGCCAAGCGTACTTTCATAGGTAGTGCCTATGATATAGGTTTTACCGTTTTTCTCTTTTCGAAACGAGAATTTCGTCAGCCCCTTATTACCGTTTGCATTGGATACCAGCCTTCCCGTCGGATCAAGGTAATACCCTTTTACGGATACGAATTCACCGGTTTTTGTATATACATATTCCTGTACGGTATCATATTTACTGTCAAGCGCTGTCAGAAGCAGGGTACCCTGATCGTCAAAGCTGATCTTTAGCATATTCTGAGAGATATAGTATCCCTCGTATTGTCTCATTTCTTCCGGCAAAGGCGCGGTATCCGGTACATAATCAGCTTTTATTTTGATATCCTTAATATCATCTATCAGGCCTTCCTCCTTCAGCACTTCCAGAATAATGTCCTGTGCCGCTTCCTCACAGTAGATACTAGAGCCGCCGGAGGCTGTTACGGCAATGGACAGATTCTGTTCGGGCAGAACGGTAAGATTCGTATGATAGCCGTTCACGTCGCCGCCCTTTGTCAATGCCTTTATTCCGTAAGGATTGTACGGGTATGCATTGACACAGTCCCAGCCCAGGCCATAGCCGATCTGACTGTCACCCTGGCTGACACAGATGTTATCCTCAAGGTACCAGGGCTTTGCCATAAGCTCGGTTGATTTTTCGGAAAGTATGTTGTGGCGGTCTTCCTTCATAAAAATCCGGGAGAATCTGCACAGATCCTCGGGAGTACTGTAGATTCCGCCGCTCGCCAAGGGCTGGCAGTTAACATACGGAAGCTTATGGCTCCCAAAATATACGGGAGCGGTTTTGCTTTCTCCGAGCCCTTTTGACGGAACCAGCGTATTGTCAAGGCCTAACGGTTCAGTGAATTCTTTTCTTATATATTCGGGGAAGCTCATGCCGCTTACCCGTTCCACCAGTATTTCGGCAAGCATAAAGCCATCATTGCAGTAAACACTGTATTCCCCGGGATCTGCCTTTAAGGTCTGATCCTGCAGCAGCTCCAGAAAGGTGTCATGATAGGCGGTATCCGAGGCTCCGTAGACGAAGGCGTTGTGGGAAGAGGTTCCCATTAAACCCGAGGAGTGGTTCAGAAGCATCCTGGGGGTTATCTGCCGGTATCTTTCATCAGCCATTCGAAATTCCGTCAGATAGCCGGTAAGAGGCTTATCAAGATCAAGCTTCCCTTCCTCGGCAAGCTTCATAACTGCCGCCGTACCGAATATTTTACTTACCGATCCGATTCCGTACAGATAGTTGTCGGAGGTCACATTTTCTGAAGACGGACTCTCCGGTTTACTCCCAACGGCTGCCTGATCTTTCCCGAATACTTTTCTATTGCCGCAGCTTATGTCCGCATAGCCTGTAATTGCTAATGCCGTCAGGATACAGGCCAGTAAAAATTTAATCCTTTTATCGTAAAACATTTCTACCTCCCTATTATTCGGTCATAAGTTCATATGCCGTTATTTTCCTGATCCGATAGGCTTTTATAATTGCAAACAGGCAGATAAAGACCATCATGCAGCAATCCATGAGCAGTATGGAAGCAGGGTTGATTTTTAAGCTGATCCTGGTAAGCCCCAGACTTAAGAGCAGCAGCCGCAGGACATGGCCGGAGAGGAAAAGCGTAGCGATACTTCCGGTTATAATTCCGAGAAAGCTTGTTACCGTAAAACTCAAGGAAAATTGAAATACCAAATCCTTAGTAGTATATCCCATAGCTTTATAGATACCGTATTCCGTCCTTTTGGCACGGATCCGGGACTTGATCGTTATGGATAAGATACCGCCTATTATGAGGAAGGTAACGGCCGCAATCACGGTTACCATACCGGATGCTATGCTGCCATAGGCGGATAACTGACCGTCCAGGTAGTCTTCCAGATCCGAAATTTCTTTTATTTTATAAGCGGAGGAATCACCGGACAGAATGATTTCTCCGTTTCGCATAACCGCATACGAAACACTGTTTACACCGTAATTCGATAAAAGTTTGGATATCTTTTCCTCTGCTCTTTTGGCTGCTTCGGTATATTTTTTATCCTCCGGCGTAACGGCAGGATCACTTTCCGTCAACGCATCCTCCTTTACCGCAACCTTATAAATTGTACGAAGCTTCTCTTTAAATTGCTCCTTATTGACTCCTTCTTCCAGATAGATGTCGATTTGCTGGATTTCGTACCGGGGACGAAGCTTTTTCATTCCGCTAAGAGGCAGTACGGACATATAACCGCTGTTATTTGACGTCTGATAGATGCCGGTCACATAGTAATCCTGTGTTCTGCCGTCCGCCGTGACCTTTACGGTATCCCCGACCTTTTTGTGTAACTTTTTACTTATTACTCCGGTGATCGCAATCTCGTTATCATACCGGGGCAGTTCGCCTTCATAGGTCGACAGTACTTCCATCGCATCGAAATTATCGCTTACGATTACCTGAATATCATAGTTTTCCAGCTTTGCAATTGTTAAGGCGGATAGATTGGTTTTTCTGATTTCATCCATTTGCAGCAGTTCTTCGGCAAATTGCCCGGCTTCGGTGTGCTCGGTAACCGCTATCTGAAAGTCCGACATTTCAAAACCGCATGCTTCCATTAATACGGAGTTATCTAATGCAAAATTCAGATACATGATAATGGATAACCCGATGGCAAAGATTCCTCCTGCGACGATAAGAATAAAGGAAACATTGGATTTTTTATTATACAGCAGATTTTTTAGGCCTAATCTGAAATGCACGGACCCTGCTCCTTTATGAAGCGGAAAGATATTTTTGTCGGCCTGGCTGTTTATCGCGGACTTCGTCAGGGCCTTTACCGGCGGCAGTCTGAGAATTCTTATGGCGCCCAGGAAAGCGGTAAGTCCGATAATGAAAAGGATTACGATAAAGCATATCAGGTCAGCGGGTAGATGAATACCGAAACGCCAGATCATGCCCGAAGAACGCAAATAGGCGGACAAGATCGGTTCGGAGGCATAGGAAAATAGAATTCCCAGTATGGAACCCAGAATACTTAACATAAAAAATTCAAGCACAAGGGAAGTCATGATTTCTTTTGCCGTATAGCCAAGGGCTTGCAGAATTCCGATATTTTGCATGGATTCCTCAATGCTTTCCGTCACACGGTTATAGATAACCGCCATAATGATGACACCGACAACCAGTGCAAATACAATCAGGATTACGGCTATGATACCTATGAACATTATATAGCTGCTTTCAAGCGAAGCGGCACTCTGGCAGGTAAGAAGGGACCCGTCCGAGGCTGATTTGTAATCGGTTGTATCGATAAATTCCTGCGTAAAGGCTTCCGATACTGCTTCAGACCCTTCGTTCGTTTCTTTAAATCTTGCGGAAAGAATCGTGGCCCGGCCGATTTCCGAATACAGCCGCTGATAGCCTTCATCCGGTATATAATATTTTAAGCAGCCTTCCATAATGGAACCGTAATAGGTTGTTTCAAAGAAACCGGCGACGGTAAAGGAATACTTCCTGCCTTTATATGTAATTTCATAATCATCCCCTGTCGAGATGTTGTATGCCTTCAGCATAACCGGAACATAGATGGCTTTCTCCGGCGGGACAGTCCGGTCCTCTCCGATCGGCACCAGCGGCGCAATCTCCCTGCTATGATCGCGGTTGAATATAACGGCGGCGAATTCCAGGGAATTCCTGTTGTTTTTGGTGGCAGGCATGAATATTACCTCTTCCTTTTCCGCTAATGCCACGCGGTCATCATGAAAGACGAAATCTTCGAATTCTTTTTTATAGGTATTGGCGCTGGACATGGCGATAAACTGTGCGCTGTTTAGTTCCTCTTCCTTTTGCCGGTAACAGCTTTCCACCCTGCTGATCAATGTCAGGCCGGTATCCAGCAGGGCGGCCGCAAGCAGTATAAAGATGAGGAATATTATAGAGGCACTCTTTTTCTTTTTTAAATTTGCAAGGGCTAAACGTGAAATAATCATAAGTTACCACCCCATTTCGCCGAGAAACTGCTGCAGCTTTTGCTGCCTGATCGGATTTTCTTCCGTATGATATGGTTTCAGATCTATGCTTCCGCATATATTCCCATCCTTGATATACAGGATACGGTTGCCTCTTAAAGCGGTTTTGATGTCATGCGTAACCATTACGATGCTTTGTCCGTTCTCATTCAGTCTTGTGAAGCTGTCAAGCACCTGTTTGCCGGCGCTTGAATTCAACGCGCCGGTTGGTTCGTCCGCAAATAATATCTTGGGTTCGTTAATGATTGCCCTTATGATTGCAACACGCTGCTTCTCGCCGCCGGAGAGCCGGTTCGGGAATTTGGAGAAATCCTGTTCCGTTAAGCCTGCGTTGAGCAGAAGAGTTCTTGCTTTCTCATGTACCGCTTTTCTGTTACGGTTGACCAGCAGGCCGCTGGTTAATACGTTATCCAGTACGTTCATGTTGTCAAGCAGATAGATTGACTGGAATACAAATCCGCAGTTATTTCTCCTTATCAGGGCAAGTTTGTCGTTATCCAGCCCGGCAATGTTTTCTTTCCCGAAATAAACCTCCCCTACCGTCGGGACATCCATACCGGACAGCGCATACAGCAGGGTCGATTTGCCCGAACCGGAGCTGCCCATGATTACGGTAAAGTCTCCCTCCTTAATCTCCAGATCCAGGTTCTTAAGCACATGCTGCTGGATTCCGCCGTTTGAAAATGATTTACACAATTTATTCGTTCTTAATATAATATTGTCCAAGACTGCTGCTCCTTTCCGTTTATACGTATTAACTGCATTTTAACCGGAGAAGGAATAAAAAGTCTTTAAAACCTTCCTATCAATTCCTTAAATCTTTCTTAAATATTCCGATTAGAGTATCAAAAGGCCAGTTAAGTATCCCGAATGAATATCAGTGTATATATATTCAATTTAGCTGCCTTGCCCTCGAGTACTATATTTTTTACAAGCCTCTGTCGGCTCAAAAATCAAGCCAACGGGCTTGATTTTTGGCCAGAGTCTTGACAAAATATGAACAGCACTCTCAGCCGGTCGATGCAAAATTGAATATATATACACTGTATTCATAAAATCCAGTTTACATGGCCTTTTGATACTCTAATCATATTCCGTAATAAAAACAGGCTGCTGCAAAACTCATCATAATGGTGAACCTCTTTGAATTGTTCATAATACTTCTTGAAACTTGTGCTCTGTCGCGCGAGAACCAGCGACATTCTCTGTCTTGTCGCTTCTCGCGCATACCTCGCACAAATTATCTCGAAGTATTTATGAACAATTCATTGATGGTAATAAGAATGATAAGTTTTTGCAGCAGCCTGCTTAAATATTCCGTTACATTATACGATGGATACCTTTTCTATTATTGAATCGATCTGTTCAACCTGTTTTGCGGTCAACGGCCCGAATTTCATTGCCTGTGCAAGTTCGGCTACCTGTACGGCCGTTCTGAATCCGGGTACCGGAACGGTACGGCCGCTCTTTGCCCATAACCAGGCTAAAGCACCCTGAACCAGTGATCTCCCCCCGGATCTTAAGATTTCACGGATCTGGTTGAGTCTTTCAAGCAGGACAGGGTTAACTTTACCGTCTTTAAAATAGAAGTTCCAGTCAATATTCAGCCCTCTGATATCGTCGGTCGGAATGGCACTGGAATTATTGTCATACTTGCCGCTTAGCAGGCCCATTCCAAGCGGTGACCGGTTAATGCTTGCAAGGTTATAGCTGTCGCAAACCTTAAGTATGCTGTCCGCATTGATCAGAACGTTATATTGGTGCTGTATGGAGGTGCCGTTCGTATGCTTCGCAAAGAAGTCTATCAGGTCCGGATGATCGGTGCTCCAGCCGTAGGCTCTTATTTTCCCTTCTGCTTTTAACTGATCCAGTGTCTCAAATACAGCGGCGGCTTCTTCCAGGGGTACATACCATTCGTGGCATTGGAAGAGGTCTATACAGTCGGTATCCAGTCTTCTTAAGGAATCTTCACAGGACCGGCGGATGAAATCCGGGGCAACACTGTTGCCGATACAGGTTTTTGTTTCCTCGTTAAAGATTGACCCGAATTTTGTTGCGATTACCACCTGGTTTCTCTTATCTTTAAATGCTTTGCCTAACAGCTTCTCACTATGTCCGCATCCGTAAACGCTGGACGTATCATAAAATGTTATACCCAGGTCGAATGCCGTATTCAGAGCCTTTAAGGATTCCTCATCATTTACACTGCTGAAACCGGATATTTCCCCGGTAGATGAGTAAAACGGCCCGCCGATCGGCCAGCATCCCAGGCCCAGCGGTCCTACTTCAATTCCTGATTTTCCAAGTATTCTTTTTTCCATCATAACACCGTACCTTTCTCAAATAGAAGCCGATAAGTATTTGCAAAACTCCTGATAGCGCCTATCGGTATTACTTACCGTTTCTTTTTTATATTGTTTTTACAATCAGATTATAAGGCAAAGAGAAATCTGTTTTAAGAGCCAATCGTTCATTTTTTATCTGGAACCAATTGTGAGTGCGGCGGATAGAAAATTCGGATTTACAGACAGATTAAGATAGGGTATGATATTAAACAAAAGTCGCAAAATACCGGACAAATGTAAAAAAGGAAAGGAGCCGGGAACAGGAGATACTATGTTTAAGAATAAGATTGTTGTGGTGACCGGCGGCGCAGCCGGCATCGGAAAAGTGATTTGTGAGGAATTTACTAAGGAAGGGGCAAAGGTATGTGTCATTGACAAACAGCCGAATGACTATTTTACCGGTGATATAGCGGAGGAAGCCGTTCTTCGTGAATTTGCGGACAAGGTGATTGCGGAAAATGGGAAAGTGGACTATCTGATTAATAACGCCTGTCTTTCACGCGGCGGAATTGATGGCTGCTCCTATGAGGATTTCAATTACGTCCTTCGTACCGGGGTGACCGCCCCCTTTATGCTGGCTAAATTATTTAAGGATTATTTCAGTACTGATGCCGCAATTGTAAACATATCCTCGACCAGGGACAGGATGAGCCAGCCGGATACGGAAAGCTATTCTGCCGCCAAGGGCGGAATCTCCGCGCTGACGCACGCACTTGCGGTGAGTCTGTCCGGAAAGGTCAGGGTCAATTCGATAAGTCCCGGATGGATAGATACTTCCGGCACGGAGTATTACGGAGCGGATCATACACAGCATCCCGCAGGCAGGGTGGGGAAACCTTCGGATATCGCCGATATGGTAAAATTCCTTTGCAGTGACCGGGCGGGTTTTATTACGGGTGAAAATATAACGGTTGACGGGGGAATGACAAAGCTTATGATTTATCATAATGACTGCGGCTGGACTTATGACGGCGGGAAATAACGGAATTGATATTTTTTCATTGATTAATTTATATGGCATTCGGCTTGCCTGCAAGCTGAGTGTGCAGGAAAGAGGCGAATATGTCAATTTATACTACGTATGAGATTTCAAAGAATTTTTACAGGATTGAACAGGACTTCGTACGCTGCTTCCTGTTTACAGGTGAAAAGGAGGCTCTTCTGGTGGATACGGGATACGGCGGCGGTAATTTAAGGAAGCATATCGAAGATATAACGAAGCTTCCCATTACCGTAATTTTTACCCATGCGGACGGTGACCATGTGGGAACCGCCGGACAGTTTGAGAAGCGGCTGATGCACCCGAGCGAATTCCATTATTATAGGAGACATGCGAATACCGTTTCAATGGAGCCGGTCTGGGAGGGAGATATCCTTGATATCGGCGGCTTCCGTTTTGAGGTGATACTGATACCGGGACATACTCCCGGGAGCATTGCCTTGCTGGAAAAGGAAAAGCGTTTTCTGGTCGGCGGGGACAGTATACAGACCGGAAAGATATATATGTTCCGAGACGGCCGGAATTTTGACGCATACCGTGCAAGTATGTTAAAGCTGCGGGCAAGGCTTGGAGAATTTGATAAGGTGTACGCATCCCACGATCAATACTGTGTGGAGCCGGAGATGGTGAACCGGCTTTATACGGCCGCAGGGAAGGTTATGGCCGGAAAGGTTGAGGGAAATCCCGGTGAACTGGATTTTGCTCCGGAAATTAAATGCTATGAAACGGATGGAGCCGCATTTTATGCGGATTAATGCTTTATGGCAGGAGAAGAATGAAGAGGACAGATAACAGC
>JAEWSD010000272.1 GCA_023398615.1 Bacillota bacterium
CTGCGGAAGGTATGGGAATCGCGGTAGCCATATTAGAGGAGCTGCACGGCAAAGGATGCCTGTTCCTTGCCACGACACATTACCCGGAAATCAAGGAGTATGCGAAGGAAACAAAGGGTTTGGTCAACGCAAGAATGGCATTTGATAAAGAAAGCTTAAAACCACTCTTTCAATTGGAGATCGGAGAAGCCGGAGAAAGCTGTGCCCTTTATATTGCTAAAAGGCTCGGACTTCCGGACAGGATGCTGGAACGGGCATACCAAGAGGCATACGGCAAAGGTACCAGAAGTTCCTTCCAGTTCACGGACAGCAGCTTTTTAGAAAGCCTTAACAAGGAGGCGCCCAAAACAGGGAGCAGCCAAACCGCAGTCCCCTCCATAGTAAGGGAAGTACCCGAAAAGAAGACCGACAGCCGCAGCATGCGGTTTAACGTGGGGGACAGCGTCATGGTCTATCCCCAGAAAAAACTCGGCATTGTTTACCGAAAGGCAAATGAAAAAGGTGAGGTGGGAGTCCAGATTCAAAAAGAAAAGCAGCTGATTAACCATAAACGGCTTAAGCTAAAGGTTGCCTCGGAGGAACTTTATCCGGAGGATTATGATTTTTCCATAATTTTTGACAGTGTGTCTAACCGGAAGGCCAGACATAAGATGGAGAAAGGCTACCGGCCCGATCTTGAAATTGTCTATGACGAGAAACCCTTAAAATAGTTCTTAGATTAGGGTGTCAAAAGGCCAATTTAGTGTTTTGAATGAATATCAGTGTATATATATTCATAAAATATACTTTGAGTGGCCTTTTGACACCCTAATCGTTATTATGAAAATACCGGCATTGTATAATATTATGGAATAAAGCCAGAATAAAATAAGATAATGAAATATAAAAAAAGCATTTGCGAAACTCATTTTGTTGAAAGAGGTGTATTCTATGTGGTTTTCAAAATCGCGAGAAGAAGTTTTAAAAGAATTCGGTGTAAATCCCTTAACCGGCCTTTCCTCTGCGGAAGCGGAAGCAAGAATTGAAAAGTACGGCAGGAATAAGTTAAAGGGCAAACAAAAGAAAAGCATCCTTTCCCTCTTCCTGTCCCAGTTGAAAGACATGCTTATCTACGTGCTTTTGGGAGCTGCAGTGATCACTCTTTTTATCAGCGAATATGTCGATTCCATTATTATTATTCTTGTAGTAATACTAAATGCGGTGATAGGCACAGCCCAGGAAACAAAGGCGGAGAAAGCGGTGGAAGCACTGCAGCAGATGACAACCCCGAAATCACTCGTCCGCCGGGACGGGGAGGTGAAGGAAATCAGTTCGGAAGAGGTTGTACCCGGAGATATCATTATACTGGATGCCGGCCGGTACGTACCCGCCGACTTAAGGCTCATAGAAAGCGCCAATCTTCAGATAGAGGAATCGGCACTGACCGGGGAATCCGTTCCGGCAAATAAAGACGCGGCCGGGCTTTTTACCGACCCTAAGACACCTTTGGGTGATAAATCTAATATGGCCTTCATGTCCACTCTTGCCACCTACGGCAGAGGGGAAGGCGTGGTTGTCGCGACCGCAATGGATACCGAAATCGGCAGGATCGCTCAGATTCTTGAGGAAGACAGTAACGAACTGACCCCTCTGCAGAAAAGACTGGATGAGCTGGGCCGGATTCTGGGATACATTGCAATCGGGATCTGTGTCCTGATATTTTTCATCGCAGTCATACAGAAAAGAGATTTGTTCGAGATGTTTCTTACCGCCATCAGCCTTGCCGTAGCCGCCATACCGGAAGGCCTGGCAGCCATCGTTGCGATAGTACTGGCGCTGGGTGTAACCAGAATGTCAAAGATCAATGCCATTGTAAAGAAACTGCCTGCCGTGGAAACTCTGGGCTCGGTAAATATCATATGCTCCGACAAGACCGGCACTCTGACCCAAAACCAGATGACGGTCGTTAAGGTTTACACCCTTCATAATCTTAAGGATATACCTCAGGAAGACTCCTCAAAGCTTCCGGCGTTATCGGAGGAAGAACAGATGGTAAAGTCTTTGGTCCTGTGTTCCGATGCCACCTATGAGAACGGCCAGGGTACGGGAGACCCGACGGAAATAGCTTTAATTGTACTGGGCGGCAAATATAATATGGCAAAAGCAGACCTGAACGGCAGACATCCCCGTGTCTCGGAATATCCTTTCGATTCCGTCCGGAAGCTGATGTCGACTTTAAATAAAGAAGGCTCCGTCTATCAGGTCCACACCAAGGGAGCCGTCGACAACCTGTTAAAAATATCCGCAAATGTCCTTCAGGAAGGTAAGACGATCCCGCTAACCGAAGAATTAAAGTCGGACTTCCTGAAAAGCGCGGAAGAAATGTCGGATGCCGCCTTAAGAGTACTGGGAGTTGCCTTTAAAGAGACCACAGATATCATCAGTCCTGAGGAGATGGAGAAGGAGCTTACCATGATCGGACTGGTCGGCATGATTGATCCGCCAAGGCTTGAGGTCAAAGACTCGATAAAGGAAGCCAAAAATGCGGGTATCACACCCGTCATGATTACCGGCGACCATAAGAATACCGCCGCGGCAATAGCAACGGAACTCGGAATTGCAGAAAGCATCGGACAGAGCTTAACGGGCGCGGAAATTGATGAGCTTACAGAGGAAGAGTTCTCGGATAATATCCGCAGCTACCGGGTATTTGCCAGGGTATCGCCCGAACATAAGGTCAGGATAGTAAAAGCCTTCAAGGCTCACGGCAATATCGTATCTATGACCGGCGACGGGGTAAATGACGCACCTTCCTTAAAATACGCGGATATCGGTGTGGCAATGGGAATTACCGGCACGGATGTCGCGAAGGGTGCAAGTGACATGATACTGACGGATGATAATTTTACTACGATCGTGAATGCAATTGAAGAGGGAAGGAATATCTATAATAATATTAAGAAAGCCGTTATCTTCCTGTTATCCTGCAACCTGGGCGAAGTGATCACCATATTTGCCTCGATTTTGTTTTTCTGGCCGGTGCCGCTGATGCCGACCCAGATTTTATGGATTAACCTTATCACAGATTCCCTGCCGGCCATCGCGCTTGGAATCGACCCGGGTGACAGGGATGTCATGAAGATGAAACCAAGAGATCCTAAGGAAAGCTTTTTTGCAAAAGGAGCCGGTACCAGAGCCCTCATCGGCGGCACACTGATCGGCATATTAACCCTGCTCGCTTTCCACTTTGGCCTCAGTGAGCACGGTTACAGCCTCTGGTCGCCAGATATTCCGGAAGAGGTATTAATCTACGCCAGAACTATGGCCTTTGTCGTACTCGCCGCCTCTCAGCTTTTCTATTCCCTGACGGTAAGAAACGCAAGAAAGTCCATTTTCCAGATCGGATTATTTTCGAACTTATATCTGATAGGCTCCATAATCATAGGGTTCCTGCTCCAGATAGCCGTAATCTCCGTCCCATTCCTGGCCAATGCATTTAAAGTGCATAACCTGAGTTTAAGTGATTGGGGACTGGTCATAATTTTTGCCTTGATTCCCCTGTTTGTAAATGAACTGATTAAAATATTTATGAGAACCGGGGACCGG
>JAEWSD010000030.1 GCA_023398615.1 Bacillota bacterium
CCTGCCTTATCTATGCGGATCTGGTATCATGCTCGATTCTTATCCATCAATTCGGTTTCTAACCGTATTACCTTCTTCTGGGTTTCATTTAATTCATTCTTTAAGGCTTCTATCTCCTTTTCCCCGACATCCAGTTTGGTCTGGGCGGATATTACCTCATGTTTTAAATCATAGATTTCCTTGCTCTTACTCTCATTCTCTGCTTCCAACTCTTTTATCCGGCTCTTCAATTTAAAATAATCATCTGCGATGTTGATTTCCATTAATACATTCTTCATCTCAGAATCCAGCATTTTGTAAAAATCCTGCTTTTTAAACTCAAGATGTTTATTATTGATATAAGATGCTATCCTCTGCAAATATTCTTCGCTTTCATAACCGCGTAAATTATATCGCTTGCTATTTATGATTACTTCTATATCATTCATCTTATTCATATAAGCTCCTATCAGCCCGTATAAAAGTAAGCATTCCTCTCAGGCATTTATTACTAATCAATACCTATATTATAAACTATCTCATTTCTTTATACAAGCTTTTCTTGATGTAATCCAAAATGCCTGTAAGCGGTATCCGAAACAACTCTTCCGCGCGGTGTGCGGAGTATCAGGCCGTTTTGTACCAGATAGGGTTCGTAAACCTCTTCAATCGTACCCGGATCTTCGCCGATGGTTGCCGCAACCGTCTCAATTCCGACCGGACCGCCTCCGAATTTCTCAATCATGGTAAACAGTATGTCGCGGTCCATATTATCAAGGCCAAGCTTGTCCACCTCCAACAGATCCAGGGCAAAATCGGCTACCTCCTTCGTAATGACGCCGTCATATTTAACCTGGGCAAAATCCCTTACCCGCTTTAACAGACGGTTAGCCAGACGAGGCGTCCCCCTTGAACGCCTGGCAAGCTCCAGGGCACCCTCCTCCTCAATATGAACCTGGAATACCTCGGCGGAACGGCAGATAATTTCCGTTAATTCCTCCGTGGTATAGAATTCCAGCCGGTTTACGACTCCGAAACGGTCCCTTAAGGGCGGAGTCAGCATACCGGCCCTGGTCGTGGCTCCAACCAAAGTGAATTTAGGAAGCTCCAACCGTATGGACTTGGCAGTTGCTCCTTTCCCTATGACAATGTCTATTGCAAAATCCTCCATAGCAGGGTACAGCAGCTCCTCCACCTGACGGTTCAGCCGATGAATCTCATCAATGAACAGTACGTCTCCCTGCTGCAAATTATTTAAAATGGCCGCCATCTCACCCGGCTTTTCTATGGCCGGCCCTGAGGTGACCTTCATATTCACCGCCATCTCATTTGCTATAATACCCGCCAGGGTAGTCTTACCAAGACCGGGCGGCCCGTAAAAGAGCACATGGTCTAAGGACTCCTGCCTTTGCTTGGCGGCCTGTATGTAAACCTTAAGATTTTCCTTTGCTTTAGCCTGTCCGATATAATCATCCAGCAGCTGCGGCCTTAAAGTGCTTTCTATTCTTTTGTCTTCTTCCGTTAAATCCGTAGTAATAATTCTCTTTCCCATTTGCACACCCACTGCCTATTATTTTTTATGAAGGAAAACCTACATCAGCCTTTTCAAACTGTTCTTCAGGATATCCTCGGAGGTCATATCCTCGGTTATCTCGACCTTTCTTACCGCTTTCACGGCATCGGTATTCGAATAACCCAGTACAACCAGGGCCTGAATGGCCTCATTCCTTACATCGGTAATATGGGAACCGGTGCTCCGGAGCTGCTGCTCTTCCTCCGCCCGGTTCAGCAATTTCTGTTCAAAGGCATCCTCCAGCTTTAATTTGTCCTTTAATTCCATAATGAGCCTGCTTGCGGTCTTACTGCCTATCCCCGGCGCTTTCGCAATCGTTTTGGCATCATCGGACAGTACCGCAAATCGTAAATCATCCGGTGTAATCGCCGACAGTATTGCAAGTGCGCCTTTCGGCCCGATGCCGTTCACGGTAATCAGAAGCTTAAACACCTTTAAGTCATCCCTGCCAAGGAAGCCGAATAATGCCGTCGCATCCTCACGAACGTGCATATAGGTGAATACCTTGATATCACTGCCTATCCCGGGCAGTTCCTCAAGTGCGGAAAGGGGCATTCTTATCTCGTATCCCAAACCGTTCGCTTCCACAACGATTCCTTCCTCATATACCTCCGCCAATACTCCCCTTATATATGATATCATAATATGTACCAAGCCTTTCAAAGATAAATATAAATACAACAAATAGAAGGTATGAAGAAACATTTTCTTCATACCTATTATAATCTACTGCTCCGGATTATGCAAGAGCCCTCAAAACAAATGTTCGGTTATGTTACAAGTTCAGCCGCAACGGTATCTCTTACAGCATTCCGATATCGAATACGGAACGTACCTTGATGCCTGCCGGGTTGCCTTCCAGGATATAAACCGTAGCTTCACCCGCATTCATATCAAAGTAGTTATCCGACAGTTTCATGTCTCCCACCTCACAGGATAGCTCAACACTTTTTGCGTAGGCTTCCGCCTTTACCGTAATGGCATTGCCGTTTACAGTTACCTTAAGCCCCGGGTCTGCAAATTCAAAGTGCTTTGGCGCGGTAAAGAGACTGGTTCCTCCGGAGACAAGCTCGCCGTCCATATAAAACTCATAACTGAAATAATTCCTAAGCTCCTCACAAAATGATAAATCCAGTTTGTCCAGCCAGCAGCTTGACAAGGCCGGTACGGATAGCTCCGCCTCGCCGGATTTCAGGATACGCGCTTTCGGATCTCTCAGCGCCCACTTTACAATTCCCTTAACCGCCGGATGCATCGTCTCGTTGGCAACATTCAACCTTGCGGATTTCTCAATCCGGACAGGTTCATCAATGCAATGCGGGCGTTCCGTCATTTCACCGACCTCCTCACAGGATATCATGATCGGGGCAAAGAAGCGTTTTTCCGCATAATGCAGCGCCTTCCATCTTCCGAAATAATCTATGCTGGCCCAGGACGCAACCGGCCAGATATCATTCAGCTGCCATACGATCGCACCCATGCATCTGCCGCGGTTCCTTCTCCAGTGCTCCACACCGTAGCGGATCGCATCCGCCTGCAAAAGCTGCGAGGTATAGATCAAATTGTCAAAATCCTTCGGATACAGGTAATTTTCCGATATATAGTTCAGTATCTTACCGTTGGCAGCCTTATTCCTCTGATGCATCTCCATAACTCTGGAGAAGATATTCCGGTCGCCTTTTTCCGTAAAGGTCTCGATTGTTTTTAAAGCAGGAAAGGATTGGAAACCGAATTCGGAAGCATAACGGAAAAAGAATTTACGGTATTCGGAAAACGGTTTGTTTCCATGCCATACATCCCAATAATGCGTATCCCCCCGGTCATAATTCCACGGATCATGATAGTTGCCGCCGGTGGACGGGGAGGAAGGCCAATAAAAGGTCTGCGGGTCCAGCTCTGCTACAAGCTTCGGTATAATATATTCAAATATCTTAATATAGTCCATATACTGCTTTGGAGACGGATTATAGAATTTATCCATCGTCTGTGTCTCCATCTCATTATTGCCGCACCACAGGGCAAGGCTGGCATGATGACGCAGACGGATCACATTTTCCGTTATCTCCTGGCGGATATTGTCTTCAAAGGCATCGGCCAGCTCATAGTCGGCACAGGCAAACATGAAGTCCTGCCATACCAGCAAGCCCAATTCGTCACAGATGTCATAGAAATAGTCGTCCGGATAGTAACCCCCGCCCCAGACACGGATTGCATTATGATTTGCCGCAATACAGTCCTCCAGCAGCCTTCTGGTTCGTCCCTCGTTGATACGGCCGAACAGGTTATCCTCAGGGATATAATCCGCACCCATTGCAAAAATCTGCACACCGTTTACCTCATGGGTGAAGCTTTCACCCCATTGATCCTCTTCCTTATGAATCGTCAGAGTTCTGAGCCCGATTCTTCTCTCCCACACATCCAAAACTCTGCCGCCGTCATCGGTCAGTTCCGCTTTTACCGTATATAACGGCTGCTTCCCGTAACCGTTCGGCCACCAAAGCTGAGGATTGCCGATAACAACATTCTCTTCCTCATCCTGCTTATAAACGGTTCCGTCCGGCCCGGTAACCTGAATCTTTGCACTTAATTCGGAATCCCTTCCGAAAAGCTCTATGCTGTAATCAAAGGATAAAGTTACCTTATGCCGTTCATGCTTCTGCTTTACATACACCTGATCGAACCGGCCTTTATCCACGCCTAAGATACATACTCCCCGCCAGATACCGGCATCCGGAAGTCTCGGACCCCAGTCCCATCCGAACATGCAATGAGCTTTCCTGAGATGCGGGAAGCCCTGCATGCATTCACCGGAGCCTCCGGCAAAGCATTTCTCCTGTTCCGCCTTGATATACTTCGTCGGGGAATGCAATATTACCTTCAATTCATTCGTACCGGCATGGGCGGCATCCTTGATATCATATTCCCAGATCCGATGCATATTGCAGGTATTCCCGATAAGCTGTCCATTAAGGAATACGTCTGCCAGTGTGTCGATCCCGTCAAAATGCAGCAATACGGCATCCTGGTTTAACAGCTCTTCCGCTATATCAAAATTCAAAACATAGGTAAAATCATTCTCCATTAATTGTAATGCCGTTAATTCATTATCGCGGTAAAACGGATCCGGTATTTTCCCCAACTCATATAAAGCACCGTAAACCGAGCCGGGCACCTGTGCTTCCATGTATCCTTCCGCAATACCATAAATATTTTCGCCGTTTATTTTAAACAGCCATTTTCCATTCAAATCTAAGGTTAACATAATCTTCCTCCTGGGTGCATTTAATCAAGTCTGCTGAAAGTTCCCTTTGATACATTTAATCTTCCCTCTTTCAGATAACCGAGCACTTCATATGCCGTTATCCCCAAGTTCTCCGATATCTGCAACGCGTTACTGTTCGGATATTCCTTTAAGTAAGCTTCGATATCATCAAACTGACTGTAATCTACCTCCTTACATTTGCTGCAATAATACGTTTTAAATCTTGACTTAAATACTTTATAGCAATGCTTGCATACATTGGTATACATATGGATATTTACACCTCACTCCGCATTTGAAACATCCTGCTACATCAGGGTTGAAAACAGGTTTAATACCGGCTGGTATACTTTAAGGTACCAGGATCTGTTCCTCCATTCCATATAAGAAACTTCTATACTGTCCTCTATGGTCTTAAGCAAATCCTCCTTGATTACATCGATAACCTCTCTGCTGCACATCCATAGTCCGCATTCATAATGAAGATAAAAGCTGCGGTAATCCATGTTGATCGTTCCGACGATGCCGCAGTCCTCGTTTATGATGGTTTTCGCATGAATAAAACCGGGCTCATATTCATAAATTTTAACACCGGCCTCAAGGAGTCTCCCATAATTATAGTTAGTCAGCACCTTTACATATTTCTTGTCCGGTATATAGGGAGTGATAATCCTCACATCAATGCCGCTCCTTACCGCGGTTATCAAGGTCTCCCTCATGTCATCCTCAATAATGAGGTACGGCGTTGTGATATATACGTATTTCTTTGCATAGTTAATGATCTGCTTATACGTAATTTCAATCGGATTATTCGGATTATTCGCCGGGCCGTCCGCAATCACATGGCAATATACGTCGCTCTCCGCGAATTCTTTATTCGGCCGGTACCGGTTGTAATCAATCAGGATACTCGGATTACATATCTCCCACATCTGCAGAAAGGTCACGGTTAATCCCCAGACCGCATCACCTTCCACCCTTACCGCATTATCCTTCCAGATTCCGAAACGGTGCACCAGGTTTACATATTCGTCGGCCAGGTTGATTCCGCCGGTATACCCGTAATTACCGTCAATCACAATAATTTTCTGATGGCTTCTGTAGTTCATGTACAGTTTATCCGTATACTTGTGTATCGGATTGAACACGCCGATTTCAAAGCCTTCCGCTTCCAGGTTCCTCCTGAAATTTTTCGGGGTACGCAGGGTAGCTCCAAAATCATCATACATGAATTTTACCTGAACTCCCGATTTTATCTTCTCAAGCAGCAGCTCATGCATTTTATCCCATAATATTCCTTCCCCGATAATGAAGAAATTAACAAATATAAATCTTTCCGCCTTCTTGATATCATCAAAAATAGCTTCAAATACATCTTCCCCCATAGGGTAGTATTCTATCCGGTTATTTTTAAACAGGGGGAAATGCTGGGTTTCCAGATATCTTGAAATCCTGCTTTTCGTAGGATATTTTTGCGCATACTCCTCCGCAAGGCTGCGGTCATAATGGAAATATTCGGCTCCGTGATGCAGCTTTGCCAGCACCTTCTTCTCAATATTGCGTTTCGAATCACTTTTCCCCCATAACGCATACATAATGTGGCCTGTTATCGGCAATACCAGAACGATGCAGATCCAGCTGATCTTATAGGATGGACTTCTGTTATCATTAACCAAACCGATTGTAATGAAAATACTGCCGATTTCTATAAACATATAAATGTATATTGTCGAATCACTCAACCAGTATGTAAGTACCAGAATGAGGAACATTTGGATCAGGACCAGTACTCCGACCAAGGCAACACGAAGCCCCCCGCTTAAGTATGCCTTGCTGGTCCCTATCATATCTTCTTTGAATATCCCGCTCATGGTTACACCCCTTATTTTTTTCTATATTTCAAAAGCCGCTCTTTTAAATCCTTCAGCGCATCCTCGCGTTTTATGAATCTTACATTCGGGAATGCTTTCAGCAGACGCTTCTGTACAAGACTCGTCATGCCGGTTCGGGAATGGAATTTGCATAAGTAATCCTTAACATGCCTTTCAATATCTGCTCTGAATTTCTTTATCTCAAAGCCTTCTCTGTTTCTGTTCAATTCAATCAGCTTTTCCTTATTTTCTTCAATGCTTAGCTTAATATTCTCAAGTAAATCCGAAATTTTAAAGTTGGAAAGCTTAATCTTCCATTCCTCTCTCGTTCCGTATAGTTTCGTACTTTCGATATAATCGGAGAATTCCTGCTTAATTCTCTGAAGATCCGCCAGCATACTGTTCAATTGTACCGTATGTACTACCGTAAATGTCAAATCGCCCAGGAGCAGGGTAAATAAAAGATATCCGATATATTCTCCCTGCCTTTCCGGTATGAATTCCATCAGCTTTAATACATGAGGCTGCAGCAGCTCAATCACAAGCACGGATAGGATTCCCCAGAAAACCGATACCCCAAGACATATCCTGCCATGATAATTATATTTTATATCACTGTAGTCCCACCATTTTGCATGGAATATCAGCTCCATAACCAGAGAGGTCAGATATTCCAGCACCGTCGCAAGCAGCATTCCCCCGGCAAATATAAGAAACAGGTTCTCCCTGTACTGCCAGAATACCATATAGATAAGCGTCGCACCCGCCCCGTAAAGAGGGATCACCGGGCCGTTTAAGAATCCCCGGTTAACCCAGTTCCTCTTTACTATGGAAACATACACGCTTTCATAGATCCAGCCAAGAAACGCGTATATGAAAAAATTATAAAAAACAGTAATAAACTTAATATTAAATATATGCATATCCCACATGACTTTATACAATCCCCTTTTTATAACTTACGGTAATTAAAAGATTATGCATATTTTAACATATTTGAATCGCAAAATATACTCCTAAATTACATTTTATTATACCGTACTTGTAAAGCTTTACTTTTATGATAAAATAGTAATGTATTTGATTTAAAAACAGGAAGGAGGTCTAAGTGCGCCACAAGCTGCACAAATACATAGAAACCATGAAAACAGTACAAACCAAACTTAACATAATTTCTTCCTATCCTATGCAGATACCCTATGCCTGGGAGGACATCCTGTTCTTTGATATCGAGACCACCGGGTTTTCCGCACATACTTCCTTCCTGTATCTGATCGGGTGTATGTACTTTAAAAACGGCAAATGGCATATGACACAATGGCTGTCCGATGAATGGAACGGCGAGAAAGCAATCCTTACAGCTTTTTTAACTATGCTGACCTCCTACAAACGCCTGGTACATTATAACGGAAGCGGCTTTGACATTCCCTTTATCCTGCAAAAATGCAGGCAGCATAATATTCCCTATGCCTTTGACGGAATTGAAAGCTTTGACATTTACAAAAAGCTCAGGCCATATAAAAGGGTGCTGCCGCTTTCCGATTTTAAATTGAAAACCGTTGAACGCTTCCTAAACCTGGAACGGAAGGACACCTGCTCCGGCGAGGAGCTTATTCACGT
Organism: Bacillota bacterium; assembly: GCA_023398615.1. Taxonomy (GTDB): domain Bacteria; phylum Bacillota; class Clostridia; order Lachnospirales; family Lachnospiraceae; genus Anaerocolumna. Next base: position 8,306 of record JAEWSD010000030.1, read on the forward strand.
CTATGCAAACTACCTGGGAAGACTCCAATATGAAAAATTAAACCGCAGTCAATCCGCTCCGGCCTCCGATGAATTATCCGAAATTCTTCTGCTTCATAATATGGAGGACGTAAAAAACCTGCTTAAGCTTTCCGATCTCCTTTATTATACCGATATATTCGGGGAAAATCCAGAAACCTATGAAATATTCTCCGATTTCTGTGATGAGTATGTCAGGCAGATCACCTTCCGGCTGCCCTGTACCCTGCCCCGTAAAATCTCCTGGGAAGCTCCCTTGGCGGGAGACTGCTTAAGAATCAGTGCCGCAGACGATGAAATTCTTCTCCGGATCCCCATCTATAAAGGAGAATTAAAATACTTTTACGCCAACTATAAGGATTACTATTACCTTCCGAAGGAAGACATGGCAGTTCATAAAAGTGTGGCGCAATTTGTTGACCGCGATTACCGGGAAAAGGCCAAAGCCTCCAACTGTTACCGGAAACAGGCAGGCTGCTTCCTCCCTCAGCCGGAAGAACTTGCCGGACCAAGTTTCAAATCCGAATACAACGACAAGGTTTCCTTTCTTGATATAACAAACCCGTTCTTAAAGGATGTTACAGGGATATCCCGATATATTCAATCCTTAATCCGTTATGTCCTTTCAGACAACGATACAAAAATAAATTAAATCATTTCATAACCTGCATTTTTTTCTCCAAAAGATAGATACTATCCCTATGAAATTTTTAATAATGATATGCCGCCTGACGGCAGAATGGAGGAAATAATGTCACATTCCAAGAAAAATAAGAATGCAAAAGATGCCGGCACCAGCACTACAAGCAAATCCGCAGCCGTGGATACAAAGTCAAAATACAGGAATACAACGGTTTCCGATACAATACCGGATGACAGCGGACGGCGCGACGGTCCCGGAGGAAATTAAGAATCAATAAGCATAAGCAAAAGAAAGCTTGCATTCCGTTGCGGAGTGTAAGCTTTCTTTTATATCTCATATCGATCAAAATACTTTAACTGGCATCATCAAATTTAACATTTTCATATTTTCTATACAAAAACAAATTTTTATATTTCTCATCTTTTATTATTATATTTTCATTATTTATCAGTTCTGTTACCAAGTCATTTTTTCTACTGTTCCAAACCGCTGATAAATTATCCGAATCATTTGAAGTTTTTTGACTTATGCCGGCGGCTTCATATTTTTCCTGCTCGCTCATTAAGTATTTATTAACCGCTATTGAAATTCTGTAGTCTTCCTTCATATCATTGAAATAAGTATCCTCTCCGCCATAACCGTTTATAAACTCTTCATATTCCGAATAATTTTCCGCTTTTTCAGATACTTCTTTTAATTTTTCAATTTCGCTATCTAATTCCTCATCCGAGACTGAAAATCCCCACTGATCGCCTTATTATATAAGACCTTTCTTTCCAGCAAATGCTGTACCGCAGAATCCACAGGATTCACATCTCCTGTTTTAAGATATACAGCTGCTTTATCTTCTATTTCCTTTTCGGTTATCGTAATATTATTTCCTTCAATAACAACGGTATCATTATCCTGTGAGGCCTTTTGCTCCCGGAACAGTTCTCCCATCGATTTGATGTCTGAAATTGCATCAACTTTTGAAACAAAAAAACTTCCAGTGATTAAGATAGTAATTCCCAAGATAAGAACTGGTAAGGTACGTTTTTTTTTACCCAAGTCACTATACCTCCTTCCCGCTGCTTTTGAGATTATTACCGGATAAGTTTCTTTCATGAAATATAAGGTTCTATGTATTTTTTTTATTTGATAGGCATATATCATGGTTATCTGTAAACCAAATAATATAAAAGGTACCATTATCAATAATTCCGAATAATCTTTTTGTCCCGTCAAGTCTTAATGAAAATAATTCATCAACATCCAATTTAATATCTTTTGCTCTTTCTTGTGCTTCTTTTACCATTTCATGCATTTTTATAAAATGATTATTTGTTCCTCTAGTCTTCCTCCGGATGCATTTTGGATTTGGTTCCAGGTTAACCCTTCATAAGATATTAGCTTGTCTACAATGATATTATAAAAATCGTCACAATTATTTAGCCCCCATTTTCCATAGGTTCTGTCACTTTTGCTAAATACCCAAACAGGCGTCTTACTAAAATAACCGTCCGGGTCTATTTGATGCTTTGGTATTTTCTTGCCTTCTATCTTTTTGTTACTTCTAATGTTTTTATCTTTCTTAGCCACTAGACTAAACCCCCATAATATGATTGCATGCTTTCTTTCGTTATTATATTGCTGCAATTTGTACCTGGAGAACAACCATGTCTTGCACTTTTCCAAGGGTCTTCATTATGAGTAAGTTCACTTAACCATTGTGGCTCTTTATCACCATAGTACTTTAAAACCGCGTGGATTGTTTCTAATTCAGTCTTAGTAAAGGTATAATCTTCTCTGTCATTAAATAAAGCTTCATCTACAACAAAAAAGCCTCTATGCTTATTAAAAAGATCAGGACAAACAGGTCCATTTGCCCAAGCCTCAAAATCTTCATCAAATAGAGGAACCTCATCCCAACCTAACGACCATGCCTGACAATAATATACTAATTTCTCAAGCTTCATAGTAGTAACGCTACCCATCTGCTTTAAAATGTATTTTGCAACATCATATACACACGCCATTATTTATACCTCCTATATTAAAAAATAAAAATTCTACTCTTATTATATGATTAAGAACATAAAAAATATTTGCTTTTTATCAATTTATCTACTCCATATAATATCCTTAAGTATTCAAAATTTTGATACTGTCCGAATGTATGTTCTGCTTATAATTATATTATAAACCATTTGGTTCCAGAAATCAACATTAAATTATATTGCTTTGTACATAGTACTGAAGCAGGTAAGTATCGAATATAACGAGGCAAAAATAAAAAAATAAAGCTCCCCGAATAACCGGGAAGCCTTATACCATCATTAATCCTGGGGAATGATTTCTTTCTTGTTGTAAGACCCGCAAGCCTTGCATACTCTGTGCGGCATCATTAACGCACCGCATTTACTGCACTTTACCAGGTTGGGTGCAGACATTTTCCAGTTT